>CAYJDF010000025.1:12798-24226 GCA_964368845.1 uncultured Desulfovibrionaceae bacterium
ATACCCCTAGCTCGTTTTACCAGTGAAGACGGCCTGCGCCGTGAAGGGGGAAATTTTTTCTCTGCCACACCTGAGTCTGGCACAATGACCCTAGGTGAAGCTGGGACAGAAAACTTTGGTACTATCCATGCTAATGCGCTTGAAATGTCTAATGTGGATATGGCACGCGAAATGGTAAATATGATTATTACGCAGCGCGGTTTTCAGGCCAATAGCAAGTCTGTGACCACGGCTGATTTAATGTTACAAAAAGCTATGGAGCTTAAGCGCAATTAATTAGCTTGTTTATGGAAAATGTTTGTTTAGGTCTTTTCCATAGGTTTTGTTATTTTTACTTGTTAAGTCAGAAAATATTATTGTTATAAGTTATTAAAATTTATTCTATTTCTTTATCGTCATCCCTGGGTAGGGGGGTGTTTAATATAGTTTCGGTTTGTGAAAAAATGTTTGATAAAATACTATTTGATACAAGCATTCCACTTCTAGTGAGTCGTAAATAGCCATCGCGAATACGAATAAGCCCATTTTCATGTAAAGCTTGAATAAGCTTTTTGTGATCTCCTAAAAAATCTCTTCCTGTTAAGGCCTTATAGGCTTTTACTCTAAGTCCGCGTGCAGTGCGCAAGCGTAGCATAATCAGCTCCAGCACTCGTTCGGTGGGGCTTAAATTTATAGCCTCATCATCTAGACAATCCTTGGAAATTTTATCGGCCCATAAATTTTGACTTAGAGGATTACTCCACCTTCTACCTTGTATGGTGGACGTGGCAGAAGGCCCAAGGCCAAGATAATCATTGCCTTCCCAATAGCCTAGGTTATGCTTACATTGAAAACCCATACGCGCAAAATTTGATATTTCATAATGTAAATAACCTTGTTCCTCTAAGATAGCTGCGCCCTCAATAAACATAACGGATTGGTCTCGCTCGGTGGGTAGTTGAATTTTGCCCTCGCTAAATTCGTGTTCAAGGTCAGTACCTTTTTCTAAAGTAAGCCCATAGGTGGAAATATGGTTGGGTTTCATGCGGGTAACTTCGCGTAAGGTGTTAAGCCAATTCCTAACCCCTTGCGAGGGTAAACCCCACATTAGGTCCACATTAATATTAGCAAAACCCATCTCACGCGCCAGCATGACGGCATATAGACTATCTTTCACTTTATGAGAGCGGCCAAGTTGGCGTAAGTAAGCATCATCCAAACTTTGTAGACCAATAGAGAGTCGGTTAACCCCGGCGTTTAAAAGCCCACGAATATGTTGCTTAGAGCGCAAAGACTCCGGGTTGGCTTCTAAGGTTATTTCAGCATCTTCTTGAACAGCAAAATTTTTATGAATACGCTCAAGTAAAAGCTTAACTACTTTTGCAGGCAATAAACTTGGCGTGCCACCACCAAAAAATATGGATTGTATGGGCATACCAGAAAAACGATCACTCCAAACTGCAAGCTCCATAAATAATGTATCAATATACTTGCAAAATGGCTCATGCTGTAAAATATTAATACCCTTACCAACTCCTACGGAATGAAAGGCACAATAAGTACACTTGGTACGACAAAAAGGCACGTGAATATATAGTAACATAAGAACCTTTTTAACACATTATCATATAAAGACAAAGCATAAATATATCTCAGGGTTTAAATATGGTTTCAAGTTGCAACTGTGTATGTTTTTTGTCTGCATATCTCAAATTTTTCACGCCATATCTAAGCCCTTGGCAAAAGTGCCAATAAAGCGTATACTGTAATATTATTACAGCATGAATGATTATACGCAAATTTGCAAGGAGCTTTATTGTGGATATACGTTTTCAAGCCCAAGGCCCTAGTGCATGGAAAGGCCAAATTATGCTTACCTTCGCTTGTAAGGGCGAAGATCCATCAAGTCTTTGTGCAGAAGTTGGTGAGGCAAGCCCGTGGTTTACCATAGCCCCAGGATTAAAAGATTTTGATGGCAGTAAAGGCCAAGAGGCTTTATTTTATGGTCACCCTGATCAGGCAATTCCACGCGTAATCGCCATAGGTCTTGGGGAGCGGGATAAATTTTCTTTAGAAACTTTTCGTATGGCTATAGGTTCAGCCATAGCTCGTTGCCGTGAGCTTGGAGTAGAATCTATTTTAATTCCTGTACCAGCTCTAGAAACCTTACCAGCTCAATGCACACGCTTAGTTGAAGAAGCTATTTTTGCGGCCTTTATGGGGTTATATCGCTTTATGGCTTTGCGAACACCCAAGCCAGAGCAAAAGCCAGACCCAAAGTGGTTAGCCCTTGGATTTGCACAAAAATCTGTGCCTGATGCAGAACATGCTGCAGCACGTCGTGGTGAGCATGCAGCCTGCGGTGTTGCTTTGGCTAGAGACCTTGCCAATACTCCACCCAATATTATGACTCCAAAAGCATTGGCCAAGGCCGCTCAAGGTGTAGCTAAAAGGCATGGCATGAAGTATACACTATTAGACCAAAAAGAGCTTGCAAAGCTTGGTTGCAATGCACTTCTTGCTGTGGGTAATGGTTCTACTAATCCACCTTGTATGGCCATTATTGAGCATGCTCCCAAGGGGCATGAAAATGATGATCCCATCATCTTGGTTGGCAAGGGTTTAACTTTTGACTCTGGTGGTATTAGCTTAAAGCCAGCTCAAAATATGCATACCATGAAGAGTGATATGTCCGGTGCTGCAGCTATTGTGGGCGCAATGGAAGCTGTGGGACAAGATGACATTGAACGTCGTGTCATTGGCATACTTGCTTGCGCTGAAAATATGCCAGGCGGAAAAGCCATGCGCCCAGGGGATGTGGTAAAATCCCATGCAGGTAAGACAATAGAAATATTAAATACCGACGCTGAGGGGCGTTTGGTATTATGTGATGCCCTAAGCTATGCCCAGGAGCAATGGAGTGCAGCTTTTATAATTGATATAGCCACTCTAACTGGCGCATGTGCTGTGGCTCTTGGCAATGAAATAGCAGGACTTTTTTGCGATGATGAGGCATTAAGTGCAGAGCTTTGCAGTATTGGAAAGTTAACTGGTGACTATTATTGGCCTTTACCTTTGTGGAGTAATTATGACGCGGGCTTAAAGAGCCAAGTTGCTGATATATCACATATGGGGCCACGTGAGGGTGGTGCTATTACGGCAGCCTTATTCTTAAAAAACTTTATTAAAGAAGATGTGCGTTGGGCGCACTTGGATATTGCCGGGGCTGATTGGACCTTCAAAAAGACAGCTTTAAGTCCTGTGGGTGCAATGGGTTTTGGGGTACGTTCTTTAGTTGAACTTATGCGGAGTGGCATTTAATGAAAGTATATCTTATTGGAGCAGGTCCAGGTGATGCTGGACTTTTGACCATCAAAGGCAAAAATATTTTGGAGATGGCTGATGTTATAGTTTATGACGCTCTTGCTAATCCAAGCTTACTTAATTATGCAAAGCCTAATGCCGAGCTTATTTATGTGGGTAAACGAGCTGCAGACCATGCCCTGCCTCAGGACCAAATAAACGCACTCATTGTACAAAAAGCTAAGGAAGGCCATGTTGTAGCAAGGCTTAAAGGTGGAGACCCATACATATTTGGACGCGGTGGTGAAGAGGCCGAAGAACTCTTAGCCGCTGGTGTTCCTTTTGAAGAAGTACCTGGTATTTCAAGTACCATTGGTGGGCCTGCCTATGCTGGAATCCCGCTAACACACCGTTCTTTCGCTTCATCAGTGACCATTATAACTGGGCATGAAGACCCCACTAAGCCTGGTTCGGTGCATAATTGGGATGCTCTTGCAAAATCAGCTTCTACCTTGGTTTTTGTAATGGGTATGAAAAACTTGCCAGATATTTCAAAAAACCTCATTCAAGCAGGACTTGACTCCAATACTCCGGCCGCTCTTGTGCATTGGGGTACAACGGCGCATCATCGTTCTCTTGTGGCAACCATTGCCACCTTACCAGAGGAAGGTGTTAAGCAAGGTTTTACCAATCCATCCATCATTGTGGTTGGTAATGTGGTGACTTTGCGTGATAAATTAAATTGGTTTGAACAAAAACCCCTACTTGGCAAGGGCATTGTGGTGACCAGAGCTCGAGAACAAGCAAGCACAATTGCCGCAGACCTGGCTGAACTTGGGGCTCATGTTATTCAATTTCCAACCATTGAAATACATGATTTGGCAGACTATGCTGAGGTTGATGCACACATTAATAAATTAAATACTTATCAATGGTTGGTATTTACCTCTGTTAATGGTGTAAAGCATTTTTGGAAACGTTTAGAATTGCATAAATTAGATAGCCGTGCCTTGCATGGTATTAAGGTTGCGGCCATTGGTCCAGCAACGGCGCAAATTTTGCGTGAGCGCGGTATAGAAGCAGACTTTGTGCCAGCTCAATATGTGGCGGAAGGAGTCGTGGAAGGTATGCTAGCTCTTGGTATGAAGGGGCAAAATATTCTTTTACCACGGGCCATGGAAGCACGTGAAGTTTTACCTGAAGCTTTACGCAAAGCTGGTGCATTGGTTGATGTATTGCCCATTTATGAAACAAAGCCTGCTTCTGCACGCAAGGAAGAAGTGCTTGAAGAGTTACAAAATGGGCGTATTCATTGCATAACATTTGGTTCATCATCCACAGTGGATAATTTCCTATCCTTAGTGCCTGCTCAAACTTTGAAGCAATACCCTAATGTTAAGCTTGCTGCCATTGGGCCTATAACGGCTAAAACCATGCAAAAACATGGTTTAGATTGTCATATTCAACCAGCAGAGTTTACCATCCCTGGTTTGGTTGAAGAGTTGAAAGTTTTTTTTGCTAAATAAGATCATGCTAAATCAAGGTTTAGAAAAATATTTAACTCAAGAACAATTAAGCAAGCTTAAAAACACAAGTGTTGGCATTGCAGGTGTGGGTGGACTTGGTTCCAATGTGGCCATGCTTTTGGTGCGCAGTGGCATTAAAAAATTTACTTTAATTGACCATGACGTGGTTGATGCATCAAATTTAAATCGCCAGTATTATATGCCGCGCCATGTGGGTATGCTTAAAGTAGATGCTTTGGCTAATATTATGTACGAATTGGACGCAAATCTTAGTATTGATAAGTATGTATTGCGCTTAACTGATGCAAATATTAAAGATATGCTACCCAAGGCTCAGCACTGGGTAGAGGCTCTTGACGATGCCATGAGCAAACGTACTTTTGTAGAGCATGCCTTAGAGGATGATTTTTTTATTGCCAGTGCTTCTGGCATTTGTGGTTTTGGTGGTCCACCCATGCAACAAAGGACGTTAGGTAAATTAGTGCTGGTAGGTGATTTTGCATCAGATATGGCTACTTTTCCCCCTCTTGCTCCCCGCGTGATGCAAGCTGCTGCCTTGCAGGCAGACGCTATTATTACACATATATTGACTTAAAGTCTTGACACTAAGCCCATTGACTGTATAAGTGATTTCTTACATTTAAAAAATTGTATACAAGGATTAAATTATGATAGATATTGATGTACAAATGAATCAAATAAAACGCGGTATTGCAGAATTAATTGATGAAGCTGAATTGCGTAAAAAAATAGCTAGAGGCAAACCGCTTACTATTAAAGTTGGGTTTGACCCCACTGCTCCAGATTTGCACTTAGGGCATACAGTAGTTATGCATAAGATGCGTCATTTTCAAGAACTTGGGCACAAAATTGTATTTTTAATAGGTGATTTTACAGGCCTTATTGGTGATCCTTCTGGACGCACAGAAACAAGACCTCCCTTGACTAAGGAGCAAGTACTTGCCAATGCCGAAACTTATAAAAAACAGGTTTTTAAAATTCTTGATGCAGAAAAAACTGTAGTAGATTTCAATTCATCTTGGCTTGGTAGTATGGATGCGGCGGACTTTATTCGTTTAGCTTCGCGCTATACCGTGGCTCGTATGCTTGAGCGCGACGACTTTGAAAAGCGTTACCAAGAGCAACGCCCCATTGCTATTCATGAATTTTTATATCCACTTTGTCAGGGTTACGACTCAGTAGCTCTTAAGTCTGATGTAGAAATGGGTGGCACAGACCAAAAATTTAATTTACTTGTGGGACGGCATTTGCAAAGTCAGTATGGCATTGAATCACAATGTATTATTACTTTGCCTCTTTTAGAAGGTACCGATGGTGTGCGTAAAATGAGCAAATCATATGGTAACTATATTGGTATTGACGAAAGCCCAAGTGATATTTTTGGTAAAGTCATGTCAATTTCTGATGAGCTCATGTGGCGTTATTATGAGTTGCTTTCTACAAGTTCATTGGATGAAATTGCTCAAAAGAAAGATGCTGTGGCTAAGGGTAGTCTGCACCCTAAAATTGCCAAGGAAGAATTGGCTGAAGAAATGGTCACACGTTATCACTCAGAAAAAGATGCCAAGGAGGCCCGTCAAGGCTTTAATGCAGTATTTGTTAGTGGTGGAGTACCGGACGATGCGCCAGAATATAGTTGTGATAGTGGTGAGGCTAGCATGCCACCGGTATTTTTAGAGGCTGCAGGCTTGGTAAAATCTAGAGGTGAAGCTAGAAGGCTTATTAAAGAAGGGGCTTTTTCCATTGATGATGTGCGTTGTGATGACGCTCAAAGCCCACTTGGAGCTGGGAATTATATTATCCGTCTAGGCAAAAAAAGATTTTTGCGCCTAACAGTGAGGTAATTTTGCGTAAACTTTATGTGGCCATGGTGGGTTTACCTGCCCGCGGGAAAAGTACGCTAGCTAGGCGTATTTGTGAAAACTTGCGTGATGAAGGTACTAAGGCCGCCATTTTTAATAATGGCGATGTTAGACGCGAGCTTGCAGGGGAGGAGTCAACTGAGCCTGAATTTTACTCCGCCAGCAATACCCATGGGCGTGAAATGCGCGAAAATATTGCATTTCAAAATATGAAACGAGCTCAGGATTTTTTGGCCCAAGGTGGTGATGTAGCAATTTTAGATGCCACCAATGCCAGTCGTGCTAGGCGGCAAGTTATTTTACAAACTCTTACCGATCATCCTGTTCTCTTCATAGACTGTGTCAATGAAGACCCATTATTACAAGATCACTTTATCCGTGCAAAATGTCAGCTGCCAGAGTTTCAAACTATGCCTGAAGCAGCTGCTTTGCAAAGTTTTCATGCACGCATTGCTTATTATGAACAAATTTATGAACCAGTTGGACCGGATGAAAAGTATTGGCTATGTGTGGATGCCACAGCAAACCGTATTTTATCCGAAAATCCTTGCGAAGGCTCTCCGCACTATCCGGCCATACGTGATGTTATGGTGTCTATGTGGGTGCGTAATTTATATTTAGTTAGACATGGACAAACTCAATTTAATGTTGAAGGGCGCATAGGGGGTAACCCTCCCTTAACCGAAAAGGGGTTAAATCAAACTAAAAGTTTGGCTAATTATCTGCAAGAGCATGAAATACCATGGATATTTACTTCTACCAGACTACGCTCACATGAAACAGCAGCTCCCTTGCTTGCCAGTAGACCTCAAAGTGCATGCATGGCCTTAAAGGAATTTGATGAGATTTGGGCTGGCGATTGCGAGGGTATGCGCTATGTGGATATTGATACTAATATGCCCGAAGTTGCCAAAGGGCGCAGAGAAAATAAATATACCTATGCCTACCCCAACGGCGAAAGTTATGCCACATTGCGTGAGCGAGTAAGACGTGGTTTGCGCAGGGCATTATTTCTAGCTGGAGATATGCCGCTTCTTATAGTTGGGCATCAAGCGGTGAATAGGGTTATTCTTTCATTATTTTTGTTGCAGCGTAGTGAAGATATCCCATTTATATATATACCACAAAATCAATATTATCATATTTCCACCACCCCACGTCATAAGCTTTTTGAGCTAGTACGCTTTTTTTAGGTTGGTTTTATGCATAAAAAAGAGGCTTTATAATGGAAGACATGATGAATTTTGCCTTTTTGAAAAAGGATCCCGCACCGCCAAATAACAGGCGTGTAGGTATTATTGGGGCTGGACCTTCTGGTCTTGCTGCGGGCGGACTTTTGGCTTCGTATGGTTATCAGGTTGATATATATGATAAGTTGCCAAAACCTGGTGGTTTAATGCTTTTTGGTATTCCTGGGCATCGTATTCCTTCTGACCGTATTCATCGTGGTACTAACTTTTTAGCTAGAACCTATGGGGTGCATTTTCATAGTAATACCAAGGTTTGTTGTTCAAATCCTCTTTTTGAAGAAGAAGGCGACCACTTTTCTCAAGATATGCGTAGCCTCGATGAATTGGTGGAAAAACACCATGCCATTATGATTTGCACAGGATCTTGGAAGTCGCGCCGCATGGGTATTGAAGGTGATAATTTAAAAAATGTACTTTCAGGTCTTGAATTTTTATTTCCCATCCGTGCTGCTCGCTATGCTAGCGATACTGTGCAAGTTTATGATGTAAAGGGTAAGCGCATTGTGGTCATAGGGGCTGGATATTCGGCTGTGGATGTGGTGCATAGTGCCTTACAAATGGGTGCTGCTAGTGTGCATTTATTGTATCGTCGAACCATGCAAGAAGCACCTGCAGGCATTTTTGAAATAGAGCGTTTAGTTAATGATGGCTGTATTTGGCAAGAACAATGTTTACCCACACGTGTACTTGGTGAATCCACTGTTGAAGGCATTGAGTATACAGATAAAAAAACAGGTGAGCAATGTAGTCTTGAGGCAGATATGATTATTTCTGCCATTGGGGAGATACCTACACCGCCTTTCCAAGATCAGCTTGGCTTAAAAGATGTACGCCGTGGTGAAGTGCGTTGGTTGCATATGACTAAGATTGATAATGTATTTGTAGCCGGAGATGTGCTAACTGGTCCAAGTAAGATTGGTAAGGCTGTATATAGTGGGCTTAGGGCAGCGCGTTCATTAAACCATTGGTTAGACTTAAAAGCACAACATCGTGAGTCAGAATATAATTATGCGGCGGACGTTATCGCACCAAATTCATTAAGGTAAAATTATGAGTAGCACAACACTTTCTGGAAAAACATTATATATAGATTATGAAAAATGTATTGGTTGCGAAACTTGTGAAGCAGTTTGTAAGTTCTTATATGATCAGCCGCGCATTGTGATGGCCCGTAGTGCGGAGGGGCAAATTGTACCAGTTTACTGTGTGCATTGCGAAAAAGCCTTTTGTATGAGAGTTTGCCCTCATGGTGCCATTAGCCGTGATGAGAATAATGCTGTCATACTTAACCCCATGCTTTGTCGTGGCTGTGAAACACGTGCTTGTATGATGGCATGTCCATATGCAGGTTTTTTTGAATCAGATAAAGGTGTTGGTAGTCGTAAATGTGATTTATGTGCTACACGTAGAGAGCAGGGAATGGAGCCTGCTTGTGCTTCCATGTGCCCTTGCGGAGCTATTTATTATATAGATAGAGCAGAGCTTGAACAAATGGACACGGAAAAATCCTACGCTGTGCGTTCGTCTGTTCTAAATTCCTTTATGGGTAAAAAAACAACAGTTTAAAACCATTGTTAGAGAAGATATAATTTTATAGCATATTAGGGTTTCAAGCTATAACATTACTCTCATTCCAAGATATTTGTATGTGTTTTTGTGGTGTTACATGAATATGTCTGATTCAAAAACATCTATAAAACAAGTTTGGACTTTTGTTAATATTTGCGGTATTGACTATATGTTATGCCAAAACAAGACCATATTCGTAATTTTTCCATTATTGCCCACATTGATCATGGTAAATCAACGCTTGCAGACCGAATTTTAGAAGTAACAAAATTGGTTTCGGATCGTGAAAAGCGTGATCAATACCTTGATAAAATGGACCTTGAGCGTGAACGCGGTATCACTATTAAAGCTCAAACTGTTCGTATTCCCTACACTTCTAAGGCGGGTAAAAAATATATTTTAAATCTTATTGATACCCCAGGTCACGTAGATTTTAATTATGAGGTGTCACGCTCTTTAGCTGCTTGCGATGGAGCTCTGCTGGTTGTTGATGCTACCCAAGGTGTAGAAGCACAAACCTTAGCTAATGTCTATCTTGCTCTTGACCATGACCATGAAATAATTCCAGTATTAAATAAAATTGATTTACCAAGTGCAGATGTACAAAGAGTTAAGGATGAAATTGAAGAATCCATCGGCCTTGACTGCACAGGTGCCTTGCCAGTTTCTGCCAAAACTGGAGAAGGGGTTGCTGATGTGCTTGAAGCCCTTATTGAGCGTTTACCCGCTCCAGAAGGTGATGTTAGTGCACCCTTAAAAGCCTTAATCTTCGACTCTTGGTATGACAGCTATCAAGGCGTTGTGGTATTGTTTCGTATCGTGGATGGTACTATACGCAAAAATGATCGCATTAAGTTAATGGCTACCGAAAAGGAATATGAAGTTTTACGCTTAGGCGTATTTTCGCCGGAAGCTCAAGATGTACCAACACTTTCGGCTGGGGAGGTTGGTTTTTTATGTGGTAGTATTAAGGAACTTGGTGATGCTAAGGTTGGCGATACTATCACTCTTTGCAGTGCCCCAGCAACCGAGGCTGTACCAGGGTTTAAGGAAGTTAAGCCAATGGTTTTTTGTGGGCTTTATCCCTCAGATTCAGATGACTACGAAGCCTTAAAAGCAGCTCTAGAAAAATTACAACTTAATGATGCAGCCTTTTCCTATGAGCCAGAAACCTCTCAAGCCTTAGGTTTTGGGTATAGATGTGGTTTTTTGGGGCTTTTACATATGGAAATTATCCAAGAACGCCTTGAGCGCGAATTTGAAGTACAACTCATAGCCACAGCACCTTCAGTTATCTACAAGGTCGATACCACTGAAGGTAAAACCCTTGATATTGATAACCCATCCAAACTACCTGATGCCGTAAAAATTGAAACACTTTATGAACCATTTGTTAAAATGGATATACATGTTCCCAATGACTATGTGGGTAATGTGTTTAAATTATGCGAAGAAAAACGCGGCCTGCAAAAAAACCTGCATTATTTAGCCACCAATCGTGTGGTCATTACTTACGAATTGCCTTTTGCTGAAATTGTGTTTGATTTCTTTGATCGTCTAAAGTCCGGAACCAAGGGCTATGCGTCCATGGATTACGAGTTTACAGATTATCGTGCATCTAACTTGGTGCGATTAGATATTTTGCTTAATGGTGAGGCTGTGGACGCTCTTGCTGTTATTGTACACAAAGACAAAGCCTATCACTATGGTCGAGCTTTGGCTTTAAAATTAAAACGTACCATTCCACGCCAACTTTTTGAGGTGGCTATTCAAGCAGCCATTGGACAAAAAATTATTGCAAGAGAAACAGTATCAGCATTTCGTAAAAATGTAACTGCTAAGTGCTATGGTGGTGATATAACTCGTAAACGTAAATTGCTTGAAAAACAAAAAGAAGGCAAAAAACGCATGAAGCGTA
>CAYJDF010000026.1:0-24206 GCA_964368845.1 uncultured Desulfovibrionaceae bacterium
GTAAGGAAATGGTACTTTTGAGTTATGGAAATCTTTAATCAGCTAGAAGAACATGTATTACGCCTCATAAGTGAAACCGAGCATCTAAAGCAAGAGCATAAACTCTTGTTGCAAAATGCTGCTTCGCATGAGTTAGCTTTGAATACAGTTAAAGAAGAAAATCGCCTTCTGAAGGAAGCTTTGATACAAGAACAGCAGATAAAGGATGATGTTTTAAAGCGTATTGATATTTTGTTGGAACGCCTTAAAGACCTTGAACAAATGTAAGGTTTAAATAGTATGCAAGAGTATAACCTTAGTCTTCTTGGTCTTGATATTGCCTTCCGCGCTGAAGTTGAGGCGGAACGCGTGCAAAATGCGAAACAACTTGTGGAAGAACGTTTTGAAAAACTAAAAGCTCGAGGGGAGCGCAGTAGTAAAGAACTATTGTTGACTTTTTTAGTCCTAGGGCTTGCGGATGATTTATTGCAATTAAATAAGCAAACTAGCGATGTGCAAGAGCGTGTTACTGCTTTGCTTAAGAAAATAGAAGATGTAACCGATGAATAAAACTCCCTGGAGGGTTTGTGCTTGTCGAGTCGGTGCTAACCTTACAAGTAAAAAATTGGGAGCTAAGCGTGTTTGCTGTGTGCAAGCCTACTTATTAGGATATTCCTTTTAAGCTAAGGAAGCCTAACGTAAATGCCGAGGCACCCCCCTAGGAAACTAGGTTCTGCACTGGTTCATACACACGGCGTTCTGGGGAATTTTATATCTCTCGTTAAGCCTTATTTTCGCAATATTCATTCCTATAATCCCCTCTAATATAAGTATTATTGTAATACTAGCTTTGGTATTTTTTATAACTAGCCATATTTTGGCTACATACGCTACGGAAAATATGCATACTACTAGTGTGTTTTCCGATGTTTGTCGGGTTTCATCCCGTTTTTATAGGAGGATTTATGGAAGCTATGACATGGGTCATTGTTGGCGTTGTTGCGCTACTTTGTCTTGTGGTTGGCATGTTTATGCAACGCATGCTCATTTCTAAAAGACTTGGTGATGCCAATATGCTTGCCAAACGTATTGTAGATGAAGCGCGTAAAGAAGCCCAAGCTCAAAAAAAAGAAATTTTACTCCAAGGTCAAGATGATCTTTTTAATCAAAAACGTGAGTTAGAAAGCGAATTTAAAGAGCGTGAACAGGAAATAAAAGAGCGTGAACGCAAGATTGTTGAAATGGGTGGACGTCTTGAAGAAAAACTAGAAGAAGCTACCACCAGAGAACGCGAAATACTCTCCGTTGAAAAAGATTTAGCCCGCAAAGAGCGTGCCTTAACTGAGTCAGAAGAATACCTTAATTTGCGCATTAATGAGCAAGAAGTGCGCCTTCAAGAAGTTTGTGGTCTTACTGCTGATGAAGCCAAAACCCGCCTTTTTGAAGAAGTTGAGGCCCGCACCCGTCACGAAGCTGCACGCATGATTAGGCTTATTGAAACTGAAGCTAAAGAAACAGCCGACCGTAAAGCCAAAGAAATCATCTGTAATGCCATTCAACGTTATTCTGGTGACTATGTGGGTGAACAAACTGTCACTGCTGTGACCCTGCCTAGTGAAGATATGAAGGGCCGCATCATCGGACGTGAAGGGAGAAATATCCGAGCACTTGAAGCAGCAACCGGAGTTGATTTGATTATTGATGATACACCAGAAACTGTCATTCTATCTGCATATAGCCCTTTACGCCGTCAAATTGCACGTATGGCCTTAGAGCGGCTCATTCAAGATGGTCGTATTCACCCTGCACGTATTGAAGATATTGTGCAAAAATGTGAACAAGAATTAGATGTACAAGTGCGAGAAATTGGCGAGCAAGCTACTTTTGATGCTGGGGTTCATGGTATTCATCCAGAAATTGTCCGCCTGCTTGGCCAGCTTCGCTATCGTACATCATTTACTCAAAATGTACTTCAACACTCTCTAGAAGTAGCGGCTCTTTGTGGCATGATGGCAGCCGAGCTTGGTATGGATATTAAAAAAGCCAAACGCGCTGGATTACTACATGATATTGGTAAAGCAGTGGATCACGAAGTGGAGGGGCCTCATGCCCTTATCGGGGCTGATCTTGCTAAAAAATTTAGTGAGAATAAAGATATTATTCATGCCATAGCAGCTCACCATGAAGACCAACGCCCAACCACTGCCCTTGCTGTATTGGTACAAGCTGCAGACTCACTTTCTGGTGCAAGACCTGGTGCGCGCAAAGAATTGCTTGAAAACTATGTTAAACGCCTTGAAGACCTTGAAGGTATTGCTACCTCATTTGATGGAGTAGCCAAAGCCTATGCTATTCAAGCAGGTAGAGAAATTCGTGTTATGGTTAATTCTGAAAATGTGGATGACGATACCACTTATGTACTTTGTAAGGACATAGCAGATAAAATTGAAAAAAACATGACTTATCCAGGACAAATTCGCGTCACTGTAATACGCGAACGTCGTGCTGTAGGTTTTGCTAAGTAGGTCCTTCGGGGAAAATCTTTTTTGGTTAAACCAAAATAATTGCACAGGACTTAATACGTTTAACAATATAAAAAATCCCGAATGCATCTCTTAGGCAGATACATTCGGGATTTAAAGTTTTTTGAGTTAAGGTCTATTCACCCAAAATATAAAATCTTAAAATCCTAAAAATTAACCTTCATAAGTATGATAAAGCACTTCAAAGTGAGCTGTTGGATGAGCACAGGCACCACAAAGTTCTGGTGCATTGGGGCTTTGGTGTAGCCATCCACAGTTTAGACAGTGCCACATTGCAGGGCTTGGTTGACTGAACATGCTTGCTTCTTTAATTTGTTTAGCAAGGCTAAGGAAGCGTTTTTCGTGGAAAGCTTCAGCTATGGCAATATTACGCATAACAACGGCAATCTCTGCAAAGCCTTCTTTATCAGCAGTGGCGGCAAATTCAGGATACATAATTGTGTGTTCATGATTTTCACCAGCGGCAGAGGCTATTAGGTTAGTTTCAGTTGAGCCAATGATACCAGCAGGAAATCCGCCCACAATTTCTACTTCGCCACCTTCAAGGTATTTAAATAGGCGTTTAGCATGTTCTTTTTCTTGGCTTGCTGTTTCGGCAAAAACTTCTTGCACTAGACGAAATCCGTCACCTTTAGCTTTACTTGCAAAAAAGTCGTAGCGATTTCTAGCCTGAGACTCACCAGCAAAAGCGGTGAGGATGTTTTTTTCAGTTTGTGTACCTTTCAATGATTTCATAATTAATCTCCTTTGTTGTTATATATTATATTTTATTGTTGTCATCAAGCCATTGCACAAGACATTTTTGCAAAACATTTATATCAAAAGGTTTACCAATATGTTCTTGCATACCAGCCTCTCTTGCTTTGACTTTGTCTTCTGGCAGGGCGTTGGCGGTCATGGCTATGATGGGCTTAGTATATTTATTATAGCGCAAAGTTTTTGCAGCAGTAAGGCCATCCATAACAGGCATTTGTATATCCATAAGTACAAGGTCAAAGTTACCATGCAAGGCCATATCAACCCCTTGCTGTCCATCACAAGCAACTGAAATATCAAGCCCAAAACTTTCTAAAACTTCCGTGGCAATTAATTGATTGATTTCATTATCTTCTACCAGCAGGATTTTTTTACCTTTGATGTGTTCAAGGTTATCTTGTTCACCTTGTTCGGGACTTATATCAGTATTAATATTGGTTGCTATTTGTGCATGCAGGGTAAAACTAAAGGTTGAACCAATATTTTCTTCACTTTCAACTATGAGTTTTGAGCCCATGGCCTCAATGAGTGAGCGGGTGATTGGCAGTCCAAGTCCCGTGCCTCCATAGCGGCGGGTTGTAGAGGAGTCGGCTTGCATGAAGGGTTGAAATATCTTATTAATTTGATTTTTATTCATACCTATGCCGGTGTCGTTAATACTAATATTAATATCTGCTTGCTGGGTAATTTCTTGAGTTACGGTGATTGTTAAGGTTACCCCGCCTTTAGATGTAAATTTCACAGCGTTGTTAAGCAAATTAAGTAGGGTCTGTCTAAAGCGTAGTGGATCACCAAATATATATTCTGGCAGTTCACCATGGGTGATATGCTTTAAGTATATATTTCTTTCATTGGCTTGGATTTGAAGCATATCAATGGCAAATTGAATACTTCGAGCAATGCGAAATGGTATATATTCAAGCTCTATGCGGCCAGCTTCAATTTTAGAAAAGTCTAGAATATCATTTACAATTTTTAATAAAGTTTTGGAAGAAATATCAATCTTTTCAAGGTAGCTGCGCAATTCTTGTGAAGGATTATTTTGAAGGGCTAAATGATTTAGACCAATAATACCATTTAGTGGGGTGCGTATTTCATGACTCATATTGGCAAGGAAATCACTTTTGGCAGTATTGGCGGCAGTGGCTGCTTCTTTAGCGTGGCGAAGAGCGTCTTCTATGGCAATATGTTCTGAAATATCGCGGGCAATACACACAACACCAATGGCATTACCAAGGTGATCTTTGTATGAGACTTTGAATACTTCCAGTGGAGTTGTTTGTCCGTCATCAAAATAAAGAGTTATTTTGCTACGTAAGATAGTGTCTGAATTAATAACGGGTTCATCGTCAGAAAGAAATTTACTATCTTCTTCATTAAGGGTAAAGGGCAGTGGGATTGTGGAGGCTTTTTTTCCACGAATATCTGCAATGTCTTCTTTAATGAGGTCAAGAAAAGCTTGATTACCGCCAAGCCAACGCCCTTCCACATCTTTGAAATATATATAGTCAGGGATGCAATTAATCACATTATAGAGTAGTGATTTTTCGTATACAATTTGATTGTCTTGCTTTTGTACTCTATTGTATTGTTCTTGGACAACCTTTTCAAGGCTGCGCTGATAAATTTTATCTTGCTCCATTTTCAAACGCCATTCATGAACGTCAATAAACACACCTGTGGCCTTTAACACAGACCCGTCACTATTTTGGGTTACATGGCCTTTGAGTTGTAGCCAATGCCAATGACCATCCTCATGCATGAAACGTACAGTTTTGTCATAGGATATTTGAGCTGTGGTATCATCAGACTTTGGTAAATTAAATAAACCATCTTTTATATCATCTGGATGAATAAGTTTACGTAAACCTTCTATATCTATGCCTAGGGAGTTGATTTTTTTTCCTAGCGTTTTAAGGGCATACTCATTTAAATGTAAGATGCCTGGGGTTATGTACTCCCACATGGGCATTTGCATAAGATCAACGGCTTGGTTTAGGCGTTTACCTTCATCGGATTGTCTACTTAGGGTGAGTTTTAGAAAAATATAAGCAGCAAGACAGCTTAAAATAATGGCTACGCCAATAAGAGCCACGACTTCATTTCGGATATGTGTGTTTAACTCGTCTAACAAGTCAACGCTCTGGTATAAGCCCACATAAATACCTAAACTATGCAAGTAGGCTGATGTGATAATTTTTTCTTGATTGGGGAAGTTAGCGCGCAAGAGTTTTTCAAATGTTCCAAGGTTTGTAACAATGGATGATGTGTCATGGTTATAATTTGAAATACTAAATACTGTACCCTTACTATTGGCCATTATAAGTATGGCATTTGGTGAGATGGTTTTTGCAAATTTATCTAATATAGTTGAGATACTTTCAACTTTTACATACATTTCCAAATTACCAATATATATCCTATTTTGATAAATAGGTGAACTTAGGTAAACGGTTTTGCTATCATCACTTAAATGTATAGATAATTGAGGTGGAGTTTGGGTATTGTCTTTATTAATATAATCATGCACCGGAGCTTGATTATTAGTAATAACCGTGCCTTGTGAGTCTAGCTGGATTAAAGATTTATTGTTGCTAGAAAAAAGAGCAAGGCCTTGCAGGTGCATGCTTGTATGAGAGGAGTTTTTTAGTAATTGTGTAATAAATGAAGTTACTTGCGTTTTTTGATTGGAGTCTGCAGGGTTATGTAATAATTTTTTTACGTTACTATCTGTTATAATGGATTGTTGTAATTCTTCCATATTTTGGAAAATATTCCCAATATCATGGGCAGATTCATCAAGCAGAGTAGCAATTTTATGAGTAGCTATGTCGGTAAGGGAGTTTTCTACTTTTTGAAAGATGGCATAGCTTAGTAACAGTATAGCAATAAGAATAATCAAAATTGCAGGTGTTACGATAGTAAATGTGCGATTTTTAATCATAATTATATACTTTGATTGTAGGGGGTTTGCGTATTTTAAGACACTTCGGGTACAGTTAAGTCTTGCTTTAGCTACACTTTATACATACACTTTAGCAAAAATTTTTAAAATACTCAATGTAGATTTGCAAATCCTAAAATTTTATTTTAGGTTACATCTGTATAAGGACACAATATTGTGTGCGTGTATAGTTTTTGCTAAAGAGCTTGTTTTAGCTTTATGATAGTTACTATTGTGATAGTTTTACTAGTTTTTTAGCGCGGGCTATATAGTATTATAAAAAAATGCCGATATAGTCACCAGAAAACACAAATTGACCACTATAGAGAAGGAAAAACTATGAGTACATATCATGGCTCGGATGACAGTAGTCTAATTCAGTTGGTTACCTTTAAAATTGCTGAAGAAGAATTTGGCGTGGATATTTTGAAGGTTCAGGAAATTATCCGTATGATGCCTATTACAAAAGTACCTAACGCTCCATCCTTTGTGGAAGGAGTTATCAATTTGCGTGGTAAGGTTATTCCCGTTATTGATATGCGTAAGCGTTTTGGTATGAAAGCTGCCATTCACGATAGTCAAACTAGGATTAAAGTGATGGACTTATCGGGACAAATTGTGGGTTTTGTGGTGGATGCTGTTTGTGAAGTGCTACGTATTACTGAATCAACTGTGGAACCACCACCAGCTGTTGTTGCAGGTATTGGTTCTGAATATATGCGTGGCGTTGGCAAACTTGAGGATAGGCTGCTTATCTTGCTTGATCTTGATAAACTCTTAACCGAAACAGAACTTGAAAGCCTAGCTGGCATGTAGAACAAATTGTAATGAGGGGCTTTGCTGCTTTTGACTGTTAGTCAAACTCAGTTTGGTTGTGGCAAAGCCACTCCTTTCTATGAGTCACACACAGATTTTCTTAGTTTTATTTTTTAAGCTCAAGCAAGCGATAAATAAAATCTAAATCAATGTGATTACGTACAGTATTTGCTAACGCATCAAGGCTTGGACCAAGGGCATAGCTAGTGGTTTTGCCGCGTGGTGGCATGTTTTTTTGTACATAAATATCATCTAAAATATTTCGTCTAAATTCATCACTATCTAAGACACCATGAATATATGTTCCCAATATGCGGTTTGTATTATTGTTTAATTCCCAACCTAGGACTAGATTAGGGTTTGTTTCATCTAAAATAACAGGATGTAACGTTGTGTTATTTTTTGAGTTTTGGTTTGAGTCATCTAAAAAGGTATAACCATGATGAATTTCATACCCTTCAATTGGTAATTGATTTTTATACCGCGCTTTGCATTGGCGTAAGGTTTTTTTGGGTTTTAATTCTGTATGTAGTGGCAAAAGTCCTAAGCCAATATGCTTTTGATAATTAGTACTTTCAATATTATCAGGATCAGCTATACTTTGTCCAAGTATTTGTAATCCTCCACAAATTCCTAATATACAAGAAATTTCTTTGGCTTGAGCCATGATTTTTTCTGCAATACCACTTTGATAGAGATATTGTAAGTCAGCTGGAGTATTTTTTGTGCCTGGTATGATTAGCATATCTGGCTGACCCAGCTCCTTAGCATTGCGTACAATACGTAAATTTACATCTGGTTCAACGCGTAAGGCGTCTATATCAGTAATATTACTAATGTGAGGTAGGTCTATTAAGGCCACATCAAGGCATTTTGCAGTGGTAGAGCTTTGCTTGGGCGTGTGGTCTTGAGTATAAAGACGAAAGCTAACCGAGTCTTCTTCGGGCAGATTGAGGTCCTTAATCCAAGGCACTATGCCCACAAAAGGCTTTTGAGTGCGCTTGCTTATATCTTCTAAAGCAGGACTTAAGAGGCTTGCATCCCCACGAAACTTATTTAAGATAAAACCCGCAACGCTTGCTTGTTCGTCCTTATCAAGCAAGGCCATAGTTCCCACCAAGGCAGCAAAGGCCCCTCCACGATCTATATCTGTGCATAATAAAACTTTAGATTTTGCATATTGAGCCATAGTCATGTTTACAATATCATGGGATTTTAGGTTTATTTCAGCGGGTGATCCTGCCCCCTCAATTACCATGATATCTGCATCCTGACTAAGGGTATCATAAGCCTTGGTTACACTTTGCCAAGCTTTTGGTTTATAAGCTATATATTCTTTTACGGGCATGTGCTTTATGGGTTTACCCATGATGATGACTTGTGAACCTATGTCAGAGTGAGGCTTTAAGAGCACAGGGTTCATAAGCACATGTGGTGCACGGTGGCAAGCTACAGCTTGTAAAGCTTGTGCACGTCCAATTTCGCAATTTTCAGCCGTGACAAAGGAGTTGAGAGCCATGTTTTGGGCTTTAAATGGTGCAGGATTATAGCCATCTTGCGCAAAGATACGACAAAGCGCGGCCACAAGTAGACTTTTTCCGGCATTGGAACAAGTACCTTGTATCATAATGGCAGGAGTTAAATTGGGCATTTTACCACCATTTTTGAGGATAATGTTTTTGTCCGGTTAAATAGCTAAATGTGACACCAACCCCAACTATTATTGTGGCACCAAGCAGGCATGGGGTTACAGCATATAGATAGCCTAAATTGTGTATGGCTTCATCACCAACTACTGCGAGTAAGGCTGACGCGCCTCCGGGTGGATGTAGGGTTTTGGTTAGGGTCATAAGGAATATGGCTAAAGAAACAGCAGTGCAGGCAGCTGCAATGGGTGAAGATACAAAAATAATTTGACAGCTTACTCCTGCAAGAGCAGAAACAAAATGCCCACCCATGACGTTGCGAGGCTGGGCCAGAGGGCTTAGTGGTACACCAAAGACCAATACTGCTGAAGCACCAAAGGAAGCCATAAGTAAGTGTGTGTCATATATATTAAAAAAATTGTGGTCTAGCAAAGCCATACAGGCCATGGCGGTGGAAGAACCAACCCAAGCCCAAAAAGCTTCAATAATTTTTTGACGTTTTAGCGATTTTATTTTGTATAGCATGACTCCTTCTTAAACCTTGTGCATAATTTCTGCAAGGGCTTTACTGCCTAGTCCATAAAGGGGTGTTTGAAGCTAGTGTTAATCTAGCAAGCAATAATTTCTAAATGGGGATTATGAAGTTTTATATTATCAGCTTCATGCCTTAATCATAATGAATTGTTCAAGTGAATTATCCCAGTCGTTTAACAGATTTTTTGCTAAAACACTTTTTGTAAAGTATATATGTTGTTGTAATAAATAACGTAGGGTTCTAATGTCGTCGTCATCAAGTGGTTTAGTTTTTGTTTGTTGCTCCTTTGCAAAATGCTCTGATGGTGCAAAGACATAGGCCTTACCACCAAACATATCTTGGGCAAAGTTTTCACCACAAGGTCCAAGCACGATAACAGTACCATCCAACATATGCTGGCAGGCGTAATTACCAACACCTTCTACCACGGCACAAGCACCATTGTTACATACCGCAAAATACTCTCCGGCCATACCTCCAATATACACTTCTCCGCTAGAAGCTCCATAAAGAGCCACATTGCCAATAATGGTATGCTGCCCTTGACTGAGGGGGGAGTCAGGGGCATGACTTATAGCAATAGTCCCGCCGCTTAGGCCCTTTCCCACATGATCATTGGCATCGCCAAAAACCCAAAGTGTCATATCTTTATTTAGGAAAGCTCCCAAACTTTGGCCTGCAGAACCCCATAGTTTAATATTAAATGTATTATTACTATCTTTGTGTAAATTTAGCTTGTCATTGTGACGCATAATTTCACCAGAAAGATATGTGCCTACGGAACGATCAGATATATTAATAGTGCCGCAATAACTGTAAGTAATATTTTTTTTATGTTTTTGATTAAATAATTTTTCAAGCATGGCTTTTTCAAGTGCGGTGCAGGGTAGGGGGGCATAGCTTGGTGTTCCATTGCGTTGCCCTAATGTACCAGAAGAACTCTGCATTAAAGGATTTAAATTTAAGCTCATGCTTTTATGCTGCTTATGGGTATGGTCCAACTCCAATATATTAGCTCGCCCCACCAATTGATCCACATAAGCAAAGCCTAGTTGGGCTAACTCGCGGCGCACATCATCGGCCAAGAAATATAAAAACCGTACAATGTGTTTGACATCTCCCTCAAATTTAACTTGAGGTTGCTTAAAGCTTAATTCGGAGTTTTCTTTATGATATAAGCCCATAGGACAAGGCGAACTTTGGCATTGTTTACATAAATTGCAGCCCAAGCTAAGCATCAAAGGAGTTGGAAAAACAAATTCTTCTGCACCAAGTAAGGCTGCTTTGATAATGTCTTGGCCGGTAAAAAATTGCCCAAGCACGCGCAAGCGCACTTGGCGACGTAAATTATTGGCTGTTAGGGCATGTTGTAATTCAGCTAGCCCCATTTCCCAAGGTAGAGCCTCATAAGACATGGGGAATAATGGTGAAGATATGGGAATATCAGCACATCCATATACAAGTATGCAATGTACTCCAGCCTTAACCATGCCTATCCCAAGGTTACCAATACCGCTATGGGACGGAACTTTTATAGTAATGCGTGCATGGGGATGGGCTTTGCGTAAATCATAAACTAGCTGTTCAATATCATTTAATGACGTCAGGTCATGATGATGTAAAGTAAAAAAATTATGGCTGGTTGTGATATAATTACCCAAGGATATTTGTATTTCTTCACAATTGGTAATTTGACTCAAATTTAGGTTTTTTAAATGTAATTCATAACTAGGTGAAAAATATTTTTGATTGTAACTTTTGGGGGAGGAACATCCAACATCATGATAGGCTTGCGTAAGGCACTGCCAAGCTTTGCGTGACAAATTGGGCATGGATGTTATGGCAAAGCGTTTAACAATATCACTGCTTGGCTCAATAGGTTCATTTGTACTAGGGGTGTGACTATATTCTTTTAACTTTAGCAAGCACCGTAAAGAATGGGGATTTTCTTTATGGTGGCAATGCTTAAGATAGGAGCGGAAAATACGTATGCTATTTCTTGTAAGGGCTAATTGTAGCAAGTTTTTTAATTCATTGTTATAATCATCATGCGGTTCATTTGTCGTGTTTTGGGTTTTTAAAGACGTATTTTGAACCTCTTTGGCAATTTGCTCTAAGTCAAGTCCACCTATACGTGATAGTACTGCATTGAAATATTTATTAACTATTTTTGAACTTAGCCCTACGGCTTCAAAATACTGCCCATCTTTTAAAGATAGTAGCGAATTAAGGCCAAGCAGTTTAAGAATTTTTTTAAATTCATGTTGTATGTGTTGTATATAATTGATATAATTTTTATCATCATTTGATGAATGGCTTAAATTAATTGTTATGGCGTCAGCCCCTGCATTTATTAGCATGGTCATATGTAAGGCTTTATATGCATCGTGGCTATCAATTATAATACCACAAAGGTGACGTAAGTGTTTTGTTAATAAATGCTTGTGTAGTGATGCCACTGCTAAAAGTGACGGTATAGGCCTATGCAATGTGGAGGCAGTTGCTCTATTAGAATCCTGCATGCTTTTTGAGCTTAAAAGTAAAATAGTTGCTCCTTTTTGTAGAGCTAGTTCTGCTTGATAATTAATACTTTCCAACGCAGTAGCAAGATCTAAATTGTTAAAACTTGCATCAAGGGTATGTATACAGATGTGGGCTTGCTTACTTTTTAGTAAAGCCTCTAGCTGTTTGGGATGCATAAAAGGAATATCTAAACATAGTGTTTTACAAAATTTTGCATGTGGTTCAAGGAAATTTTGTGCACGGCCCACAAAGCTTTCTAGTTGAACTTGTGCATTACTTGGCATCAATGGTGTAGTAATAAGGTTAAAATAATCAAAAAATGTGCCTTCGTTAAATATGGGTAATGGTGATATTGTTGGAGATATATTTTCTTTTGTTGTAAATAATTCCTGATGATTTTTAAGAGCTTCAGAACTTGCTTGTACTCCATCCATATGCCCCATATCCATACTGCCAATGGGGGTTAAATAACTAGACACCAAATGCTTGTAATGCTGCTCATGTATAATATTACCTTTAATTTCATTATTATAACATATGCGATGCGTTAAAAGATCTAATGCTATAAGTTCTCCTGGGCGTAGTCTACTCTTATGCATAATGTTTTTTGTGGGAATATCCAAAGCGCCATGTTCTGTACCCAGTATGAAAAGACCGTCATTGCTTAGGCTATATCTGCACGCTTGCTTACTTTTAGCATCTTGCATAGCCCCCACAAAGCGCGCTCCATCAGTAAATATTACGCAAGATGAACCACTTAAAGGTGGAAGTAATGCAGCACTAAATTTATAAAATGCTTGTTGCTCGGTTGAAAGTAAACTATCTTTTGACATATGCTCAGGAAATAACATCATTAAAATTTGAGGTAGAGTGCGCCCACATTTATATAAGAATTCACATATATTATCTAAGGTGGCAGCCGGTGAATATGTACTATTCATGATAGGTAAAATTTTTTTTAAGTCAGCCCCAAAGTGAGATGATTGTAGAATGGGTGTACACATATGTAGATAGTTAAGTAATCCATTAAGTGAGTGAATTTCTCCGCTATGTGCCAGCATTCGCATGGGCTGTGCACAACGCCACGAAGATACGCGATTATTACTAAAACGCTTATGAAAAATAGTATATGAAGCTAAAAAAGCATCATGTTGTAAATCATTGTAAAACTCTAATAGTTTACTCCCCTGAACAAGTGCTTTATATACAATACTGTTAGCAGAAAAACTAACCACATGAAATTGCCGTGTATCATGCCCATGGGTGTGTAAAAAAGCATTTACGTTGTGCTCAATGATGCGCCTTGCCAAAAAAAGACGTCGCTCAAAGACTTCACCACTAAGGGGCAAGGCATTATTGTGTTTTGGGCAAACTAGGATTTGTGCAATAAAGGGTAGAGCTGCACGTGCAGATTTATGTAAAATATGTGGAGATATGGGGACTTCGCGACCATCTAAGAAATGTAAGTCACATAAATCAAGGTTTTGGCGTATGATGTTTAAAATTTGAGAACGTAAGTTTGCGTTGCGTGGTAAAAATAACTGCCCAACTGCCCATGATTTTTTGGGTCCATGTAAAAGCAATGGCCATTGTTTGAAAAAAAAGTCTTGCGGCATAGATATCAGTAAGCCACAGCCATCACTTGTAGTATGATTGGGCATTTGTCCTGCCACATGCGTAATGCGTCCGAGAGCTGCAATACTTTGAGTTATAATGCGCCGAGATGGACTTCCATCAATATTGGCTATTAAACCCATGCCTGATGCTTCTTGATTGCGATTAGGATCAAACAAACTGCTCATCATTACTTCCTTTCATTATAAAATGATTATTATAATAATTTTGTGCAGTATGATATATATTAATAATATAATATATAATTAAATTTAACTGCAAATTTAATTATATATAGTGCTTAATGTATTGAGTCAATAACACTATTTTATTATATAATGAATGTATTTTATGAACTTTGACGCATAAAGACATAAATTTTGTTGAAATGTATGCAATAATTTTCTATAAAATTAGATGAATTTTTTTAATATAAAATATGATAAATCCTATAAGTTATTTTGATGGAAGAATAATTTTAAGAAAATATTTATAAACAAAAAAACCAGAACATATTTTATGTATGCTCTGGGTTTTTTGTTGATTAGTAGATAAATTTTAATAATTTTTATTAAGTTCCCATTGCCATGCAGTTTGAAGTATGTCTTCAATATCAATATATTTAGGTTGCCATCCTAATATTTGAGTGGCTTTTTTATTATCGGCATAAAGTTTTGCAGGGTCTCCGGCGCGTCTTTGGGCAAGCACTACGGGACATGGTTTTTGAGTAACTTTTTCTGCGGCAGCAATAATTTCTTTAACGCTAATGCCAAGCCCTGTACCTAGGTTTAAATAGCCGCTATATTCATCTAATTTTTCAAGGGCAAGGTGATGGGCATGGGCTAAATCCTCCACGTGGATATAGTCTCTTATGCATGTACCATCCTTGGTGTCATAGTCAGTGCCAAAAATGTGGATATTTTCACGTTCACCTTTAATGGCTTTAAGCACCAGAGGGATTAAATGTGTTTCTGGCGTATGGCTTTCGCCAATACTACCGTCATGACTACATCCTGCGGCATTAAAATAACGCAGCGCAATGTATTTTAATCCATAAGCTTCATGATAGTCGGCAAAAACCTGCTCAATCATGAGCTTGGTTTTGCCATAGGGGTTAATGGGCATTTGTGGGTGTTCTTCGTCCAAAGGCAGATATGTTGGGTTGCCATATGTGGCACAAGTACTTGAAAATACTATTTTTTTTACTCCAAACTCTAGCATGACATCTAAAAGGTTAATAGTACCAACAACATTATTTTGGTAATATTTTTGAGGTTGTTCTACACTTTCACCCACATAGGCAAAGGCAGCGAAATGGATAACGGCATCTATTTTATGCTTGGTAAAAATGCTTTTCAGTGAGGCTTTATCCATTAAATCAGCATTTACAAAAATAGCTTCTTGATGCACAGCTTGTTTGTGCCCATAAATTAAATTATCTGCAACTACGCAGGCATATCCATTCTGTATTAGATGTTTTGTGGTATGCGAGCCAATGTATCCTGCTCCACCCATAATTAAAATCATTTTATAACTCCTTGCTTGACATAAAAAAAACCATTTCGCATAGTGAACTTGGCTTTGATAATTTTTTAAATGTAAAACTTTCAACAGGCTATTATGTCAAAAGAAACACATTCCACAAAAAAGCTCATTCTCGTGCTTGGCATGCATCGTAGTGGTACAAGTCTTATTTCGCGTTCACTAAAAGTTTTTGGGGCTATGCATGGTGAGAATTTACTATCATCTACCTTTGGTAACGTCAAAGGGCATTGGGAAGATAAAGACTTTTTCCTTTTAAACGATGAAATGTTAAATGTTTTGGGCAAGGGGTGGGACTTAGCCTTGCCAATTACCTACCAAGATGTAGATTTACTTTGCAAGCATGGCTATATGGAAAAGGCTGTTAATTTACTGCAACTACGCTTAGCCACAATGCCAATTTTTGCTTTAAAGGAACCTAGGATAACGAAGTTATTACTTTTTTGGTTAAGAGTTTTTGCTAATATACCCTTGCAAGTGCACTATGTGTTTGCAGTGCGCAGACCATTAAGTGTTGCCAAATCCCTACATGAACGTAGAAACATTCCTATAGAGCAAGGGCTTTTGCTGTGGTATAGTTATAATGCTTATGCTTTCAAGGCTCTTGAGAACAAAAAAGTTCTTTTCATTGATTATGATATTTTTTTGAGTGATTGTGCAGTTTATTTGGAAAAGATGGGCGCATTTTTTAATCTTCCGACACAGTCTGAGGAGGCTCAAATTTTTTTGGATAGTTTTTTAGATAAAAATTTGCGTAATTTTGTAACTGAACCTAATCAGCTACATATTAAAGAAGAAAAATATTATAACAAGGCATATAAGGATATATTAAAAAATATGTCAAAACACCATATTAGCCATGATTTTATTGAGCAGTTTACCAGCAATGTGATGTTTAAGACTTTAGATGGATTGTTAAAAAAATAGTAATAAAATAGACTACTGCATGATGTATTGGTCTAAAATAAGGAGATATTTTATGGAAATTAGCATTACTTATTGTGGCATGTGAAATTATGAGCCAAGGGCAGCCAGTCTGGCTGCAAAAATTAAAGCGGCTCTTGGACATGATGTAAAACTTGTAACTGGCAGTGGTGGAGTTTTTGATGTAAAGGTTAATGATGATTTAGCCTTTTCAAAGCATGCCAGTGGTGATTTTCCTAATGAGGACGTTTTAGTACAAGAAAT
Organism: uncultured Desulfovibrionaceae bacterium; assembly: GCA_964368845.1. Classification (GTDB taxonomy): domain Bacteria; phylum Desulfobacterota; class Desulfovibrionia; order Desulfovibrionales; family Desulfovibrionaceae; genus CAYJAD01. The sequence goes on from CAYJDF010000026.1 coordinate 16,087, forward strand.
GTTAGCTAAATATAGTTAGCTTATATAGTTAACCAGTCAATATTAGCTTTTGCTTATTTGGTTGACTTGTTAAAATATTAAAAAGCCTTTAATCTTACCATAATAGCATTAAGATTAAAGGCTTTATTATTTAGTCAGTGCTGAACAACACGTTTTGTGTGTCCACTATTTATACTGTCTGCTAAACTTATTTAGCTACAACAGTACCAGTAAGAGGCTTACCTTCAAATTCACCAGTTAGGGTGCGTAAGAAGGCAACAATTTTTGTTCTATCGGCTGGAGATACTTCCAAGCCAGATAGATAGATGCCCATGATGCGAACAGCCTCATCGAGACTTTCTATGGTGCCGTCATGCATATAGGGTGCAGTTAGTTCAATATTGCGAAGATTTGGAGTTTTGAATTTGTGTAAATCTTCGTCTTTCTTTGTAAAGCCTTGAAGACCAGTATCAGACCCTAATGGATTACCACGGTCTTTGAAGTAATCCTTTTTAAGGTCCATAAATTCAAAAGATTGACCACCTAAAGACTTTCCAACGTGGCAGCTAGAGCAACGATAGGCCTTAAAGCGTTCATAGCCTTCCTTAGCTTCGGCACTAATGGCATTATCATCCCCAGCAAGCCATTTATCAAAAGCACTGTTAGGTGTAATTAAGGTTTTTTCATATTCTGCAATGGCGTGGGTAATATTTTCTCCTGTCCAGCCAGAAGGATATATAGCCTTGAATTCAGCAGTGAGGGCTTCGTCCTTGGCTAGTTTTGTAATAATCTCATTCCAATCTTTGCTGGCCATTTCAATGGGGTTTAGTGGTGGGCCACCGGCCTGTTCTTGTAAGTCTTTGGCGCGACCATTCCAGAATTGAGCCATATTATATACAGCATTAAATACTGTGGGAGCGTTAATATCACCAACTTGCTTACGCACACCTTCGGAGAAACGTAAATTATCTGTTCCAGCTTTGGCAAAATCATGGCAAGTAGCACAAGAAACAGTATCATCGGTAGAGAGGCGTTTATCATTAAATAGTTTTTTACCAATATCAGCTTTTGTGGCATCGTATTCAATGGGTGTTATTATTTGAATTGGCTCATTGGCATGTTTTGCAGCCATGCCCTTGGATGCGTAATATTTCTCACGGGTGGTTTTTACCCAATCTAAAATATTTTTTTTGTCTTCATCACTTAAGGTCGTACCCCAGTGCACAGCTGTAAATTTAGCTGGTGGCATTGTGTTATTTTTCACAACCCATTCCATTTTAGCAATAGTGCTCTCGCCAACAGGTTTATCTTGTTTAAGATCTGTAAGCTCAGCGCGTAAATCCATAGCGCGAAGTCCATCGCGATAGTCGCGTTCTATAATGTCTTTAATTCCTGGAATTTTAGCATAGAATGGCAGTTCGTAGTCCTTTGTATGGCAAGCCATACATTTTTCCTTAACTATAACCCCAACATTTTGAAAACGCTTAGCTATTTCACTATCAGAAATAGACGCATCGGAAGCAAAAGCATGAGTACTAAAGACCAAGCTTAATAGGCCTCCTGCCAACATAAAACCTTTTTTCATTTTTTCTCTCCTCTTAATGAAAAATTATGGAAAGCATTTATTGCTACCATTTTACTAGTAATAGTAACTAATATGTTTTAACTTTTTTAAGTTATGGTTAAGTAAAAAGCAAGTAAAATCCGCACAGGTTTGTGAAAAAAATATTTAATAGTATAAAAAAATAGTCATGTTTTTCTGACGATTTATAAAAAAATATATGTGAAAAAAATATTTATTGACAAATTTCTTATAAAAACATAGGTTTCACATTAGCACGCCATTACAATTTATTTGTTACGAATTACAAATTTTAAAATTTTGATTTGAGTTAAAAAAGAAAAATAGTTTTTGCCATAAAAAAAAGAATATTTATTTATTGTCTATAAAGTTATTAATTATAATGGGTTTTGTCTTTATAAATACTTTTTTCAACATTTATGTAGTTTTCAAATAACTTTAGTTTTAAAGTTAAAATACATTGTAACCAAGGAGAGTCTATGTCGTTGAAACGCAAACGCATCTGGATTGGTGCTATTGCGCTTGGTGTAGTCCTTTTGGTGTCAAGTGTTGCGGTTGTGCAAACTTCCACAACTGACTTCTGTATGAGCTGTCATGAGATGAAAGTTTATCAAGAAGAACTATTGGCATCACCTCATGCTAAGGACGCCGAGGGCAAGCCCATAAGCTGTGCGCAATGTCATATTCCGGGTGGCAATATCGTGCGCATGCTCGCAGTGAAGAGTTATTTGGGAGTGCGCGATGTTTGGACACATTACACTGGTGAACCATATGACCTTGATCGGGCTCATATGCAACCCATAGCCCGTCGTTTTACAGACGATAGCAATTGTCGCGCTTGTCATGAAGATCTTGCGCGCAATGCAAAGAATGACGGCCCTATTTCTGTCGAAGGTCAGCTAGCTCACGATGCTTATTTGGGTAAAAATGGTCAATCGCGCAGTGGTTGTGCTGGTTGTCATGTGAATATGGCCCACCTTCCTGTATTTGATCAACGCATACCCAAAAATGCCGAATTTCTTGCCAAGCTCAAAGAAAATGCAAAGCTTAAGGAGTCACAAGAATGATGTCAAAATTATGTAGACCATGTACTATTATCATTTTAGTCTTATTGTTATGTGGTGGTGGCTACTTTGCTTATCTTACGTGGGCTTTCCCTATGGTTAAGTGCGAAGCAGCAAAACATCTAGAGCCAGCTGAAGGAATGGTAGGTGACTGTTATGGTTGCCATGTAAAATCCACGCCTAAGGTTGCTCAAGAGTGGTATGAAAGTAAACATGGCGTAACCCTTGTTCGTTGTCAGACTTGTCATGGACAGCCTGATGGTAAGGGCTCTATACCATTTGCTCAAAAACCTGGAGTAGAAGTGTGTGAAAGTTGTCACGCTCCTGCCATTGAGCGCATGGAAGCCAAGTTTGGTAAGCGCGATGATTGCGCTACTTGTCACCTTTCGCATCAAAGCCCCATTCACGGAAAGGCTTATTTATTCCGCCAAGCTACCACTAAGACCACATTGGATGAGGAGAAATAGTATGAGCAATTTATCATCAAGACGTAATTTTTTACGCGGTCTAGCTCTTTCTACCGCCATGGCTACCATACCATGCCTTGGCAATGCCACAAAAGCTATGGCGGCTGCTAAAGACCCCAAAGCCCCTGATAAGTGGGTCAAGGGTGTATGCCGTTATTGTGGCACTGGTTGTGGTGTACTTGTGGGTGTTAAGGATGGTAAAGCCATAAGTATTAAGGGTGACCCAAATAACCATAATGAAGGCTTACTCTGCTTGAAAGGTGCTATGTTAATTCCGGTACTTAATTCAAAAGACCGTGTAACAAGCCCCATGGTGCGCAAAGAAAAGGGCGGACCTTTAACCCCAATTTCTTGGGATGAAGCTCTTGACCTTATGGCTAAGAAGTTTCGCAATTCCATTGATACACATGGTCCAAACTCGGTTGCGTGGTATGGTTCTGGTCAATGCTTGACCGAAGAAACCTATGTAGCCAATAAAATATTCAAAGCAGGTTTTGGTACTAATAATGTGGATGGTAATCCGCGTTTATGCATGGCTTCTGCTGTGGGTGGTTATGTTTCCACATTTGGTAAGGATGAACCCATGGGCACATATCAAGATATAGATTATGCCACATGTTTCTTTATTATAGGTTCTAACACCTCAGAAGCTCATCCTGTGCTTTTCCGCCGTATTGCAAGACGTAAACAAAACGAGCCTAATGTTAAAGTTATTGTGGCTGACCCACGTCGTACCAATACCTCACGTATAGCAGACTTGCATATAGCTTTTAAGCCTGGCACAGATATAGCTCTTATGCATGCTATGGCTTGGGTGATTATTCATGAGGAACTTGATGACCCTCGTTTCATGGAGCGTTATGTTAACTTCATGGGCCCAGATGGTAAACCTTCTGACTTTGAAGGTTATAAGCTTTTCTTAGAGGAAAACTATACCCCAGAAAAAGCAGCGGTTATTTGTGATGTACCTGTGGAAGATATTTATAAAGCTGGACGTTTATTTGCTGAATCATCGGCCAGTATGTCCATGTGGTGCATGGGTATTAACCAACGCGTGCAGGGTGTGTTTGCTAATAATTGTATTCATAACTTGCACTTACTAACTGGTCATATGGGCAGACGTGGTGCAACATCTTTCTCCTTAACTGGTCAGCCCAATGCCTGTGGTGGAGTGCGTGATGGTGGAGCATTAGCTCATCTTCTACCTGCCGGACGTGCGGTGGCTAATCCAAAACATCGTGAAGAAATGGAACAACTCTGGGGTCTTGAACCAGGTACCATTAGTCCCAAGGTTGGTTATCACACTGTAGCTTTGTTTGAGGCCCTTGGGCGCGGTGATGTAAAGTGTTTACTTATTTGTGAAACTAATCCGGCTCATACCCTGCCAAACTTAAATAAAATGCATAAGGCCATGTCTAATCCAGACAGCTTTATTGTATGTATTGAGGCCTTCCCCGACGCCATTACATTAGAATATGTTGACCTTGTGTTAGCTCCAGCATTTTGGTGTGAGCGTGATGGGGTTTATGGTTGTGCTGAGCGTCGTTATTCACTTATTGAAAAGGCCGTTGAACCGCCAGAGGGTTGTCGTCCAACTGTGGAAACCTTGGTTGAATTTGGTAAGCGAGCTGGCGTAGACCCAAAACTATTGCAGTTTAATAATGCCGAAGATGTTTGGAATGAATGGCGTGGAGTTGCCAAGGGTACTACCTATAACTTTAATGGTATGACTCGTGATCGCCTGCGCAAAGAATCTGGTATCATTTGGCCTTGTCCGGATGAAAAGCACCCAGGCACATATATGCGTTATGTGCGTGGTGATGACCCATTTGTACCCAAGGATCATCCAAGGCGCATGCATTTCTATGGTAAGCCAGACGGTAGGGCTGTTATTTGGATGCGTCCACATAAGGGTGCAGCTGAAGAGCCAGATGCAGAATATCCATTCTACTTAACTACTATGCGCGTTATTGACCATTGGCATACTGTGACCATGACTGGGAAAGTTCCAGAGCTGCAAAAAGCTAACCCCATTGCCTTTGTGGAAATTAATCCAGAAGATGCCAAGGCTCTAGGTATTAAACATAATGATAATGTGGTTGTGGAAACACGTCGTGATAGCATGACCTTCCCGGCACGTGTTAGCGATGTTTGCCGTAAGGGGCTTATTGCATTACCATTCTTTGATCCAAAACAATTGGTGAATAGACTCTTAACTGATGCAGTAGACCCGGCCTCCTTTGAACCAGAATATAAAATCTGCTCTGCAAGAATACGCAAAGCATAATTGCTAAACTAAGGCAGGTGGGGTTTTATCTCCATCTGCCTTGGCTAAAATATCATATCTTATAATAACACCTTGGTGCTATTTCAATAATTTCTTAACCATAGGAGGGCTGCTATGGCCATAGCAGGTCTTGTCATAACTAGTAATGCCGAAGTAAATATTAGCGAAGCCATGAATAATCAAGAAAGTATAGTGCAAGTTGAAGCAAGCCATGACCCTAATAAAATAGTGGCAGTGCTTGATGTAAGTGCGGATCGTTTACAAAAAGAAATTGAAAATATACAGAAAATTGAAGGTATTATTGCGGTTGATGTGGCTTATATTAATTATGAAGATGATATAGAAAGAGAGGGTAGCATACCTTGCCCTGTGCATATTTCAAAGTTAAAGCCTGAGGTGTAAAATGTTTTTGCGCAAGGCCCTACTGCGCCCCCCAGGGGCTAAGAGCGAAAAGGAATTCTTGGCTTTGTGTGTTCAATGTGGACAATGTATGTCAGTTTGTCCGTATCAATCATTGCGTTTACATAATGGCCTTGGTATTGACAGGCATACTCCCAAGGTAGAACCAAGTTCAGTACCATGCTATTTATGCATGAAATGTCCTCCAGTTTGCCCCACAGGTGCACTTGATCCAAGCTGTACAGAAACTCATAGGGCAAGTATGGGTCAAGCCTATATTATCAAAAACGATTGCCACAATTATAATGGTGGGGTTATGTGTTCCACCTGCTATGATCGTTGTCCCTTAAGGGGAGATGCCATTGTGCTTGAGATGGGTTTTATTCCTCGCCCCACCGATGCTTGCGTAGGTTGTGGGGTTTGTACATATGTATGTCCAGTCAAGGCTGTAAAAACAGTTCCCAATCCACATTACTCCACCAATGAGCATGTTGATAACAAGAATCAACCCCCAGCACCAATGGGAGCTTTACCAATTTTGCCAGCTCCCATAAAAGGGGGTAAAAAATAATGAAAATTCCTGTAAAATACTTACATTTTCGCCCATATGTGCAGTTTTTAGTATTTATTATTACGCTTTTATTGCCTGTATTGTATTTCTATGGTTATACAGATATACGCGGTAATTTTTATACTTGGCATATTTTGGGTATTCCACTTGCTGATCCACTTAATGCTGTACAAGGGTTATTGCAAGGTATAACTAATGGTTTTTGGCCTTTATCCACAGTGATTTTGGGTGGAATATTAAGTCTTTTGATTGCATTTTTTTGTGGACGAATTTTTTGCTCTTGGCTGTGTCCTTATGGATTTTTATCAGAATTAGTGGGTAAATTTAACTCAAATAAATTTGTATATAAGTCTAAAATTTCTACATGGAAGTGGCGATTAATTATTACTTTTGTAGGACTTGTGCTAGGTCTTTTGTTGGGCATACCCTTGCTTAATCAATTATCAAGTCCGGGTTTAATTTCTCTAGCACCACAAGAATTTTGGCGTGTGGTCTTGCCAAGCTTAGGCTTGGTACATAGTGGAGCTGTTGGAGCTATAGTATTGCCACCAGCAATTGAACCTGCAGTGTCACCTATACCAAGTATGCTTAAAATGTTGGCATTTATGCTAAGTCCTGTCATATTGGTTCTTTGTTTAGAAATTATATTCAAAAAACGTATTTGGTGTTCTTATGTTTGTCCACAGGCCTTATTGCTTATGCTTTTTGCCAAATTTGGATATATGAGCTCCATTCCCAATCTTCATATAAATTGGCAGGCAGCATGTTGTCATTGCAAAGGGCAAAGTCCTTGCGCTACTTCATGTTCATTAGGTTTAAATCCTAGGGCATTGCATAAACAAGCTCGTGATGCTTGTATTAATTGTGGCGATTGTGTTAGAGCTTGCGCAAGTACAAATAATCATCAAGGCGCACTTAGTTTTGGCACAGAGGATAAAAAATGAAAAATTATATGTATAAAATTACATGCGATTATTTAAGCGATGCTGATGGCAATGCACCCAATGTAGAACCATTGGTCTTTGATGTGGCTTTACATGAAAATATTTTTGATATTATAAATAAGTTGCAAGAATCTGGGAAAGTTCCAGCTAAGGACGTAGCAACCTTTGGGCTTGGTTTAAAGCTTATGGGTGAGGTTATTTTGCGCAATAAAGATCATAAATTATGCGCAAGTTTGCTGCCACATCTTACAGAAATAATGAAAGAAATTAAGAAAAAAGCTTAATATGTCAGTCTATTTTTATGCATATGCATAAAAATTTAACTTATCATTAAGAACTGTGCTAAGTTTATTGATGCAAGTTGTGCAGGGATAAAATTTGGAGCGGGAAACGGGATTTGAACCCGCGACTTCAACCTTGGCAAGGTTGCACTCTACCACTGAGTTATTCCCGCTCAACGACCAATGTTTATACGTTCATTAACGCCACTTGTCAACAATCTATTTTGAAATATAAAAATATTGCTAAGCGGCTATAATAATAGTTTAATGTTAATGCTTGACAAAAAAATATTTCTGCCGTAGATACTTCTTTCCAAATTGAGGGCCTATAGCTCAGCTTGGTAGAGCCACCGGCTCATAACCGGTCGGTCCGAGGTTCAAGTCCTCGTGGGCCCACCAAGAAAAAACCAGTTATGCTTTGTATAACTGGTTTTTTTGTTAAACTACTGTAAAAAGGCAAATAAGCACTTACGTTAAATCGTGAGTGCTTATTTTTTATAAACTATGTTAATATTAATTAATAAGCGTGCTCATCATCAAGGTCTT
>CAYJDF010000027.1:0-24206 GCA_964368845.1 uncultured Desulfovibrionaceae bacterium
AAATTATTTAATGATTTTGACATTTTTTCAGAATTTATTTGTACAAAACCATTATGCACCCAATAGCGAGCCAGCTCTTTATGGGTGCAAGCTTCGGTTTGGGCTATTTCATTTTCATGATGCGGGAATATTAAATCCTGTCCACCACCATGAATGTCTAAAGGTAAGTATTCTTCACTCATAGCTGAGCATTCAATATGCCAGCCGGGACGACCTTTACCCCATGGGCTTTCCCAATATGGTTCACTGAGTTTTGCGGCTTTCCATAGTGCAAAGTCTAGCGGGTCTAGTTTTTCTTCACCAGGAACCACGCGTGCACCAGCTTGTAAGTCATCAAGGCTTCGCCCAGAAAGCTTACCATATGGCTCATAAGCGCGTACCTTGAAGTATACATCTCCTGATGGTGTGGCATAAGCCTTGCCATCGGCAATAAGCTTTTGGCATAGTTCTATCATTTGTGGAATATAGTCGGTAGCTCGTGGTTCTTGAGTAGCCCGTAATATATTCAATTCATCCATATCTTCATGGAATGCTTGCATATATGTAGTGGCAACTTCGCGCCAGTCGCGTCCTTCGGCATTGGCACGGTTAATAATTTTGTCGTCAATATCGGTAAAGTTGCGTACAAAACGTACCTCAAAGCCTTTATATCTAAAATAGCGCACCAAAACATCAAAAACTAAAGCAGAACGTGCATGCCCAATATGGCAATAATCGTAGGCTGTGATACCACAAACATAGAGAGATACCTTACCCTCGTGTACAGGAATAAATTCTTCTTTTTTTCTAGTAAGTGTATTGTATAATTGCATATTATATCCAATATTTATTTGTCAAATAGTTCAATGCGTCCTTGATGTCGTCCGCCTTCAAATGGTGTATTAAGAAAAACATCAACCATATCTAGAGCAATACTCACGCCAATAACACGTTCACCAAGGCAAAGCACATTAGCATCGTTATGTGCACGAGTGGCCCTAGCTTGAAATTCACTGCTACAAAGGGCAGCCCTAATACCACTCATGCGGTTAGCCATAATTGACATGCCAACACCTGTACCACAAATTAAAATGCCAATACCACCTTGCTTAAGTAGGCTTGTGCACAGGGATTTTGCAAACACAGGGTAATCACAACTGGCAGTGCTGTTAGTGCCATAGTCTTCTATGCTGTGCCCTTGACCCTTGAGATGAGTTTTAATGGCTTCCTTAAGCTTAAAACCGGCATGATCACTAGCAATGTGTATGATTTTAGTCATATATGCTCCAACGTGGTTAATACAATGCTTGGGCCTGTTCTAGTGGTAAAACGGAAATATTACTTGGTAGTATAAGTCGCATTTGCTCAGCCGTAAAGGGGGCAAGGGATAGTTCTCTATTCTTTATAAGTAAAATTGCACGCTTACCTGTTTTTTTGTGTTCCATGGTCATTTTGTAAGGTAATAGTTCATGCTCATTATAGCCTAAGCTTAAGCTCCAGCCTTGCTTGTCTTGCTCTTGCCAGAATACGGGTAAACCTTGAGTGTTTAAAGTAAGAGTTCCGGCAAAGGGAGTATCAATTAAGGTAAAGGAGTTAATTTGATTTTCTTGGCTAGGGTTAGTATTGCGTTTTGTTCCGAAAACGGCACTGTACTTACCCTCAATAATTTGTGTTAATTGGTGTAAATTAAACGGTATAGGCACTCCAGCTTGGAAAAGTGGTTTTTGTGTGCCATGGTGTATATATGCTACATCTTCTCGCGGAGCATATATTAAAAAAACCTGTTCACTCTCATATATTTTAGCAACGCTAACCCCAATGCCAGCGTTCACATCAAGGCGCAGTTCTTCATGGTTATTTCCCCATAGTATAGCTGTGACACGTCTGGTATTGCCTTCGACTCCAAAGCGCAGGCTCATTTGGGTGCGAAATGGACCTATATTTATAGCGCCACTATCAACATAGCGTTGCCAATGTTTTTCACTATCTTCAAAACTTATACTGGGTGCAGGTACACTTTTGGCACAGGCGCAAAGACATAGGATTAATAAGACTAACAGGCAATATCTCATATATTTCTCTTATAGGTCAGCTAGGCGTTTTCTTATGCTATCAGCATTGCTTGGTGAAAGTTCTAAAGCTTTTTCATAGCCCGCACGAGCTTCATCTTTTTTGTCAAGGGCATTGGCAATATCACCATAATGTTCCCAAACTACTGGATCATTGGTGGTGTGTATTTCTATCACTTGATTAATAATGGTCCATGCTTCATCTAGTTGCTTTGATTTATAAAGTGCCCAAGCTAATGAGTCTAGAATGTAGTCACTTTGAGGCGAGAGGGCCACAGCTTTACGTAGCATTTCAAGGGCGCGTTTGAGATCGCGATTTTCCTCTGCAAGGGTATAGCCAATATAGTTAAGGGCTTGATAGTGATTGGGGTGTTTTTTTATAATATCTTCCATCACAGCAAGAGCGGCTTTTTTATCACCTTCTTGGTCCAATAGAGAAGCATGCAAGAAGGCAATTTCTGAGTCATTAGACCATTTGGTCATATTTTTTTGTGATAATTCTAAGGCCTTTTCTACATCACCTAAGGTGGCAAGAATGCGTACCTCTGCTACAAATAATGCTTTGTTATCTTGGTTTTTTTCTTTGGCATTTTGCACAAGATCCAAAGCGTCTTCATATTTTTCCAAATCAAGTAGCAGTTGCAAACGTAGTAATAGTGCGCGAATATAGTCAGCATGATCATCTTTGATGTGACTTAACCAGTCATAGGTTTTTTGTGCATCCTTATCTCTTTCATAAGATATGGCAGCTAAATAAAAATATAACTCTTGTGCTATATTCGGTATTTCAATGAGCTTAAGTAAAATAGGCTCTGCTAGGTCATAGTATTTTTCTTCCACCAGCATACTACTAATAGTTGCACCTAAATCTATGGTCATAGGGCCTTCTTGATAATATTCAAGGGCTTTTTGTGGTTCTTTAAGGCGTAAAGAATAATAGATAAGGCGCGAAAGTATCTCTTGGTTTTGTCCTTGTTGTTCTAGTATATTTTCATATATGTCACGTGCTTTTGCAAAGTTATTTTCTTGCTCATAAATAAAGGCCAAGTCTATAAGAGCTTCAGTAAAGTCTGGCAACTCTAAAAGAGCTTTTTCTAAATGAGGTAAGGCTTCCTTTGCTCGCTTCATGCCAATTAAAGCCTTGGCATGATAGTACTCTACAAGGGCTGTGCGTTCAGCACCAGTAATATTGTTGAGCAAATTTTCTGCTTCTTGATGTTGACCAGAGTTCACCAGCAGTAGGGCTAATTCAAGCTTGGCATCGGTATTTTGGGGGTGGCGATTACCAAACTCTCGAATACGGGCAATGGCTTCATTATTTTTGCCAGCTTTTTGCAATAATTCTGCATTGAGTAAATTTAGGGAAACATTATCAGGAAAGCTCTGTAATCCCTTTTGGATAAGAGGTATAATTGGTGTTGGGTCTAAATCCATATAGAATATACCAGCATCAATATAAACCCAGACCGGTGGGTCATATTTAGAAAGCTCGCTTAAAGAGTATATTAAGACCTCTGTATCGTTTTGGCGTAAAGCTTGGTCATATAATAGATACATATAGGTTGCTGTAGCATTGGCATTAAGCTTCCACTTGGTGTCTTTCTTAACCTCTTGTAGGTTAAGAGTTTTTTTTTCAGCTACTTTTTCGTGCGAAGCACAGCCCCCACATCCTAAAAGCATACAAGATGCCATTAGCATAAGTAAAAGAAAACAGTGACGTAATAAACGTAAGTGTTTCATATTATTTTTTTATCCATTCTTCTGAAAAGTCTTTAATATCATTGCTCAAGTGCTGGCGCAATTTCTCAAGCAAGCGGGCTTCTAGCTGTCTTACACGTTCACGGGTTACATTATACCTTTCACCAATTTCGCGCAAGGTGGCAGGTTCATCAGTCAAAAGGCGATTTTGTAGGATATAGGTTTCCTTTTCATTGAGCTTGGGTAATATGGTGCGCAAATGGTCTTGTAAAAGGCTTGCTATTTCTTCACTGGCAATACTGTCCTCAACGCCAGGACCAAGAGCAGGCAAAAAGTCCATACGCGTGGCACCGCCAGACTCATCATTCACTTGCATATCAAGCGACATATCTGAAGCTGCCAAGCGTTGGTCCATTTCGTTAATTTGTTCAACACTAACCCCAAGTCGTTCTGATAACATGGCTGCATCGGGGTCAAATCCTTGAGAAATTAGTTTTTGACGCTCTTTATTTAAGTTATAAAACAACTTGCGTTGCACTTGCGTTGTACCAATTTTGACCATACGCCAATTATTCATAATAAATTTGAGTATATATGCCTTAACCCAAAATGATGCATAATAGGAAAATTTTATGCCTTTATCGGGGTCAAATTTATTCACAGCACGCATTAAACCCACATTACCTTCTTGAATAAGGTCCAGTACGTTTTGCATCCAGCGGCGTTGAAAGTCCATGGCTATTTTTACCACAAGGCGCAGATGAGAAGATACCAACCTAAAGGCAGCGTCGCTATCATTATGATCGCGAACGCGTTTGGCAAGCATTTGTTCTTCTTCAGGTTTTAGCATGGGAAAACGGCTTACTTCTTTGAGATAAAGATGTAAACTATCGCGACTTAAAGTAGGGCTTGGTAAATTACTGGGAGCTAATGCAGGAGCATGACTTAAACCGTCAGGCTCATCCTCATCGGTGATGTCAATAATATCATCGTCAAGGTCTATTTCTAAGTCTTCAGAGTCTAAATCCATGTTTTCATTATCGTCTTGGTCTTGATCTAGGTCCAAGACTTCAACATCAGCATGCTTTTTACCTTGCGGGGTAGGTGTAGTATTAGAAGTTTCTTTTTTACTTTTTTTCATATATATTCTCTGTGAGCCAGTTGAAAAGTCTTTTTTTAGCATTATACTTATTTAAGGGTTGCTGGTGTATATTATGTGAGGAACCCAAGAATTGCAAGATAACATAAATTATGGCTTTTGCACAGAGACAAATTATAGTTAATTTGATTATTTTCACGGTGATACAATGCTTTTACTTTGGGCTCAAAAAAATAAAGTGGTAAAGACACTCATGCATCAGCGTTAAATTGCACAAATAATTGCAATGACGTTTATGCGGTGGTAGTTTGCTCTCGCAACTGACATAGTAATTCTAGATAAAATTACTATTTAAACGAGGAGTTTGCATGCGCAACCTAGGCTTAGCCTTAGATAGTTTATTATTTTTAGACGGTGCCATGGGTACAATGCTTCAAGCTGCTGGGCTACCAGCCGGAGTTAGCCCTGAAGCATTTTGTCTTGAGCGTCCAGAAATTTTGGAAGATATTCACAAGTCTTATGTGGAGGCTGGCTCAAATATTTTAACCACATGTACTTTTGGCGGTAATAAATATAAATTACCACAAAATATTGATGTTATAGATTTTAATACCAAGATGGCTCAAGTGGCGCGTGCGGCTACTAAAACGGCACAAAATAGAGTTTTAGTAGCGGGTAACCTTGGGCCCACAGGCCATTTTGTACGACCACTTGGTGACATAGAACCCATTGACCTCATTGAAGCTTATGCAACTCAAGTGCGCGGGCTTTTACGCGGTGGAGTGGATTTATTTTTTATAGAAACCCAATTTGACTTAGCTGAAGCTAGGGCTGCTGTGGTGGCAGTGCGTAAAGAGTGCAACTTGCCAATAATGGTATCCATGACCTTTGAGCAAGGGGTTAGTTTAACTGGATCAACGCCAGAAATATTTGTAGAAACCATGCAAAATTTAGGTGTTGCTGCCTTGGGTACAAATTGCAGTGCTGGCCCTGAGCAAATGGTTGATGTTATAGATGAAATTCTTAAATATGCCAAGACTCCGGTCTTGGTTGAACCCAATGCCGGATTGCCTGAACTTATTAATGGACAAACTGTCTTTAGGCTTGACCCACAAAGTTTTGCTCAAAAAACTGCTCCTTTTGCCAAGGCTGGGGTTAATTTACTGGGTGGTTGTTGTGGTACTACACCTGAGCATATTGCTGCATTAAAGCAAGCTGTTGGTAGTATTACATTAAAAAAATCTTCTCTAGGGGCAGGCACCAGGGGCATAGCTCTAACTTCGCGTTCGTCCATTGTGCGCATTGGTGAGGACTACCCCCTAACTATCATAGGGGAGCGTATAAATCCAACTGGCAAAAAGCAACTGACAGCAGAGCTACAAGCCGGTGAATTTGGCCTTGCCACACGTTTTGCCGATGAGCAAATTTTGGCTGGTGCGCCTGTGCTTGATGTTAATGTGGGTGCCCCCTTGGTGGACGAGGCCATATTATTACCAAGGCTTGTTAGTAACTTAGTTGGCAGGTGCCAAGTGCCATTGTCGCTTGATTCTTCTAATATTGATGCCATAAAGGCTGCCTTACCCTATTGCCCTGGCTCTGCTTTAGTGAATTCTATTAGCGGTGAAGCCGGGCGCATGGAATCTCTTGGCCCGCTTTGTCGAGATTTTGGTGCTCCCTTTATATTATTACCCTTGCAAGGGCGCAATTTGCCAGTACAAGCTACTGAACGTATAGCTATTTTAGAAAACTTGTTAGAACAAGTAGACGCCCTTGGCATTCCTAGGCGTTTGGTGGTGGTAGATGTTTTGGCTCTTGCCGTATCATCCAAGGCCGAAGCTGGACGTCAATGTCTTGAAACCATACGTTGGTGCGCGCGCGAGGGTTTGCCAACAACTATTGGTCTTTCTAATGTATCCTTTGGTTTGCCGGCTCGAGAATTACTAAATGCCACGTATTTATCACTTTGTGTGGGTGCTGGGCTTTCTTCTTGTATTGGTAACCCTGATAATGCTAGATTGTGCGAAGTTCGCGATGCTTCGGCAGTTTTATTAAATAAAGATAAGAATGCACAAGGCTTTATTGATAATTATGCCCACTGGCAAAGTGGCACTATTCATGAACAAAAGATTACACAAACTAAAACCGCTAATCATGCTATAACATCTTTATATGACGCTGTTTTGTATGGAGATAAGGAAAATGTACTTAGCTTTGTGCAAGCTGAGTTAGATGCAGGGCTTGACCCCATGGTTATGGTGCAAGAAAAGCTTATTCCTGCCATAACTGAGGTTGGGACTAAATATGAAAAAAGAGAATATTTCTTGCCTCAGCTCATACGCTCCGCAGAAACCATGCAAAAAGCCTTTACCCATGTAAAGCCATTGCTTGAGAAATTGCGTGGTAAGGAGCAGCGACCAGTCATTGTGGTTGCCACAGTAGAAGGAGATATTCACGATATTGGAAAAAATATTGTCGCGCTCTTGCTTGGTAATCATGGTTTTGATGTGGTTGATGCTGGAAAGGATGTAAAGGCGTCTGATATTGTACAGTGTGCAAAGGACCATAATGCCAGTATTATTGGACTATCGGCGCTTATGACCACAACTATGGTTCGTATGGAAGATACGGTAAAACTGGTCCGCGAACAAAATTTGCCTTTTAAGATTATGATAGGTGGTGCTGTGGTAACACAAGCTTTTGCAGATTCCATTGAGGCGCATGGATATTCAGCTGATGCAGTAGGAGCGGTGCGCCTTGCTAAAACTCTTTTATAGGAATGAATTATGAGACAAATTTTTGCTATTTTGATATGTTTTGTACTTTGTTTTGGTTTGTTTGGTGTTGCGCATGCAGCAAAAATAGAAACACTTGAGCCCAAGTCTTTTGAAGAGGTTGTGGCTAGCCATAAGGGTAAAATTGTATTGGTGAATTTTTTTGCTACTTGGTGTCCACCTTGTAGAGAGGAAATTCCTGGTCTTGTATCCATATCTAATAATATGCCTAAGGATGTGGTGGTTCTTGGTCTTTCTGTTGATGAGTCTACAAGTAAATTATCCAATTTTATTGCCGATATGCAAATAAAGTATCCTGTGTATCTAACAGCATTAAGTCTTGCAGAAGCTTTTAAGGTGCAAACCATACCGCATAACCTTATTTATGATAAGAGTGGCAAGCTTGTGGCCAATGCTTCTGGATTTGTAACCGAAGAAGAACTTAAAAAATTTATTAAGGCGCTCTTAGAGGAAGATGCCAATGCAAAATCTGACAATTCGTAGGGCACATATGGGTGACGTGAAGGGAATTCACGCATTACTCATGGACTGTGCTAAACAAGGGCTTTTATTACCACGTGCTTTGAGTCATTTATATAGACATATTCGTGACTTCTATGTAGCTGAAACCAATGAGGGCGAAATTCTTGCTTGTTGTGCTTTATCGCCTATGTGGGATAATCTTGCAGAAATTTGTTCCTTGGTGGTGCATGATTCATATCGCAAGCGTGGCCTTGGGCGTAAAATTGTGGATATTTGCCTTGCTGATTGTAATGAACTAGGTATTGATACGGCCTTTGCTCTTACCTATCAGGAAGAATTTTTTAAACATATTGGCTTTAGTGTGGTTGATAAGGACATTTTGCCCCAAAAAATATGGGCCGATTGTGTGCATTGCCCAAAGTACCCCGACTGTGATGAAACAGCAGTGCTGCTTAAATTAAAATGAGGACACCATGCAAGCTCATAAGTTAAAAGAGGTTATATCTCCTGCAGAAATTGATGAGCGGGTTAAAATGTTGGGTAGGCAAATTGATGCTCACTATGGAGATGAACCCTTGGTATTAGTGGGTGTGCTTAAAGGGGCAGCTCTTTTTTGTGCGGATTTGTTTCGTGCCATATCAAGAACTGATGTGGAGCTCGATTTTGTATGCCTTTCCAGCTATGGTAATGAGCATAGCTCATCACATAATATTGTTTGCTCTAAGGAAGTAAATACCGCTATTGAGGGTAAACATGTGTTAGTGGTGGAAGATATAGTGGATACTGGTCATAGTATGCAGTTTTTATTGAATAAATTTGCAAAGCTTGGTGCTTTGTCTGTGCGTTGTGCTGTCCTTGTGGATAAATCAGAAAGGCGCGAAATAAAAATTATTCCAGATTTTATGGGTTTTAGTATTGCCAGCGGCTTTGTTGTTGGCTATGGTCTTGATTATGCGGAAAATTATCGCAATTTATGCGGACTATATGAAGTGGTTTTTGATTAGATATCAAGCTCGGTATAAAAATAACATTATATACATAGTCTGTTGAGATAGGTAATTATAGTATGGAAATAAAATGCCCCAATTGCGCTAGTCGTTTCAATCTTGCCGATGACGTTGTCCGTGCCAATGCAAAGTTTCGTTGTTCGGTCTGTAAGAATATTTTTACCTTAGAAGCTCCCCCTGCCGCTGAAGAGCCTCAGTTAGATACTGCAGATGTGCAAGATAATAATTTAGATATTGAAAGCCCCGATACTAATTTGGACCTTGATAACACACCCAAGGAACAAAAGGCTAAAAGCAAAAAATCTAAAGTTATCATTATTTTAGCTGTTTTAATCTTACTATGCGGTGGTGGAGTCGGTGGGTGGTGGTATTACTCCAGCCATATGGCAGAAAGTAAGCCTCAAGATCCAGCTTCTCTTGCCAAAAGTGTTGAACTTATGACCATGCGCAATGTACGCCAATACTATGTTGAAAATGAGAAGATAGGTTCAGTTTTTGTTGTTGAAGGTATTGTAGTAAATGAATTTCCTGTGCCTAAAGACCTCATTGAGATAGAAGCTGCCATATATGGTAAGGATAAAAATACCTTAATGCTTAAAAAACAATTGGCAGGAACTGTGCTATCTCTTTTCCAACTCCAAGTGCTTGGTGAGGAAGAGTTGGAGTCATTTTTAACCAATCAAATTGAAATCCTTAGCAGAAATACCAATGTGCCGCCCAATGGCGAAGTGCCTTTCATGGTATTATTTTATAATCCTCCGACGGATGTGGCTGAGTTTGGAGTTAAGATAACAAGTGCTCAAGATATAGAAGAATAATATATTTCAAATATTATCCCCAGGTTACTTATGGCTAAAGTGCGTGAAAATTATATTTGCTCCGCTTGTGGTGCGCAATGCACACAATGGCGCGGGCAATGTCCTGGCTGTCAAGCTTGGAACACGCTTGAAGTATCCTTAGTCAAAAGTACAAAATCTAAGTTAAAGCAACATGTTGATACCAAGGCAGCCATGCCCTTAAAATCTGTTAGCGATCAAGGCCATATGGCTTTTAGTTCTGGACTTGAGCCGCTTAATAGAATACTTGGGCAAGGATTTGTACCAGGTTCTGCCCTTTTAATGGGTGGTGAACCAGGCATTGGTAAGTCTACTTTACTCTTACAATTGGCAGGATATGTGGCTGCATATGGGCTTAAAGTTGTTTATGCCAGTGGGGAGGAGTCATTACCACAAATTAAAAATCGTGGTCAACGGCTCAATATTTTACATGATAATCTTTGGGCCTTGGCAACTGTTCATGTGGAAGACTTACACCCCATGCTTAGCAAAGACCCTCCGGCCCTCTTAATTGTAGACTCTGTACAAACTCTTAGTAGTATGGAGGCAGAAGGATTACCAGGTAATGTTAGCCAAGTTCGTGCCGTAGCTACTGATTTAATTGAAAAATGCCGTGCTGTTGGCACTTGTTTAGTTTTAGTTGGGCATGTGACTAAGGAAGGAACATTAGCCGGGCCACGTTTGCTTGAACATATGGTGGATACGGTCATCTCTCTTGAGGGTGACCGCCGTCAGATGTTTAGATTACTTAGGGTTTTTAAAAATCGTTTTGGCCCTAATGAGGAGTTGCTTGTTTTTCATATGACTAATAATGGCATGCAGCTTGTGGAAGACCCTTCTACTTTTTTTTTAGGTGCGCGTGATGCTTCTCTTAGTGGAACCGCAGTGGTAATGGCTGTAGATGGGCATAGACCTTTTGCTGTTGAAATACAAGCTCTTGTATCTAAAACTTACTTAGCAATACCAAGGCGCACTGCTCTTGGTTTTGATACTAATCGTTTACATCTTTTATTGGCAGTATTAGAAAAACGACTTAAGTTGAATTTTGGGCAAGTGGATATATATGCCAAGGTGGGTGGTGGTATGCGCCTTGATGACCCAGGAATGGATTTAGCTTTAGTTGCGGCTGTGTTGTCATCCTTTTATGATATTGCCCTACCAGAGCGAGCTGTACTTTGGGGTGAGGTGGACTTAAATGGTCAAATCAGAAGTGTTAGCGCACAAGATATTCGCTTTGCTCAGGCTAAGCGGCTAGGCTATGAGCCTATATTTCATCCTCAAGTGGAAAAAAATGGCATTAATACAGTAATGCAGCTTCAAGCAAAACTTTTTGCAAAAAAATAATCTTCATAATTAGTCGACGCTGAAAAACATAAAAAACCGATGAATTAATAATATTTTTCAATCAAAATGTTCTAATAAAATTGCCAGAAAAAAGGGTGCGTAGCATTCTTTTTTGGAAACGTCTTTTTTAGATTGACTAATTAATACCGCACCAAATAGTACAAGTCTTAAAAAACTATTTTCAACTATAACCTAGTGCTTTAGTAAGAAATATTTTTTGCTTATTTCTTGCCATAAGGCGTTATTAAGTGGCATACTCTGCGCCAAGAAAATTTTTTGCTTTTTTTTATTATATATATGGCATCTTGACCAGTATCTTTAAGTGCTTACTTGTTTTGGGCACAAATATTTGCAGCAAAAGCTAATTAGCATGGTCAATGTTGTTTTACCTAATAAAGGGATGGTTTGAATGGATATACCTCACTCAAGTTCGCAATATGATAGTGATGTATTAATGGAAGAGCATTTGCGCGAACCACGAAAATACAAAGTACTTTTGCATAATGATGACTACACAAGTATGGAGTTTGTTGTGCATGTCCTAATGAAGGTTTTTCGTAAAAGTGCAGAAGAGGCTACTCAGATTATGTTGTCTGTACATGAAAATGGACTTGGATTGTGCGGTATTTATACCCATGAAATTGCTGAAACAAAGGTACGTCAAACTCGCACCATGGCTCGTGAGGCAGGCTTCCCTTTGCGTTGTACATTAGAAGAAGTGGAATAATATTAAAATATTTTTATTATACATATTTAAGGATTTTTTTTATGCTTGGTAAACATTTACAAAAGGTTTTGCACTTTGCTTTGCAAGATGTGCAACGTCGCAAACATGAGTTTTTAACCCTTGAGCATCTGCTATATGCCATGACTAGTGAAGATTATGGACGCGCATTGCTTGAGGGGTGCGGGGCAAGCCCTGCCTTGTTGCGTGATCAACTTGAAGAATTTTTTTCACAAAATATGGAATTGCGTCATGAAGACAATATGGGCGAAGTTATACAAACCGACGGTGTACAACGTGTGCTAGAAAATGCTTTACGTCATATTCGTTTAGCTGGGCGTGATTTGGTTGAGATTGGTGATGTATTGGCAGCCATGATGGAAGAAGAGGATGCCTATGCCAGTCACTACCTTAAAAAACAGGGAGTTACCCGCACGCATGTTTTAGAGTATATTTCGCATGGTGATGCTGGGCGTGGTTCTATTGGGGTGCTTGGTCAAGAAAATAAGGAAGCAGATCCATTGGCACGCTATGCTGTTGAACTGACAGCCAAAGCTGTTGCCGGTAATATTGACCCCCTTGTGGGACGTGAACTTGAGCTTGATCGCACCGTGGAGGTACTGTGTCGTAGACGCAAAAATAATCCTCTCTTTGTTGGTGAAGCCGGGGTTGGTAAGACAGCCATTGCCGAAGGTTTAGCATTGCGCATTGTGAGTGGTAAAGTGCCAGATATGTTTAAGACTGCTCGAATTTTCTCCTTAGATATGGGAACATTGCTTGCAGGTGCACGCTATCGTGGCGACTTTGAAAATAGGCTTAAGGGTGTTATATCATCATTGAAAAAAATACCCAATGCCATTTTATTTATTGATGAAATTCACACTATTGTTGGTGCTGGCTCCACCTCTGGTGGTTCTATGGATGCATCTAATTTATTAAAACCTGTACTTGCCAGTGGTGAAATTCGTTGTATGGGATCTACTACCCATGAGGAGTTTCGTAATCATTTAGAAAAGGATCGCGCTTTATCTAGACGCTTTCAACGTATTGATATTAAAGAACCATCTGAGACCGAATGTCTTGCTATTTTACAAGGTTTGCAGGCGCGTTATGCAGCTCATCATAATGTAAGCTATCCTGTAGCAAGTCTAAAAGCGGCCGTTGAGTTATCTGCACGTCATTTGCAAGATAGATTATTGCCAGATAAAGCCATTGATATTATGGATGAAGCTGGTGCTGCTGTGCGTCTTAAAAGTACAAGTGTCAAAAAAGTCAGAGTTAGTGTGGGTGATATAGAACGCGTGGTGGCACGTATGGCTGGCATTCCGGAACGCTCTGTATCTAGTCAAGAAAAAGAACGCCTAGCAACCTTAGAACAAGATGTAAAAGATCGCGTGTTTGGTCAAGATATTGCTGTTAATCAAACTGTTAAAGCCATATTGCGAGCTAGAGCAGGTCTTAACCGTGAGCAACGCCCGGCTGGTTGTTTTCTTTTTTATGGGCCCACTGGGGTTGGTAAAACTGAACTTGCCAAACAATTGGCTAAACGTTTGGGGGTGCAATTTTTACGCTATGACATGAGCGAATATATGGAGAAACATGCTGTATCTCGCTTTATTGGTGCACCTCCTGGATATGTGGGATTTGAGCAAGGTGGTCAACTAACTGAAGCCATACGTAAATCCCCATACGCCCTGGTGTTACTTGATGAAATAGAAAAAGCGCATGAAGATATATATAGCGTGCTTTTACAAGTCATGGATTATGGAACTTTAACCGATAATAGTGGGCGCAAAGCAGACTTTCGCAATGTCATTTTAATTATGACATCCAATGCTGGTGTGCGCGAAATGACTAAGTCTAATTTGGGATTTGGTGAAAAAAATCCAGAGGATATGGCTGAAAAAGGTCTAAAAGCAGTGGAAAATGCTTTTTCACCTGAATTTAGAAATAGACTTGACGCCATTATTCCATTTAGTGGCTTAAGTCCCGACCTTATGGGTAACATTGTGGAAAAATTTGTTAATCAATTATCCATAAGTTTGGCTACTCGCAAAGTAGAGATTATTCTTACTCCAGAGGCTAAAGCTTGGCTTGCTGCCAAGGGCTATGACCCATTATATGGGGCAAGGCCATTACAGCGTGTTATTCGTAGCGAAATTGAAGATGAACTTGCCAAAGAAATTCTTTTTGGCAAGCTTACTCGCGGTGGACTTGTAACCATTGCAGTTAGGGATGATATGCTTTTATTTAATTATGGTAAGGTATAATCTGTATATTTTTTGATTTCTTTACTCTTATTTGAGTTATTGTTAATACACCACTAATCGAAAGTGGTACTATTCTTGGGGAACGCTTTTTTGGAAAAAGTGTTCCCTTAGTTATATATCTAAAAATTGGTGAATTTTGTGGTTGTAGCGTTGACTGACGAATTATGGTTTCCACCTGTGCACAGGGCCGATGGTCTTGTGGCCTTGGGTGGAGATTTAAGCCCAGAGCGGCTTGTTTATGCTTATGCTCAAGGTATTTTTCCTTGGTATGATGCTCATAGTCCTATTCTTTGGTGGTCACCCAACCCGCGTTGTATTTTGCCATTAAATAAATTTCATATATCAAGTCGTTTACAACGCAAAATAAAAAATAACTCCCTTCATTGCACTGTAGATAAAGCCTTTGATTTAGTTATTAAGGCTTGTGCTAATGCTCCTCGCCCTGGACAAGATGGAACTTGGCTTTTGCCAGAAATGCAAGAGGCTTATATTAACTTGCATAAACTTGGCTTAGCGCGTTCTGTTGAATGTTGGCAAGGTGATGAGTTGGTAGGTGGTATTTATGGTGTGGTTCTTGGTAAGGCTTTTTTTGGTGAATCTATGTTTTATTATGTTTCTGATGCCTCAAAAATAGCTTTGGATCATCTTGTAGATTATTTAAAAAAGAAAAACTTTCAGCTTTTTGATTGCCAACAAGCAACAAAGCATATGCTAAGTATGGGGGCTTGCCTAATTACGCGCACAAGTTTTCACTATTTACTAGATGAAGCTCTTAGGGCAGGAAATTTTGACTTGGCTAAAATCTTGTAATTTAAAATATCTGCTAACACTCTAGCATTATTATATTATAAAAAATTAAGTGATGCCTTTTGTAGTTTGCAAGCATAATGAGGGGGGGTAAACGTCATTATGTAAACAAGGCATCACTTAAAAATTTTGCATATTCTATTGCAATTATATTATTATATATGTATCTTGAAAATATGCCTACCTTAAAAGTACCTTTTACGGTGCTTATGAATCATAATGTGGGGTTAAAGTCATTATGAAACCCTAAAAGGTACTTTTAAGATAGGCATGTTCATATGCTTTCCAAATAATGTTGTATTATTTTACTATGTTTGGAAAATATCTCTCTACTTTAGTGTTGAGGTTGTGCATGGCGTCATCAAACTCTTTTTGTAATGATTCCATAAGCTCATGTACAGAAATAATGCTATCGATTTTTGCCACATTGGATCCACAAAAAGCAAAGCCGCGTTCAAGGTTGCCCTTCATGGCATTAATAAGAGCCATGGCAATGCAATAAGGTGTTCTTTCTTGTTCGCAGGTGCTAACGCATTTAAAAACGCATTTGAATGGTTTTTTGGTACCATCACGCATGGCATCTACAAAGCCATTACGTAAAGCGCGACCTGGCATACCCACAGGACTTTTAATAATTGTTATATCGTCTTGTGATGCGTCAACATAACTTTGCTTAAAGCGATCATCGGCGTCGCACTCATGCGTAGCAACAAAGCGAGTACCCATTTGTACACCAGATGCTCCAAGATCCATAAAATGTTTAATATCAGCCCCACTATATACACCACCAGCCGCAATGACTGGTACAGCACGACCGATTTTATCCTCAAGGCTTTTTGCCACATCAACTACTTGTGGCACAAGCTCCTCAAGGGAAAAACTTTGATTTTGTATATCTTCAGCCTTAAAGCCAAGATGGCCTCCAGCCTTAGGTCCTTCTACCACAAAAGCATCGGGAATATAGTCGGATTTGTTTGACCATTTTTTAGCAATAATGGACGCCGCACGAGCAGAGGAAACAATGGGCACAAGCTTAGTATTAAATTCTTCCTTTTTTTGGTCGCACATTTCGCGAAGTAATTTAGGAAGGTCAAAGGGTAAACCAGCACCAGAAAAAATAATATCTGCACGATGCTCAATGGATGTCTTAACCATTTCTGAAAAAGTGGTTAGGGCAACCATTATGTTTACGCCTATAATACCCTTGGTGGCTTCGCGGGCTTTTTGTATTTCTTGTCTAAGTGCGCGCAAATTTGCTTCCAATGGATTTTTGGCAATGTCTGGTTCTTTCATTCCAATCATGGCACCGGCAATGACACCAATACCACCTTGATTTGCAACAGCTGAGGCTAAACGCGAAAGCGAAATACCAACACCCATTCCGCCCTGAATAATAGGCATGGTTGCGGTAAGCTCACCGATACGAAGTGCAGGAAAACTCATTTAATTACTCCCAAAAAAATCTTGCTTAAGACCTAACCTAAAAGACAAAAATGAGCAATACTTCTTTTAATGATAGTATTACTATAAAAATGTCTCTAATTAGATATTTTAAGTTAAAAGGGTTTATTTTTTGCAATTTTTGTAAAAAAATTGTTAATTTCTGCCATATTTTTAAATAAATTATTTTGTATATTTTTTCACACGAAACTCATTTGAAGGATAAAATATTGATTTTATTTGAAACATAAAGAACCATATGGGCAGTATTTACAGTGTTCACCTTCGTGGGGTGGTAAAGTTATGGCTGTAGCCATATGAGTAAGGATAAAGTTTAAAAGTAGCGGGATTTGTTCTGCTACAATATGTTCACGCATGTCATCGTGAAGGTCATCACCCAATAAAAAAACTTCTTCCCCATTTTCAGCCAAGTTAATCCAAGATGCGTCATATACAGGTACTTTAAAGTTGTGTCTACATAAATGCAAATAGCAAGGCAATTGAATGGAGCTAAAAGCACTAGATATTTGTTTTAGTAACTCATGACTATAATTTGCTGTTGGTGTCCATTGCTTAAGTGCCAGCCAAAGTTTATCATCATCCCATATTTGACGACTGAGCTTAGGCAACTTGCCTGTTTTGTAATCAAGTACAATAGTTTTTCTTTGGTTATCTATATAGCGCAAGTCAACTCTATCAAGTATGCCTTTTAATTTGAACTGTGCATTCATATGCTCAGGGTTTGGTAAAATTGTAGTAGATAGTTTTTGTTCCAGAGCAAGAATGTGCGTTAGTTCAGGTTGTTTTTCTAAGAATAGTTTTAGGCGCATGGGAGCAGCCAATTTGAGCATAATTAAACTATCGGGAGATAAATTTAGCTTGGTTTTTGCTAGGCAATCTTGAAAATGCGTATCCACAAGCTGTGGATCTATATTGTTTGCATAAACATCCGTTCCCTTTAGTGGGCTATAAATATTAAACAAAACTTCATGTAAGAGTTTACCTACTTCCAAAGGATCATAAACTTCATTAACTTCCTCAAGTGGATATAATTCATAAATTTTTTCCCATGCAAAACGTTGGGGACAATGCATATATATATCAAGACTAGTTGGAGAGATGCCATGTGCAAGCTGAGCAAGCAATTTTTTACGTATATTTTTGTCAACATTAATCACTTTGGCATTGCGTATAATGGGTGAAACTAAACAAGGTACAGTTTTAAGCGGTGCGTCATTATGTTTTACAATATAGCCAAGCTCTAGTTCTTCTTGCCAAATGGCCGTATCAATAAATCTGCTGCGACTTTTTTTCCCGTCAAAAAGAGTTGAGTTACTGGTGCCTTCTTGCCAGTAAAAATGCACATCGTGGGCTGTTGCCATAAGCCTATAGAGGTTGTGGGCAATATCTTGGTCGCGCTTACCAGAATCGGGTAAGCCAAGTACATGGCGTAAAGCATCAGGTAATAATGGGTCTTGAGCGGCAAAGCCTGGTAAGACATCATCGGTGGCATCAACAATTATGATGCGTTCAAAGTGTAACAGCTTTGTTTCAAGTAGTCCTAGCACTTGTAGGCCTGTAATGGGGTCAGCCTCAAAAGGTACGCGTTCAGCCTGCATAAGGTGTTGTAAAAGTATAAAAAGTGTAGCACTGGGTATATTTTCTTGAGCCAAAGCGCTACCTTGTAGATTGGGAATAATTTTTTGCATCAAGCGATATAAAGCTTCAGAATCTAGTGGTGTATTTTCCCATATCTCATAACCATAATTAAGTAAAATTTGACATAAATCCATTAGGGCTTGGGCTAGGCTATGGGTAGAATTAATTTGTGCAAAATTAGCTAATAAGGCTGTAAGTATATCATTAACTAAGTTAAGTTGATCTTGGCTTGGAGGTTCTACTTGAATAAGGGTTTGGGATAAAATATCTTCTGGATTCACAAAACGACTGGAATTGCGCAAAACTTTTTCCATAGCATGCCAGATATGTCGAGTGGATTCACCATGATTGTTGTCTGCATCATCTTGCTTTGGCAGAGTTTTTAGCATTTGTATATAGGGATGGCGTATACAATGCAGGAGGTTTCGCCAATAATATGTACCTTGTCGTGCTGTTTTATGTACTTTACTTTTAAGGGTGTGTAAGTTGCTAATGGCATCTATAAGAGCAAAAATTGGGGACTTGTTGAGCGGATACCCCATGGATACGTTAAAATCTTGCTTGGGCAGATGATGGAGCATGGGCATAAGTAAGCCTGGCGTTGTTAGCACAAGAGCGGTGGATTTTAGGGTAGTATCATTTTCTTGCTCAGCTAAAAGTTTTTTTATATCTAGCAGTTGAGAGTGTAAGTCATATCCGGAAACAAAATGCATCTTGGGCTTTCGTGCTTCACCTTGGGTGTAAACTTGGCATTTAGCTTGCCACTCTTTAATCCACTTAATATGACCGGCACAAGACCAATGGACACTTTCTTGTAATAGGGGACGAGAAGCTAAACTATGTATCATGTTGGTGTCAGTATGCAGACAAATATGGGCTCCATTTTGCCATAGCTTTTTTAGAATACTGGATTCTGTCTTATGTGGTGTTAAAAAGCCAGCTACAAAAATATGCCTATTATCCATGCTATTGGGATTGAGCAGAGGAGGAAAATGTACTTCTTCTGTGGCAAGTAGGGCGTTTAGACCTTGAGTTGTCCACATTTTTTTGCGCAGAAGTTCTAAATATTTTGCATGAATTTGCCCAAGAAAACTGAGCAAAGCTGCTGCTTGGGCTGAAACTTCACCCTCTAAGTGTGCAATGGGTTTAATTTCAACACTTTCAAGCATATATTCTTCAAAAAGCTGTGCCAGACGCGCGCCCCAAGGTAGAAAATGTGCCAAATCCATATGCGCAAAATGCTTGCCAATACTACTGCCTTCACTACGAGCTATATCTTGAACAGCCTTATATAGTAAGTAAATTTGATCTAAGGGTGATGCATTTTGTAAAATACTTGTATTTTGAGCACAGAAAAGTTTTGTTACTTCCTTCATGGTTAGCATTTGTGGTAGCAAGGCTGGTTTTTTAATTTTTTCACTTCTACGTAATAAATCTATGAGGTAACGACGTGGTCGGTCATGCGGAAGAATGATTACACTAAAACTTGGAGTGTTATTGGTTTGATTACAAATATAGTCCACTAGGGCAGGTAAAAAAGGGCTGTGCCAATCAAATAGAGTAAAATTCTTAGTCATTATTGTTTGACCTGTAGTGAAGTTGCATTTGTCCCCATATGGGTTCATCAAAAAGATCTGAATGTCCTTTTGTGCTTACCATACAACATTTTTGTAAGTCTAAATATATGAGCACTGCCTCACTGGATGGTAGAGTGTTTTCTTTAATACTATCTAGCAACTTGATATAGTTAGCAGCTTGTATTTTGTTGCTAAGGTGCTCTTGTCCGGTTTTATATTCAATAATGCGCCAACCATGTGCATTAGTAGGAGGTAAGAGTAAGTCTACGCGCCAAATCTTACCTTGGGCATCCATGAGGCTTTGCTCTACTAGTCCATTATTAGACCATTGCTCTACTTGCGGTAGGGTGGCATACCAAGTAATAGCATTTACCAGTTCATTATATAGGGTTTCACTTTTTGTTATAGGCAGGGCAAAGGTGCGTAAACCAAGGTTTACGGCATGTTCTGCATCCTTAATTGCATTGCCTGTACTTCTAAATTGTTCAAGGCAATGGTGGGTTAGTAGTCCACGTAATTTTTTGCTTAACCTTAACTCTTCTAGTGGGTTACGAAAACTTTTTAAGCGTGGGAGCCATTGCATGGGGCGTGATATATATTTGGAGCTTAACCTTGGTATATCTTCACCTTGAGTCACATTTTCTACATGGGAGTCTGCTACATCTTGACTAAGCGGTGTTACTTCATCATCTTCAATAGGTAAGCCCAGCTGTAGGGGAAGCTCAAATCCTGCACTGGGTAGTAATAAATTCAAGGCACAAGCTAAATTACGCATTTTTAAAAGAGCTGGGGTATGGGTGTTAAAAATATGCAACTCTTCTTCAGCTCTGGTACAAGCCACATAAAATACATTAATGGCTTCCAGAGCTTGTTCGGCTTGGCTTTCATAATATACGTCGCCCATTTGCTTACAACGTGGAGCAAGTAGGCTTAAATTATCAATGTTGTGATGTATAGGAGGGGGATTGTTGTCTTGTTGGCTAAAGCTAGTCCATGGAATTATAACTACTTTAAATTGTAACCCTTTAGACTTATGAACAGTCATAATTTGTACGGCATTAATCTTGGTAGGCATGGGGGCTTTTTCGTCGTGACCATGCTTTGCCCAATAGTCTAAAAACGCGCCCATGGTAATGTACCCACGCTCAGCTGCCATATGTACAACTTCCAAAAAGCGCCGCAAAAAAATTTCTGCCTTTGGAAAGTTGGTGTTTACATGCAAGATGCGATACCA
This sequence comes from uncultured Desulfovibrionaceae bacterium, assembly GCA_964368845.1. Classification (GTDB taxonomy): domain Bacteria; phylum Desulfobacterota; class Desulfovibrionia; order Desulfovibrionales; family Desulfovibrionaceae; genus CAYJAD01. The sequence goes on from CAYJDF010000027.1 coordinate 20,998, forward strand.
CTCTTGTAAGGCATCATAAGGTGTTACTAGCTGAGCTGTGCTATAAAATGGTGCAAAAATATCTTCCCAAAACTCTGGCCACTGTTGGCTTACAAGATTATGTAATGCATTGGGGGACATATTTGCATTTTGTAAGGCAAGCTCGTGAATTTGTTCTATGCTAGGGCTATAATTTTCTTGCCCAAGGTATGGAGTAAGGATACTGCCGCTCAATATGGTCCAAAAACTTAAATTGTCATGCGGAGTGTTTAAAAAATTAAGCAAGGCAAGGCTTTCTTGCACCAAGGGGTGAGTGTGTAATAATAGGCTATTTTCGGTAATTACTGGAATGCCCCAATCCATAAGCCAAGTGGCAACCCTTGCTGCACCATTATTAGAGCGTGTTAGTATGGTTATGTCGCCATAGGTACGACGACGTCTAAGGTCTTGCATTCGTTCAAAAAGTTTATCATGCACGGCTTGGGTTAAATCTTCTGCCCTTTCTGCTCCCACATTTTCCATGGTTACAAATCCACCAGCATAATTTTCTGGCTTAACTTTTTGGACCACATCGCTAAAGGCCTTACAAAGTTTTTGACTGGCATTTTCTAAGATATGTGCCGGAAACTCTTTGGAGAGCATGGCTTGCAAAATTGGTCTTGCGGTGTCTGCTTTGCTAAGGGGGGCAAATAGTGTATTGTTAGCAAGCACAATCTGTTCTCGGCTACGCCAATTGATGGGTAGCGTTTTTTTGTTAACCTTTTGCACCATGCAGCGTAATTCTTGCTCTGCACATAGAGCATCAAAAAGACTAGATTCTCCACCACGCCAGCCATAGATAGCTTGTTTTATATCCCCCACCCAAGTAAGAGAACCCCCACCAGATAAAGCTTCCACAGCTAAGGGGCTAAGGGCATCCCATTGTTCGATACTGGTGTCTTGAAATTCATCTAGCAAAATGTGGTTTAAACCATTACCCAAACGACAAAGAGCGGCAGAGACCCCACCATATTCAAGGTTTAAGATTTTTTTTGCTAATTGTGGAATACTGGCTGCGGGAATTTTATTTTCTTGCTGTTGAATAAAGTTTAGTTCTGCAGCCATTATGTTAGTAAAGTTAATAAAGGGTAGCCATTCTAAAGATTTTTTTAAAATATATCCATGTGTTATAAAGTTGTATGTGGCTTCGGTGAGCCTCACATAACAATCATGGGCTTGTGTTGATGCACTGTCCTTAAATTTTGCATAGAGCAGTTCAGATAGATTTGATTTTCTTAACCAAGTTGAATGGGGAGCTTTTTTATCTTCGCGAGTGCAAGCAACAATGGTTTCAAAAACATTTTTTTTAAGCTGCAACTCTTCTTTAACCATAAAGTCATGCATTTGTGTACAAGCATTTAAGAAGTTTTGCTTAAGATTATTGTAGTAGTTTTCAATCTCAGTCTTAGAGCTTATGGCTGGTAGGGTGTTAGTAATAATTTTTTCTAAAAGAGGGCGCGTAATATCAAGAATACGCCTGCCTGTGGCAAATCCATAGCTCTTTTCACGCATAAGTAGTACAAAACAAATGGATTCAAGTAAGTTTATGATTTGTGCATCTTCTTGCCAAGCACGCTCCATTAAAATGTCAAAAATAGGCTCCAAGGTTTCATTGGTGGCAAAGCTTGTTTCAAAATCTGGAGGTAGACCAAGGTCTAGGGCAGCAGTACGCACAATGCGGTGTAAAAGACTATCAATGGTTCGAATGTTTAATGAACCATATTGACGCAAAATGGTGCTAATCCATGCTTTTGCCATGTTGGGTGGTATACCGTGATCATGGTCTTTACCAAGGGCAATTTTTTTTAGCCTTTCAAGCACGCGCTCCTTCATCTCAGTGGCAGCGGCATTGGTAAAGGTTATAGCTAAAATATCGGCCCAACCGCCTTGACCAGCATTAGGTATGAGGGCGCAACTAGGTTTATGTGCACATACATCAAATCCACCTAGGTAATCAATAAAACTCCCTGTAATATAGTGAGTTTTTCCTGACCCAGCCGAGGCCTTCACCTGACGCATGTGCGGTTCTTGAATCATAATTAATATTATTTTTTATGTTTTCATGTTGGCTATTAAGCGTCCTTGGCCTGTGGACTCCATAACAGCGCGCCATAAGTCAGAGTATATATTGAGCTTGCGTCTTTGCTTGGTTACAAGATCTAAAGGTAGATGCACAAAGCGGCTTTGGATTTTGGCCACTACCATATTGGTGCGCCCAGCCATGGCGGCATGCACAGCGCATTGACCAAGCAAGCCACAATACACTCGATCTGTAGCATTGGCAGGTACAGAGCGAATCATATAGCTTGGGTCAATTAACTTTAAGCTAGAATTAATGCCTTCTGATTTAAGATATTGACTTATTTCATCTTTTAAATATAGTGAAATGTCACCAAGTATGGTATTTCCAGAAGCATCAGTTACTGCAGACTTGGGCAAAAGGTGCTGGCCTGCTCCTTCGGCTACTACAATGACGGCATGTTTTCTATGTATGAGGCGTTCTTTTAAGGCTGGTAAAAGTCCACCGTTACCATGTAAAGAAAATGGAGCTTCAGGAATAAGTACAAAGTTTACTTCTTTTAAGGCTAGGGTGGCAAGTGCTGCAATAAATCCAGACTCACGACCCATGAGCTTGACTAACCCAATGCCATTATGAGCACAACAGGCTTCGGTATGGGCTGATTGTATGGCTTCTGTGGATTTATCTACGGCTGTTTCAAAACCAAATGATTGCGGTACAAAGTGGATGTCATTGTCAATGGTTTTGGGTATACCAATGACTGATATGCGTAAATTACGCGCCATGACTTCTTTGCTAATATTGGAAGCAGCACGCATGGTGCCATCACCACCAATAATAAAGAGCGCGCTAATATTCATACGTTCTAAAGTATCAACTATAACTTCGGCTGATTGTGGCCCGCGCGAAGCACCAAGTAATGTGCCCCCAAACATGTGAGCATCGGCAACTTTATCGGGACTAAGTTCTTCAACACTATGTCCAAATTCTGGTATAAAGCCCTCAAGACCATAGCGAAAACCAAGAATGCCAGGCACATTATATGCGTGATGTGCCTCCATTACTATAGCTCTAATAACATCATTAATGCCAGGGCAGAGCCCACCACAAGTCACGATGGCGCATTTAGCGCGTGTGGAGTCAAAATAAAGATTTTTTCTAGGTCCTGCTG
>CAYJDF010000028.1:0-24132 GCA_964368845.1 uncultured Desulfovibrionaceae bacterium
CATTTACAGGATAAATATTATTTGGGTTTGGATTTTTACCATCTCTCATATTGTTACCTCGTATTAATTTATAAGCAATTCTATATATTTTTTCATCCTCTTCCACATAGCAAAATGCCATTAATAAATCTATGAAAACCATCTTATATTATATTTTATTTATACCCTGTGCATTAAGTACATACTTTATTGATATTCCAATAAGTAGATGGAATAGATTTATAGATTTAAAAAAAATCAAAGAAGCATAATTATTTATTGATAAGGCTATTAATAACTAATTTTTATAGTTGCTTCTGGTAAAGAAACTCCTTCGCTTTTTGTAATACTATGTATATCGTTTGCTGAAAATCCTATTGTTTCACCGTCATGTAACTCAACATCATTTTCTAGCACATAAGTTGCCATAGAAACAAGAAATTCTCTTACTTCTGAAGGATGTCCACTAGCATTCAAAACTTCCATTTCATCTTTACCAAATATTTTCATACCGTAAGTATAACAACAAACACCTTCTTCTGTATTATATAATCCAAACCATATCCAGTTATAAACTGGAAGATGATCTCTTTTCATTAATTCCGCAAAATCAAAGTAGAAATTAGGTTCAAAAACTGTGCCGCTAGTAAAAACACCTATCGCATTATCAAGTTTACAACAGCTTGCTATAGCTTTTACAAATAGCTTGCCTCGCTCTAATATATCCATTTCATCGCCAATAACTGATACTAAAATATGTGCTTGATGTGTTTTTGTCACTTCAATAGCATCCTTCCACATAAAATTGTTTGCTGCATTTTCTTCTGCTTCATTGTTTGGGATAGGTGCTGGCATAAGACCAATAACTAATGTAGTCCCGCCTATGGAAATCAGGATATTTTCCTCGCTAACATCATCTTTTTTAACTTTAATTTTCCACTTCTTTTTCAAGTTTTTGATAATTACATCTGTATTCCATCTGTTTTCTGAAAGCAAAACAAATCCTACAAAGGCTCCTGTGCTATTGCTTTCTACTTGCTCTTTTTCAATTTTTTTAGAATTCAACATAAAAATTCCTCCCTTTTATTATAAATACAACTATATTTACTTTTATTTTACTTTGAATATTTGGATTCATTATTATCAAGTTTCTTCATAAAATACACTTTGTTTTCATCTCGTTCAACTTCTTTATACCCTAATTTATTGTAATACGCAATGTTTTCTAACAGTTTAATATGTGTTGCAAGTTCCAATATAGCGTAACCTTTTTCTTTAGCTATTCCCTCTGCAAAATCAATTAGTTTATAACCTATTCCTTTTCCTTGATGTGCTGGATCTATACCTATGTTAGATAAATATGCATGCTCATTATTGAAAAACATAATAAGCCCTGCTATCACCTGTTGTTTATGTTCCACTACCCAGACTGGATAGTTTTTGATTTCCTCACTGTAATCTACTTCCAGTGGGGGCAACTTTATTCCATCTAGCTGTTTAATGTACGGCGTGTATGCTCTCTTCATAACTTGTGTCAACTCTGAAGCATCATCAACTCTAGCTCTTCTAATCATTAAATCTGATTTTTCCATTTTTCTTTCTTCTTTCATATAATATTATTACAAAAGCTCATTACTATTTTATATTCATGGAAAATGTTTTTACAAAACATATTTTTAAATATTATATTAAATCTTTCAGTTATTTTAATTCAAAATCATATAGATAGCAATCTGTCGTATGATCATTAACCATTCCAGTAGCTTGCATAAAAGCATAAACTATTGTTGGTCCTAAAAACTTAAAGCCCATTTTTTTTAGATCTTTGCTTAATTTTTCAGATATTTCGGTTGTTGCTGGAACTTCTTCAATTGTATCATATTTCCCAATAATCGGTGTATAGTCGACATAACTCCATACAAACTTATCAAAACTCCCATATTGCTTTTGTATTTCTAAAAATAACTTAGCATTGTTAATGGCAGCAAGAATTTTTCCTCTATGCCGAATAATTCCTTGATTTAATAGAAGTTTTTCCACCTTCTCCTCGTTGTAATTCGCAACAATGTTAGGATCAAATCCATCAAAAGCCTCCCTAAAAGCCTCACGTTTTTTAAGTATTGTTATCCACATTAATCCAGCCTGAAAAGCTTCTAATGTAAGCATTTCAAATAATTTAGTATCGTTATGTTCAGGCCTTCCCCATTCATTATCATGATAGTCTTGATATATCTTTGAACCATCAAGCCAGTTACATCTTTTTTTATTATCCATTTCTTCCTCCAACAATATTTTTCTTCATGTTATTCATTGTCATTGTTATGTTTTTTAATTTTTGAATGTTCTAAAGCTAAACATAAAAATGTCACTCCAAGAATAATGTTAAGTGCACCCATGCCATTACTTGAGTTGAAAAAATTAATTGTTGCACCGACAAAAAACGATATTGATGCTATGAAATATAATATAGCTGTTTTATCCTTTTTCATTTATTTTACCACTCCCATTATATAAATTTTACTCATACTTCTTATATAACTAATACTACCCATTAGGCTCATTTTGCATAGATTAAGGATATTATACCCTCGTTATTTTCTACATTGAAGTTTGCATTTTCTGCATATGCTACTTTGTCTGTAAAATCTATGTTATAACCTAAATTGCTACTATATCCAAGAACATTTGCTACTACTTTATCATCTTTAACAAAAATCAAATGCATCATTCCCTCACTGATATTGTTCTCTTCAATATCATCGCTTTCAAATCCAATGATTTGCTCTATTTCCTCTTTGCTTGAATAAGGCGCAAAAGTATACACAATATCCCATTCAAAAGGTACAATGTCGTTTAATTGTCTTGTATCTATTTTGACTATTAGAGAATAAGTTGTCAAGTAAAATTATACAACCTCAAAATTTATAACATTAAAAGTAAAGAAATGCGTGCAAAATTGGTGATTCTTGAGTCAACTTGACAGTGTATCATATATCACACTATACTATAAATATAATTATGAGTATAACGGTATCTCAACTCTCAGAAATTGCAAATGTTATGGATATGAAACTTAAAATAGAATTTATACCATAGGAAAAGATAAAGCAAGAGTAATGAGGAACACACACACACCACAGTTTTTCATTGCATAGCCATATTGTGTGGGAAAAAAATATCGCTAAAAAATATGAGAAATATGGATTGGAGCGTTAAATAGAATGATTGATATATTAAAATCAAAAAATGAACTTATTAAATTATTTATTGATAACACACCTATTGCGTATGTTATTTTAGATAACCAATATCGCATTCATTATATAAATGAAAGTTTTGCAAAGCTTAGAAATCTTGATATAAATGAAGTATACGGAGATAAATGCTATAACTTATCTAATGGCGGAAAACGTTGTGATAAATGTGCAGTAGCTAAATCTCTTGAGAACGGAGAGCCATCATTTATCTCAAGAAAAGACTTTTTACCAAATGGCACTATACGATATATTGATGACTACGCTATTCCGTTGCAATTAGACGAAAACGGAAATGTATTGTATGTTCTTGAAATTATGATAGACCGTACAAAAGAGATGCTCGCTTTAGAGCAGCGCAATAAAGATTATGACGAAATACTAAACATTCTTTCAATATTATTAGAAGCAAAAGACAGTTATACCGCTTCTCATTCAAATAATGTACGAAAAATATCCCTTAATCTTGCTCGTGCGCTTAACTTAACACCGGAGGAAATATTTGAAGTATCTGTTGCGGCAAGTTTACATGATATTGGTAAAGTAAGAATTCCAGATTCTATTATCAACAAAACCGGCAAACTTACAGATGACGAGTATAACATAATAAAAAGTCATCCTGTTGAGTCTTACAATATGCTTGAGGGTCTTGAAAGTTTTGGCAATATTAAAGACATAGCAAGACACCATCATGAAAGATGTGACGGTTATGGCTATCCTGACAGACTTTCTGAGAATGCAATTTCAATAGGATCTAAAATTGTTGCAGTTGCAGACACCTATGATGCTATCACTACAACACGTTCTTACCGAAATGCGCAAACACATGAATTTGCCTTAAAAGAAATATCAAATGTTATGGGAACGCAGTTAGATAAGACTGTTGCCACAGCATTTATCAATATGGATTTTAAAAATATGGTTGACGATTTGTATGCTGCCCAGAATTCAAGCCATCTAGAACGGGCTATTACTTTGGGCAATATGGATATTGCCGATGAAGCTGAAATGTCAAAACTATCCAGCATTGATTTATCAGCTTTATTTCTAAAGATATTTGAATCAACTCCTTGCGGCTATATTTTGATGGATAGTAATCGAAAAGTTATTTTTGTTAGTGACTATTTGAGTGAGTACCTCGAATTGTCCGGGGAAGTTTTGTCAAACGAATTATGTTTTGAAGTTTTAGGAGTCGGAGCAGATTCATGTGATAATTGTGCAGTTTTAAAATGTCTTGAAAGCAAAAAAGTTGAATATATGCAACAAGAAATACTAAAGCACAGTAGGAGCAAAATTTTTGATGTTTTTGCAGTGCCTCTTGTGGAAAAAGATGGTATTGTGGAAAATGTTGTTGAGGTTATTATTGACCGTACCGATGAAGTTTTAGCACAACGAGCTCGTAAGAACGATTTTAAAAAGCTAATATCAATGCTTGAAAATATTTTCGAAAGCAAAAAAGAACAAGTAGATAATGATAATCTTTCAGATGTTATCATCGGTTTACAAAACCGACTTTATGAGTTATTAGAAAAACAGTAAAAACAAGAACTGTCAAAATAACTAGATGTCTATAATGGGCATAATAAGAATTGGTGATATTAAGTTATGAAAACCAGCCACCGTTATATTTCCTTTGAGCCTTATGCATTATTATAAATCCCAAAATCATACCAATAAATAAAGGGATTATAATGATTATAGATGAGAAAAAGAAGCCTAAAAATCCTGCTAATAGACATCCGAAACCTATTGAGTATTGTCCTATACCCATAAGCGCGGTGTAAGTTTTATAGTCTTGCTCTTTTACATTTTTCCAATGATAATCATGGATAAAACTAATCCTCTGCTTTTCTTTTATTTGGAAACCAAAATAGAATGTAAGCAAGCTTATTGGAATTACAATTAAAGATAATATCCACATAGAGTGTTTCTCCTTTCCTATTACTTTGGCATATACCAGTATGAGTTGAACTTGTGCAAATAAGTTCTAGATCCTTTAGGCATCTGAGTCATAGCATTATACACATTATAGTAATCCCCTGCACCAATTGAAATTCCAATAACCCCTAAAGCAAGGAAAACTGTATACTGTGGAAAAATTAATCCAACAATATAAGGTATAAATCCGAAAAGAATATTTGGCAGTAAAGACATAAAAATAAATCTACCTTTTGACATAGTTTCTGTTCCCACTATAAAAAACATCCCTTGTGATATATTCGTATAAATATAAACATCTTTTTTAAAGCACAACCCATGCAAAATTTCATGAGGATATAGCAGTAACAAAGTTAAAACTGCTCCCACCATAAACTGAAGAGAACTATATTCCTCAATACCAACTATTATAGCTGGTATTGCAAATACCACCAACAAAACAATCGATATAACCGTCACTATCCTTGACATTTCCTTTGAAGTTTTAGCTTCTTTGAACATAACTGCACCTGGTAAATGCTCATCATGTGGAAGTGAATCTGGATTCAAGTCATACTTTCCTTTAAAATGTATTTTCATGTACATCCCTTTCTTTAACCGCAACTATATATTAATGTAGGTTTTTATACTCGTTCTATGAAATCTGGAAATTTTCTACAATATTTTTACATACAACATCAGTATTATCAGCAAATAACGTTTCTTCCGAAATTCCTATTATTTTTAAATGTTTTAATATTTCGCTCTTTTTCTTTTTAGAAACTATAATTCTTTTCCTTATATCTTTATAGTTTTTAGGTATGGGATCTATTATTTTAGAAAAGGCAGAGGAATCACCATAATTTTCTATCTTATTATTAAAAAGAATATATGCACCTTGTTGTAATCTTTGTCTATCTAAATGAGTTTTAGCATTAACTATACACAAATTTTTACAACATTCTTTCACCCAACTTGCACCATTACTAGATAATTTTTTATGGGCTTTTTGTTGAATAAAATATGGTTGTTCTACTATATTCTCATAAAACAGCTCCAATTCTGTATTAGTTCCAAATGCAAATTTATAAGATTCGCATATTCCTTGGGTCACTGGATAAACTGCAATACTTGTTGTTTCCTGATGGAAAACAATAACTTCGCCATCCTTATCCGTTTGAGAAGAGCAAGCAAAATAAAGAGCTACTAATGGATTTGTAGTTATATCTAATAACCTAGTAGGTATTCCATAATGTTGCATAGTTGCTAATAAGTCTAAGGGCAACATATCTTCTCTAAAGACATTTGGCAGTTTGAATTTTGCAGTTGAAATTAGATTCTCTTCTTCATTGAAAATACTTATATCACAACTACTAATTCTATTTCGAGCAATAGAAGGGAGAATTTCCCAATTTACATCTGCTTGCCCTCTAAAATAGAAGTAATTTCTAAACGTTGGTAACTTATCATTAACATTTACAATATCAATGACACAATCCAAAAATTCTTGTAAATTACTTATTATATGACTATTATTCTCCCTCATTTTAACTCACCTCTACGCCACCCAATTCATTCCCATCATTGCTTGGTCTACAATATGATAAAATACTAAATCTGCTTTACTTGTAAAAACTTCTCTATTATAGCTCTCTGGTAAATTTTTATCTAGTATTGCCATAATTTCTTTTCTTACTCTTTCTTTTGGTTGTTCATCTTTTTCCCAACCTACTACAAAAAGCTCATCTTTTTTCTCTTTTAAAGTCTGGTACAATTCACTTGCAGCAAGTTTAACACGCTTCAGTTCTTCTTTAGTTAGTTTTTCCTTCTGCAACAAGTCGAAGAGTTCTAACTCTTCTTCGCTTAGTTCCTCTTTAATATGTCTATTTTCTTCTTCTTTTAATTCACGCATAAATTCTAATAGTTTTTTATAAAATTCATCATTATATGCACCTCCTGAATTATATTCGTCTATAATATTACGGAATCTTTCAGCAAAGCTAACCCTAGAAATGTTTTTCTTAATCATCTGCGCTAATTTTTTTTCAATATATTCTCTTAAATCAGCTATTTCTAAATTCTTATGCTTTGATTTCTGAATTTGCTCTTTTAACTTATCAATATCAATTTTAGACAAGTCAATGGGCTCTGCCATAGTAATAACTGGTACTATGGCAGTCGAATTTTCATTGCCAAATGGTGCTGTCTCTTCTGCTACTATGCTTTGGTTCAATAATTCACTAATTCTATATTTTGCTGATTCAATTTTTTCTGGTCTTATTTTACCATCAATAATACCTTTTAAATAAAGGATTATTTCCTTGTCATCTGCGTCAAAATCCATTTTAAATATATCAGGTCTTAATGATTCATATAAAAGTTCAACTGTGTTTGCAAGGACTCTAAACTCATTTTTTACTTCGTCATTTGATACAATGATATCTGCAAAACCTTCAAAGTCAGAAAGGTTTGCAAATATATCGTCTTTATTCTTTAGCTTTAATAAATCAATTCCTTGTGCGAAGCAGAATGTTTTAGTTAATTCAATTGACTCTAGAAGTTGTTCATAAAGTTTGTCTATTTCTTTAACTGGTATATCTTCACTATCATCTGTAGCATAATCAGCTAGTGCCTTTTTGAGTGATTTAAAAACATCAAGATAACCAATAACTATTCCATTTTCTTTACCAGGGTATACTCTGTTTGCCCTAGCAATAGTCTGCATTAAAGTATGACCTTTCATTGGCTTATCTAAATACAAAGTTGATACTGAAGGTGCATCAAACCCTGTTAACCACATAGAGCATACAAAAACAAGGCTTAGTGGGTGCTCAGGATCTTTAAAATTATCTTCAATATCAAAGCCATTTTCATCTACCGCATTTAATTTATCTCTATGTGGTCTTATAGTTAAGCCTTCCTTTTGAAATTTTTCTTCTTCCTTATCTTCGTCACTAACCACAACTGCCATTTGAACTTTACGCATATAATCGACCATACTTTTCAGTTCTGCACGCTCATCTTTATTAGCTGTTCTTGTAATTTGAGCGTTAATATTCTTTATTTCTTCTTTCCAATAATAATTTACCTTGTCATACATGCGAACAACTGTAAATTTGTCAACAGAAATAGCCATCCCTTTCCCTAGAAAACCTCGCCGTGGGAAATGGTATGCAATATGTCTTGCTATTTTATCTAGTCGATCATCACGCTTAATGACTTCTAATTCTTTTGCATAATGATTTTCAAGACGCTCTTTTTCAGTATCAGTTAAGTTTTCATCTTCCAGTATTTCAGCTAAATCATCATCCAAAAAATCATTTTGCAGGCGAACTTCTTTCATTCCATTCACATAATATAACGGAACTGTAGCACTGTCTTTTACTGATTGAGCGAAGTTATATTCCGAAACATAGTCTCCAAACCATGAATTTGTAAGCCTTTTAGAACCTAACAAAGGTGTCCCTGTAAATGCCATAAATTGAGCATTTGGTAGTCCTTTTCTCATATTTTCAGCTAAATCTTTATATTGAGTTCTGTGAGCTTCATCTACTATTACAATAATATCATCGCGCTCTGACAAAACAGGATACTCTTTGCCTTTATCATATCTAAATTTATGAATAAGAGTAAATAAAATTGTCTTGTTACTCTTTAATTCCTCACGGAGTTTTGCACCAGTAGCTGGTCGAACTTTATCATCTTTAGAAATGAATTCTGTTCTGTGAAAGTTTTTCCAAATTTGAGTATCTAAATCTTCTCTATCTGTGATAACTAAGAAAGTAAAATTTCCATTTACTTTATGCTTGATTTTTCGTGCTAGCATAACCATAGAATAGCTCTTTCCACTACCTTGGGTATGCCAAAACACGCCTAGTTTACCCTGAAGATTTTCACGATTTAAGAAAGCATTATATGCGTTATTTACTCCAAGGTATTGATGATTTTTTGCTATCAACTTTACTCTCTGTCTGTCATATAAAATGAAATTTTCAATATAATCAATTAGAGTCTCTTTCTTTAATAGTCCGTCAATTAAATATTCCAAACTTATTGCGTTAGTTTTTATTTCTTTACGATCTGGATTCTCCTTTTCATCTTCAATTTTTAGCCATTCAAAAAAGTGTTCATAACCAGCTGCGAAGCTACCAAGCCTTGTTTCAGTACCATTAGATAATACACAAATTTGATTGTAATGAAATAGATATGGAATATCTTTTAGATAATCTTGTAAATTCTTATCATATGCGTTCTTAATATTGATATTAGAATTTTTAAGCTCTATAAATACCATTGGCAAGCCATTTACATATAGAATTAAATCAGGTCTACGCCAATGGACTTCTCCTCGAATCCACAGCTGTGATACTACAGTAAAGTCATTGTTTTCAGGATTTTCAAAGTCAATGATATTAAGTTTAGCTTTACACTTTCTGCCATTCTCATCATATTCCACTGTTATACCATTTCGGATTTTTTGATATAGACGGTAATTTGTTTGCATAAGCTCTGTTGTTACTGGAGTCTTAGCTAATTCATTTGCAATATTTTCAATACAGTCTAAAGGTAAATGAGAGTTTAAACGAAGAAGGCTGTCAAGAAGCAATGTAGGCAATACTACCTGCTTTTTGCTTTCTCTACCACTACCATCTGCCAAAGTTTCAGGATCTGCAGTATAACAATCTATTGAATTGTACTTATTTACATCTACAAGCTTTTGAATAGCAGCTTGTTCAATATTATCTTCTGATATAAAGTTTGGCATGATTAATCCTCCTCTTCACAAAAGTCATTTTCATTGAAAACCCTACTAATTATATTAACTATTTTTTTGTCATTTACACCAGCTCTTTTTAGTATTGAAATATATATTACAGCTTCAAGATTTATTGCTATCTTGGCTATGTCAATATCTAAAATACCCATATTACCGTGTGAAATATTATTTCGATATTTTACAAAAGCCTTTACACTATCTTCATCAACTCTATTCACTTTATTATAACGATTTCCATTGCAACTCACTTTCTTTATTATTTCATCATAGGAGTTACACAAATCAATAATTTTGCTTGATAAGGGGTATGACCAATGAGAAATATTAGAAAATATGTTATCGTATATCATATGATTATTAAAAGGTGTAGACTTTCTATGCTCTTTTACTATTGCCTTGACACACTTTGTCAATTTCTCAAGTTTTTCTTTGTCGGTTAAATTTTCATTATTCGATTCATCATTTATGCTAATCTCAATTGTACTATCTTTCACCTTTTTAGCAGATTTTTCTAGATCTTGAAAGCTTAATTCATTTTCTATTGCCGAAGCAATTTCTTTCACTCTGCCATAAGACATTGTATTTTTATCTTTTTTACTTTCTGGAATAAATCTCAACCAACTTTGTTGATTATCACCTTTGTATTTAAATATATCCACTAATTTTATTATGTTTTTAGGTGTTAAATCATTTGTCCTGACACAGTATGAAGGTTCTTTATCTGGAGTATTTATTTGCATATCATCTCTAAAGTAACAAGTTGCAAACGTAAGAAGTGAAGGATAATCATCAAAATGCTTTTTTAGATTTATTCTGGTAAATTTAATATCTTTTCTAAAGTGCATAAACTGACACAAAGATATAAGTGTATTATAAACATCAAATAATTTGTGCAGATTTACTGTATTATTAAAATTAAAAATAAAACTTGAGCCTTCACATCTTTTTGAATTAGCTGTATTATTGGTATACAACTTATATTCACTTATAATAAACTGACATAAATCATTTGTAATCTCAATTTCTTCATCAAAAATAACATTATTAGTTTTACTGCGATTGAGGTTAAATTTAACTATTTCATCAATATCATCGCCGTGGAATTCTATTGCATCAAATTCATTTGTAATATAAAGAGCATTATAATCATTCGGGTTTCTTTCACTATTATTATGAAAAATGTTTTTATGTATAATGTAGCAAGGAAAAGATATTTCCCTCCTCGTAGAGATTTCTATAGTGTTTTTTCCTGCATAGAATGAAATTGATTCACCGTTGTACATTTTTGCATGAATAAAACCACACGAGTCTGGTGTTATTTTACATTCATCATTTATCTTATTATTATACAATATTTCTATGGGTAAAAAAGTACACAGAAAATCTTCAAAAATAAAAGGAACATTTGACTTATCAGTACGAAAAAATCCAGTTATTCTCTCGCTCATATTGTACTACACCTCCAATTTACCACTCATAAGACGTGGCAATAGTAAATCACGTTGTTTTTTTAGATTTTGGTTTTTCTGTTGTAGTGATTTTATTGTGTTATATATTGGCTCAATCTCATTTTCGAATTCACTTACAATTTCATCAGATGGCATAAGTATTTTAATTTTCTTTATCAAATCCTGACTAAGATTTTGCTGGGCTGCACCAAATCCAATTAACAATAGATATTCTCTAATAGACTTAAGATAATAAAATAAATAGTGTTTCGAAGAAAATGATTGCTTATCTATAAATACACAGCATGCTTGATTACATGCCATTTCTTTATCAAAATATGAAAGCATTCCTATGTTAACACCGTACATCGCCATAGCAACTGATTTACTAGGTAGTAGTTTGGCAGAAGAATTTTTAATTGCTTCTTCTGTTATATGTTCTTCTGTGTCAATGATTATTCCATCTTTTATTTCACCAGTTTTCACCCAAGAATAAATACCATTTTCAAAATACTCAGCTTTTTTACGACTAGGAGTTCCACCAGAAGTAGTATTATAGAATTTATTAATTTTTTGTCTGTTCCACCCATCAGGCAGTCCATTCACAAACTTTGTATTCTCATGATTAGGAAAACGAAAACGAACAAACCATTCTTTATATAATTCCTGCGCTGCTTTTTCCAGCAGTTCAATTCTACGATTATTATTTTCAATTAAATCATCGTATGTGGATAAAATGTCGGCGATGCGCTCTTGGGTAGGGAGGTTGGGGATAGCTATTTTCATTTTTTTAAGCATATCTGTTGTTATGCTACCACGTGTACTATTAGCATCAGATAAATAACGAAGTTCTTCATATTTTAAACTCAAATAATGCAAAAGGTATTTAGAATTTAACATATCTTCATTAACACTCAACGCAATAACCGATTGATTGATATACATATTATTTCTTAGGTATGATGTTTGACCACGTGTTTTTCCCTGTCCAGCACATGCCATAACAACATCGCTTGCTTTAGCTAATCTTGTGGAAGAATTATCAATACCTATCTGAGTAATTGTTTTATAAGTTGTTGTTATATATTTATTAGATGTTTCTCCAGATGAAAGCCAATAAAATTCACCATCCCAATAATCACTATTTGAAGTAGAAGGAGTTCCTCCGCTAAATATATTTTGACATAACTCAAATAATCTTTTCTCATCCCATTTACTCATCCGTTTCACCACCTTTTCCAACGAAATCCATAACTAAAACACTATAAACCATTCCTAAAAGCTTTATACAATCTAGTTTTGAATAATTTTTGGTAGAACGCCCATGAGAAATCCAATGTCTGTTTAAATCTTTTGGCTCTGTTTCTTCGAAATTGGAATTTTCTACAAAGTTTTCCATTGTATTATTAAGAGCCAAAGCAGAAATAATTAGATCTATTTCTCCACTCTTAATAATTTCTCCAGTCTTTTGAGTTGAATATATTTTCTCTAGCCTTAATCGAAATTGATGCGTTTCATCTTTAGTAATAGCTGTAAGCAAATTATCTAAAATTGTTGTAAATCCAACACATGCTAAAGAATAGTGATTTTTTCTATATGCAGAAACCGATTGTGAATATAGTGTTTTACATTTGTAATCTTTCATTTTTAATTTGGTTTTCACTATTAACCCATCTATTTCATCGAAATTATTAGCCTGTAGATGCTCAAATAGAACTATATCTGGTTCATTAGATTTAATCAACTTATCTAAGATATTTTCTGGTATCAAGCCAAAATAAACGAACTGATGTTTGCTTAGTTTTTCCAATGCTTCGTAGTTTCTTCCAATAATGGAAAAACCATCAACCAATATTTTCCCCATGGATAATAGTGTTTCTTTTACTTCATTCCAATCAATACTACTAAATATATCAATTAAAGTTCTTAACTCAGCAAAAAGATCTGTAGGTTGATTTTCTTCTATTTGAATCGTTACCGCTGGACTGATGTCTTTGCTCTTGTTTTCATTCATCTAAAACAACCCTTTCAAATTCTTTGAAATTTTACTTTCAAGTCCTTTTGCTTCATCATTTAACTCTTCTAGTTCAGCTTGCAAACTCATCATCTCTGCTTTGAATTCATCTTCTGTCATACCATCATCTTCGATAACAACGCCAACATAACGGCCTGGATTTAATGAATAGTCTTGATCTTTAATTCCGTCTTCGCCCTCGATTTTTGCAACTTTACAAAGTCCAGTAACATCTTGATATTTACCCTCTGGAAATCGCTCTTGTAACCAATCAATATTCGATTGCCAATATGCTATATCTTTATTTTCCTCAACTTCTCCGCCTTTTTCTAGGCGAATAATTTCAGCTTTATATTCCTCAATTAAAGCAGGGAATTCATCTGTTTTTCCTTCATAAAGCCTTGATATTATAGAAAGATTCTTAATTTGTTCATCGCTAAATTTCCTATGTGCTCTATCTACTTGAGTAAATACATTTCTTGCATCTATAAATAAAATTTCATCTTTATTCTTTCTATCAGCGTTAAAAAACCAAAGCGTTGCTGGTAGTGTTACAGTAGAAAACATATTAGAAGGTAGTGTTACCATTTGGCTAATAACTCCACTTTCGATTAGCTTAATTCTAATATCTTTTTCACTATTTCCTGCATCAGAAGCAGAGTTTGCCATAACAAGAGCGGCCTTTCCTGTTTCTTCTTTCAAAGAAGTTGCAAACATATTAATCCATAAATAGTTTCCATTTGGTACTGCATCACTAGCAGTTTTTTTGCTTTTAGTTTTATTCTGTGGTACACCATAAGTGTTAAATCTTTCTTGACTTTTTACATCGTCAAGCTCAACACCATCAACATTAAATGGCGGATTTGCCATAACATAATCAAAACGACCAAAACATTCGTATGGATCTGAGTAATAGCTATTAGCCTCAGTAATTGTACCACGGATATTATGTAGCACCATGTTTATTTTAGCAAGGTTTACAGTAGACTTATCTTTTTCAACACCATAAGCACGAAGATTAATATTATTTCCATTCTTTCTATGTTTTTGAATATAGTGAGCAGCTTGTACAAACATTCCACCACTACCACAAGCAGGGTCAAAGATCTCTCCATCTATAGGCGAAAGTACTTCTACCATATATTGAACTACTGATGGAGGTGTGAAAAACTGTCCACCACCTTGTCCCTCTGCAAGTGCAAATTCACCAAGAAAGTATTCATAGATTTCCCCAAAAATATCAATTGTTGTATTATCTGGTATACCTTTAAAAGCCTTGAGAAGTCTTTTTACAACAGCCTTTCCCTCTTTCCCATCGACAGCATAGTATTCTTCTTTAGGCAAGGTGTCTGCAAGGTTTGGAGTGTATTTTTCAACAGCTTTCATTGCTGCTTTTACTTTTTCAGGAATGTTTTCACTTTCAGGTAAGTTTAACAGGTATTCATATCTAGCTTCATCTGGCAAGTAAAAACCACATCGCTCAATTGCTATTTCACTAATTTCTCTCTCCATACGAGAGCCTTTTACTTTATTGTATTCTTCTAATATACTTTCTTCGTGCTCACTATATTTGGTGTCAGCAAATCTCAAAAATATTAGCCCTAATATGGGCGTTGCATATTCTGTAGACTTTAAGCCAGAATCAGCTCGCAATGTATCAGCTGCACTCCATAGAGTTTCTTTCAATTGTTTTAATTCTTTATCTGTCAATTTTATTTCCTCCAGTTATATTTTAATGCATAGAATGATATTGCTCCTTTTATAATAAAATTATTTTTTGGGTTTCGAATAGCCCGCCGCTTTACGTGCCTTGGTATATCGTGTCTTTAATCCACTATTACCTAGTTTATTATGTGTATTAATATAAACATTATCTGATGCCAGTAACTCAATATCATTCTTAACAATCTCTACAAAAGCAGTTGCTGCATTCTTATCTATAAATCCTGCTATTGACGAATAATAGTTGATAGCAAATTCTGAGCCGTAGGAAATTGCGTGTTCTATGCTTGCTTCATTTTGATATATGCTATATAATTGCATCCTATTTTCTTCGGGTAAGTTTATATATAATTTATTTTCCATTATAATTTTCAAAAACTCTTTGTTTTCACAGATAATTTTTCTTGTATTTTTATAACCTTCTGAAGAAAAAATATTTATATAAGCCTGCCATAATTCGTCTTTATGATTTCCTCTTTCTATCTCAAATAACTTTTCACGACGCACTTTTGATGAGACATAATAATTATATTTTCCAAATTCCAAAAGTTTCGTTTCTGCAAATAGAGAAAGAATATAGTTACTACCAAGTCCAGTGATAACCTCTATTGTTTGTTTAGTAAGCTTACTACATAAATTAACGACTTCAATATAACTTTCTTGTAATTCTTTGTTCTCTTTTAATTCTATTATCATAGAATTCTCCCATGCAGTATCAATAAATTTTGTGCTTTTCATAAACTTTAATTTTTCAGCTGTTAAATCTAAATTCAAATTGATCTTATAAGCTTCTTTTATCTCACTTCTTCGCTTTGAAGAAAGCTGTTGGTATTTTATATTATCAAAGTTTAAACTATAGAACATATCTTTCACTACAGCGGAGTCACAGGTAGAAATATATTTTAGTATATCAAATGAAGTATTATTATTTTGCTTTCTTCTATTGAAATAATCAATAAAGTACATATGATTTTCTGGCGTAATGAGATTCACCTTAGTCAAAGACATAATAAGCAATTCGCTTTCTGTTATATTTTTTTGTACATTATTGAGTTCATTTTCTGTAAGTATAGGACAATTTTCTTCAAACATGAAAGTGTATTTTTTTAAAATATCTTCAGGTAAGTTGCTAATCTCTGCTCGAATTTTATATAAAATATTTATGTTCATAATAAACCATTCCATGTTATTTTCAATAGTAATTTTAATATCTTCTTTTTCAAATGGAATAGCCTCTTCTTGAAATAAAAGTAACAATATATATTCCTTTATGTATCCGTTTTCCTTCATTTTATCAGAAATCTCAAAATTATAGCCATCGTAGCTACCTAATTGGGCTATATGTTTTAGTGTTTGCTCCGTTATATGATTCGAGGTCTTATTAATAAGTTCTTTATATTTTGAAAGCAAAGTATTTTTCCTTTCAGAGTCTAATTCTTCATCTGCTACTTCATTTAGAATTGCAGTAACAACCTCTTTTTCTAAAGAAGGAATTATCTTTGAAGAAGTTTCCATGAACGCTAAATAAATTGGTATTATTTCTTTTAGTTCTACATAATCAATTGAATTTTCTAAAAAATTTTGCATAGTTAAAACTTCTTCATATGAAAAATTCCTCAACTCTTCGAATTTGCTTTCAATAAGTTCTACTATTTTTATAGAAAAATCTTTATTCTCCATCTTTGTCAATGCAATAACATCTTTCAATGATAGAGATTCTATTTCCTCAAGTTTGATTATTGGCAAATCTTCTGAAAATAATGATTCATAGAACATAATTTCATATTTGAATGATTTGCAAAGCCTACTTCTAAGTTGCATAAGTGTAGTAACTTCACAGTGTTCAATTATGACTTTACAATAGCCTTCGGCTTTTTGCTTATTAAAAAATTCTCTTTTTTTATCATAAGATAATACTTTTTCAAAAAATGCTATAAACATAGTTCCATTATCTTTAACTATTATACTTTCCAAGTATTTCAATATATCATCATATGACTTTGATAGAGCTTCAATGTATAATGTTTCTGAATCAAAAATAGTTGCAGGTAGTGGTAATCCTAGTTGAGATAAGGTCTTAAAAGAACGATCTAAAACTATTGATCTAGAAGAAACTACTCTCTTGGCTATTTCTTCCAACAAGTCATTATGCTCACCATATAAAATAGCATTACTAACTTGTGATTCATCAGAATTGTATAGATAGCTACCTTTTGGATAGTTATAGAAATATGTTCTATAGTCACTTTCGATTAATTTAGAGTTTATTAGCTCATTTACTGTTTTTTGATATTCCTTATCAGTTTTTGCTAGGTGTATTCCGCAATCTTCATCTGTTAAACTTTGTTGTAATGCCTTATTTACTAGGTTTTGAAAGGCTCGATCGTCAGTTTGAAAAAATTCTTTTTCAAATGCTGTTCTGAGATATGCCATTGCCGTACACTTTTCAAATTTAATATCACTATCCGGGAATTTATTTGAAAGTGAGATATATGTAGAAAAAGCTATATTTAAGCGTTCTTTAATTTCACGAATTCCAAGCCCTCTTTCTCGTATAATCCATTTCATCCCTGGCAATTCAGACAACTTATTATTATCCATCGAAATTTTTTCTGCAAATTTTAATTTAGATATTTGTTCCCTTTTTTCTTCTAGTAACCCGTCTAAAATCGAATCATAATTGTCAATGTTGATGGTTTGTAGATCAAGAGTAAAGTCGAAAACTTTTGCATAAAATGATTTCTTTTGAGTTTTATTATTGTCCTTACGTTCAGCCTCACTTATTTTATCATTGTTCTTACGTTCAGCCTCACTTACTTCTTCATCCTTTACCTTACGTTCAGCCTCACTTACTTCTTCATCCTTTACCTTACATTCAGCCTCATTTACTTTTTCAACCTTTATTAGTTCTTCTGGTTTGATATTGACAATGAAAATAACATCATTCTTAAATTTGAAATTTTTATTAGGAATATAGTATTTGCGTAATTCCTTCAAGAAATTTATTACGGAATTTGCATCCTCTGTTCTATCTAAATCTTCAAGTACAACAATGTATCTGCATGATTTTCTTTGAAAAATTTCAATTTTTTTGTACTCTAATATTTCACTTCTATATAGTTCAAAAATTTCTTCTAGACTAATTTCTCGTTTTACATCTACCTTTTTTCCTAAAGAAAATAAAAGCTCAGACATTGACAAAAAAATCGCCATACAAATAAATCCCATTAAAGCCGCTCCTACTTTTAACATATTTAAGCTATTTTCTGTCAATGAAAAAAGTTCGGGGAAGGTATTGAAACCCCAAGTTAAAATAAATAGAATTATTGCAAACCAAAATAGAACTGAATACCAACTTTTCTTTAAGTGAATTTTAAATAGACCAAAATTAGAACTTAGCTTTCTATTAATATATGTACCCTTTTTGTTGTTAATTTGACTTGCAAATTGAGACATAAGTGTTTTATGTAGTTCAATAGTATTCCCGTTGTTTTCATCACACTTAATCTGTGACCACATAGGCAACTTAATGAATACATTTTTGCTTGATGGTTGTTCTGTGTTATAACAAAGTTTTCTTTCAAGTAACTCTATTAAGCTAGATTTACCTGTTCCAAAAGGTGATGTTACTGCAATCATTTGAGCATTTCCTTCAATCGCACACACTAAGCTATTTACATGTGCACTAACACCAATTATGTCAAACTTTTCAGATTCAATTGGATTATTTAAAAAAATAATACTATCATTACTAGTATCCATCAATCATTCCTCCAAACTACTCCATTTTTTTATTACCCATATTACTATTTTATCATTATTTTCAGCATAAAATGAATTAATTTTATGCTATTATATAAGCGTACTCTTCAAGATTCATATCAGCTATAATTCTTACCACAAGCTATACTTTCATCAATAATTTATTCCATTTCCCTTATTTTACAAACCATAATATATTCTTCATCATTTTGGTCTATTATATCAAAGCCTAAATTCTGATACATTTTAACAGCATAATTATCATTTTGCACTGCAAGTGAAGCTTTATCATATCCCTTTTCTTTTAAGTGAGCTAACATCTCTTTCATAAGCTGCGTTCCTATCCCCTTTCCACGATACTCGGGATAAGTTGATATTGCAAATTCAGGTACCGTTTCGTCTATTAGTCCAAAGCCTTTAATGCATCGAACCCAAACAGCACCTACAACTTTATCATCAACCTCAGCCACAAGACAATAATCATCTTTCTTTGTACCAAACTCATCTACATAAATCCATATTGATGAATCTTGAATAATTGTTCTAGGAGCTAATTTGTCTGTATCTCTTTGAAAAATAGCTTCATAAACAAAGTCTGTAAGCAGCATTATTTCATTTTTATTAATTGGCCGAATAATCATTTAATCCACTTCTTTTCGTTTCTATCAAACTTTCTGTCTAGAGAAAGGTATACAACTACTTATCATTCCTTGTATAGAATGTGGATTTTCCTTTTCCATGCCGTGTAATTAAGCTTTCCTCTGTAAGTTTTTTAAGAGAATTTTCAACGGATGCTTTTCCTATAGAAGGAACAAGTTCCATAATTTCGCTCTTTGTAAATTTACCTATTTTGTCATAAACTGCTTTTCTTACTTGTTCTAATGCTGGAAGTTTTTCATCTACATAATCAACTCTCATTTCAAAATCTCTATAAGCTGCAAGGATAAGACCAAGTATATATTTTATAAATGGTACAGGATTATTTGTATTTTCATGCCAATGTTCACTGCATTCCTCAAGTACATCATAATATTTAATTTTCGTTTTTTCTATTTTGCTCTCAAGGCTTATGTATCTACCCACTACATAACCACACCTGTATAGCAATAATGTTGTAAGTAGTCTAGACATACGGCCATTGCCATCATTAAATGGATGAATGCATAAGAAATCATTGATAAAAATAGGAATTAAAACCAAAGGGTCAATAACACAAGAATCAATTACACTATTAAAACTTTCGCAAATATCATCAATTGCTTTTTCAGTCTCATATGGTGGCGGCGGCGTAAATATAACCCTTTGTGTTCCGTCTGTTCTAGTTTCTGTAATAACATTCTGCGTATTTTTAAACCTTCCTCCAATAGATTTTTCAGAGTATTTATATAAAGCTCTATGAAGTTGCAAAATATACGAAGAACGAATAGGAATATGTTCATAACTTTCATGAATTGTATTAAGTACATCACGATACCCCATTATTTCTTCTTCATCTCTATTTTGAGGAGTCGTTTTATCTAACATCAATTGTTTTACTCGTGTGCTTGTTGTAACGATACCCTCTATTTTATTGGATGCCTCTGTACTTTGAATTTTAGCAATTTCAACCAACTTATCCAAAGCTTGCGGCTTTTGCTTTAAGTAAAGTTCTTGTCTACCTTTATATTCATGTATTTGTGCCACCAGACCAAGTATTTCACTGTCCCACGCGTAGTTTTTTATTTCAGAATAATTAAAACTTCTCATTCGCCTACCTCCGCTTCTTTCTCCTAATCATATCATTATTATAGGCGAAAATCAATGAATCACCGTCATCACTCGCATAAAATTTAAAAATATTAGGCGAAAAATTTTCATCTGTATGTCACATTATAACATGAGTTTCAAAAAAAATTACAGCCAACGTTTACTGTCAGCTGTAATATTTTATTTTATCATAACGATTAGTACGCGCCTTTTGAATAGGTCACCTCATAGCTATGAGTATAAATTTCAAATACAATCCCAAATGGGTCTTCAACATAACACATTCTGTATGGTTTTTCATTAGGATAATATTCTTTTATTGGCATACGTTGTTTTCCCCCATGAGCTACAATCTTTTCAATCATACCCTCAATATCAGGATCTTGCACAGAAAAGTGGAAAAGACCTGTGTTTTTAAATTCGAATGGCTGTCTTTCCTTATCATTACCTTCAAATTCAAACAATTCAATACCGATAGCATTAGATGTTACCATGTGGGCGATTTTAAAGTCGCCATGACCTTTGCCGAAAACTTTCTCACACATAATTCCTATTGCTGATTCGTTTTCTTCCTTTACTAAAGATGGCTCCATTACAATATACCAACCCATTACCTCGCTATAAAATTTAACTGCCTGTTCTAAGTTAGGCACAGACAAGCCTATATGTGAAAATGCTCTTGGATAATTCATTTTCGTTACCTCCTTTTTCTTTATATTTAAATTATATCTAAATATAAAGGTAACGACAATAACGTACTTTTATGTACCTACATATCTTCAAGCCTTATTCCATTTTCACTAGCATATTCTTTTGAGAAATCACAAAAGCCCTCAACAAGTGGAATAAGTCCACTATACTGAGTAGAGAGTGAATATACAACATTTAGTGGTTTTTCACATACCACAGTCCTTATTAATATATTGCTTTGCTCTAATTCTTTTAGTTGTGTTACAAGCATTTTGTGTGTTATATCTGGGATACCTTTTTGCAACAGAGAAAATCGATTATCACCATTTAAAACATGCCACAAAATTCTCATTTTCCATTTTCCACCTAATAAGTCCATTGATAAAAGCAATGCACAGGTATATTCTTTTTTAATTTTCATATCGCTAGTCCTCATATTTAAACGCTCCTTACAACCCTCCTGCTTCTAACCTCTGTGAATTATCAAGTTTCTTAATAAAATGCACTTTGTTTTCATCTATAAAATCAAATGCCATAATCAACTTCTTTTCTTCTTTCGTGGTTTTGGAATGGAGGTGATTTTTTCTAAAAGGAATAGAATTTCCTTTGCCAGTTCCCTACTTTCATATCCAAGATATAATGCGACAACTGTATATCATATTATAACATGGCTTATAAAGAAAATAACAACCAGCATTTTATTGCCATATTACAGACAGCTTCATAAGCTTCTACCCACTCCCCATTCTTATAAATTTCAACACATTCCACACTAAATTAATAGCTATAACGTATAAAAATACCCTCATTACTAGTCTGTCCAGTAAAGAGGGTAGATATCAAATAATTTGTTCTTGTTTTTATATTTTAGTGTTCTATTTTACTTTTACTTTTCTCATCGCAACCACATATGCTCCTAAAATTGATAGCATTGATATTGCAATTATTTCGTGAATATTTACAGTATCACCTGTCTCTGGCACAGGATCATCCGCTATCACAGTAAATGTTCCATTAACTGTTCCATAATCATGCGAAGCTATTTCTATAGAATATGTTCCTACTTTTAGGTTAGCTGTATATTCTCCTGACAGGGTTGCTATTGTGCTTCCTGAAGAGTATGTAACCTTTCCTTCTGGCACTTCTACTCCACCTACTTTTGTAGTTAGTGCCATACCGTCTCCGTAAGGCATTGTCGCTTTAATAGTTAAAACGTCCCCTTGTTTAATTGTTTGTCCGTCTCCTGACATTATTTGTGGAATTGTCACCAAATATGGGTAACCATTGTTAAAATTAGGATCTATTGCAAAAGGCTGAAGTGCTGTACTGTCCCCATTCAAAGTATTTTTAAACTTCTCTGTCTGCATTTCGCCTAGTGTTACGCCTTCTGTTCCAGGAACATATTGCGTCCCGTTACTTCCACCATACACACCTTCATCATTTGCATTGTTGCCATAGCTGTTTATTATATTAGATAAAGGTACCAATGCTCCAACTAAACCTCCTGTATAATTTTTATTTTTACTCACAACAATACCTGTGGCATAGCTGTTAGTTATTTTAGCAGCATTGTTTCCATCTGAAACTAAACCTCCTACATAATCTTCTCCTTCAACATTACCTGTGGCATAGCTACTTACTATTGTTACACTCGAGCCGCCGCCAACTAGACCTCCTGCATACCGATTACCCTTAACATTACCTGTAGCATAGCTATTTTCTATTATAGTGAAATAATTCGCGCTTCCTACTAGTCCTCCTACTTCAGTTCCTCCTTCAACATTGCCTGTAGCATAGCTGTTTTTTATTACCATATTTGAATTCGCATCTCCAAGTAGACCTCCAACACGGCTACCACTCTCTTCTCCTTTAACGTTTGCACTGGATGAAGAGTTTTCAATAGTAGTTGGGGGATTGTCCGTACTCCCAGCTAACCCTCCCAAATAAGCGTATCCATTTATATTACCAGAAGTGTGGCAGTTTATTATTTCTCCATAACGAAAGGTTCCAACCAGTCCTCCTCCATATTGAAAACATTCCACATCTACATTTAAGACTGATAAGTTCTTTAGTGTTCCACCTTTATGGGAACTATAATCAACGGCTACCCCAAACAGTCCCACATAGAAAGATGATTTATCGCCTACATTCATGTTGCTTATTATGTTGCTCCCCCCATCAAAAACTCCTAAGAAAGGCTTTCCTGAAATTCCTATCGGTGTCCACTCCAGACTATCAAGATCTAGATTGTTTTCTAGGGTTATTGTGTCTCCTTCAAATGTATCTGTTCCTGCATTTACTATTTCTGCCAATCCTGCAAGCTCCTCTGCTGTGCTTATAGTAAACTCAGTATCAGAAGCTGTATACCAACGTGTATCTGCATTTCCATCCCATATATCTGTTCCTGATGCAGCAAATGCTGCCTGTGGCACTACTGTTACAATTAGCATTGCTACCACTACTAAAGCTATGATTTTTTTCATCTAAAAGTCCTCCCATTGCTCTTAATATTTTTCAATTCTAATAAATACCTTTTCCAATAATATACTATATAACTGCATACGCTGCAAAATCATGCACAATATAATAAAGTGTATAATTACTCATTCTTATATTATATCTAACTTTTCTATTTATTTAAAGGGGTTTTCTCAAATGTAAAAAAATACCCTCCCTACTAGTTTGTCTACCCCTTAGAAAGCAACACCACACACTCACAATGCTTTGTATTTGGAAAATTATCATAAGGTTTAATATATTTAACCTCATATCCATGAAACTGTAAATAATAGAGATTACTTGCTAAAGTCTTTGGATTGCAGG
>CAYJDF010000029.1:0-6511 GCA_964368845.1 uncultured Desulfovibrionaceae bacterium
TCTTTGGTGGGGCCGGCGTTGGTAAGACCGTTATCCTTATGGAAATGATTAATAATATTGCAAAACAACATGGTGGTAGCTCCGTGTTTGCAGGCGTTGGTGAGCGTACACGCGAAGGTAACGACCTCTATCACGAATTAAAAGACGCTGGCGTTTTAGAGCGTGCTATTCTTGTTTACGGTCAGATGAATGAGCCTCCAGGAGCGCGTGCTCGTGTAGCTCTAACCGCTCTTGCTTGTGCTGAGTACTTCCGTGACGAAGAAAACCAAGACGTGTTACTATTTGTTGACAATATCTTCCGCTTTACCCAAGCAGGTTCAGAAGTGTCAGCTTTGCTTGGCCGTATGCCATCTGCGGTGGGTTATCAACCTACCCTTGGTACTGACCTTGGTGGTCTTCAAGAACGTATTACCTCAACCAATAAGGGTTCAATCACCTCAGTTCAGGCCGTATATGTACCTGCTGACGACTTGACTGACCCTGCCCCTGCAACTACCTTCTCGCACCTTGACGGAACCCTTGTACTTTCTCGTCAAATTGCTGAGCTTGGTATTTACCCTGCAGTGGATCCTCTTGACTCAACTTCTCGTATTCTTGACCCCAATGTAGTTGGTGAAGAACACTACGCAGTAGCTCGTCAAGTGCAAATGGTTTTACAAAAATATAAAGACTTACAAGACATTATCGCCATTCTTGGTATGGACGAATTGTCTGACGATGATAAAGTTGTTGTGGCCCGTGCTCGTCGTATCCAACGTTTCTTGTCCCAACCATTCCACGTGGCAGAAACCTTTACCGGCACACCAGGCCAATATGTACAACTTACTGATACCATCAAAGGCTTTAAAGGCATCTTAGAAGGTGAATATGACCACCTAGCTGAAGGTGACTTCTACATGCTTGGCGGTATCGAAATGGCTGTAGAAAAATATAACGAGCGTCAATCTCAATAAGGAGCAAGTCTATGAAGCTCCAATTGGAAGTTGTTACTCCTGATAAGCAGGTGGTAAACGAAACTGTTGACTATGTTAGCTGCCCTGGCGTTGAAGGCGAATTTGGTGTTCTAAAAGACCACGTTGCTTTGTTGTCGGCCTTAAAGGTTGGCGTACTGCGCTATGATAAAGATGGTAAACACGAATATATTTTTATCTCTGGTGGTTTTGCTGACGTTAACGATAATATAATTACCATTCTTGCTGAATCAGCAGAAGTAGCTAAGGATATTGATAAAGGGCGTGCTCAAAAAGCCCAACAAAGGGCTGAAGAACGTTTGAACAAAAAAGAAGAAGGGCTTGATGTTCTACGTGCCGAAGTTGCTTTGCAAAAAGCCTTAGTACGTCAAAGTCTAGCTGTTTAAGTCTTGTTTAATTAAAATCATAAGGGGGCTTTTGCTTGCAAAAGCCCCCCTTTTTATACAGTAAAATACAGCTTGGCTGATGGATTAGTACTTATATAGTAATTTCAGATGAAATTACTACCATGATTGCGAGAGCAATCACGCGCCGCGTAGGCATAAGTGCAATTTTATTGCACTGTTAAGTGCCGGAGCGAGCGTGCCTTTAAAAAGTTGACATTAGTGATGTCAACTTAAAATACTATAAGACCAATAATATCACATCGTAATAGTTGAAACACATCATAAATAATCTTAAATTATCTAAATTTCTTTAAATGAATAAACAACCTCAAATGGTAAACTACAAATTACTTAACCTGTGGTTTGGCATAGCTTTTTGCAGGTCCAGTTTTATAGTTAGTAACATCTAACCACTCTTGTGGATAACCAACAGCTTGGGCCATCTTATCAGGCGTACTCACCCTGCCTTGGGCATATTTTGTAACAAGTTCTTCAAAAAGCATGCGCCAATCAGCCATGGTTGCTACGGCATTGTCATAGAGTTTTTTGCTACGCATTTCTAATGCCTTAGCAGGATCTTTTTTTGCAAGATCTAAAAGTTCCTTTTCTAAGCTTGCTTGCAGCTCACGTGCTTTTGCCTCATGTTTTTGGGCCCGTGCTTCAATGTCTTTAATCATGTAAGAATATTTTATTTGCGCATAATTTCCCACAAGATTATATACCCACCACGCTTCATCCCAAGAGAACTTTCTCGTATCACTATATTCATAACTCCTGGGCAATGGGCCAACAGCAAAAGGTACAAAGGTGGAGTTTGCTGGGCGATCTAAAGATATCCATAACGTAGCGCCAAGAGCTGGCGGTAAGTTTGGTTTCACTTGATTTATGAAAGCATAGCCTGTGTAGCTCATACCGATGGGACGTTCCCATGCTCCAAAAACTTTTGCATCCGTATTACCCACATCACCATGAGGATCATATGGGCCCAAATAGCGATCAGGAGAACCAAAAGGACCAGCTGCAACGCCCTTGGTTAAATCAAATTCTGTACCTTCATAATGATCACTATAAATTTTTTGCATCTGCATTAAGCTTATTTTTTTGTCCGGCTTGACCGAAAAAGGATAAGCTCGTGTAAGCCCATTTTCAACCCAAGGTGAAAGCTTTAACGAAGGTGCCACTAAATCAAATGCGCGCCACACTCTACGCAGGGCATAGTACGGGTGACTATATTCACCAACACTTACGGACGATAACCAGTCAATGGGTTTTGACTTATCCTTAGGCGAACGCCAACCAGCATCATTTAGAATAGATTCCAGATTTTTATTCCACATCTGATTAGGATTATTATGAATAAGATCTCTTATACTAAATTTATTTGCTGCCACCCAAAACTCACCATCCGGAACACGCTGAGCAACCCAAAGCCCCCCAGTACCAGTTGGAGATGGTGCAACCTCAAAAACCCAAGCCTCATTGGCGTCAGCCACGGGCATGGTTTCCCCTGTACCATAATAGCCATATTTTTCTACAAGTTGACCCATTAAAATGACAGCCTCACGCGCCGTTTTGCAACGCTCCAGCGCCACACGCGAAAGTTCTGACGTATAGAACATACGCTTGCCAGCTTTTGGCCCATTGCTTATAAAAGACCCATTGGTGCATTCACCAAACATAAGCCCATGTTCATTAATAATGCCATAATTACCATCAATGTATGCATAAGTATGTGCCACTTGTGGAATATAACCTATAGGTATATGTTTCTTAGCTTTTTCTGTTTGCATATAGGCTGGACTGCGATCACTACCTACAAGACGTGGTACCAACACAGCATTAAACTCTGGCACGGGTCCGACAGCTACAGCAGAGGCATATACTGGACGTTTGCTATCCTTAGGCCAATCCTTGGCAGCTACATACACAATGCTTTGATCTGACAAATGGTTATCGTCGGAATGAGCTACCATCATACTACCATCGGCACTGGCACCTGGCGTTACAATGGCAGTGGTACAAGCAGAGCCACCTTCAGGCATGGGGGGAAGTTTAACTTCGGCATTGGGTACATTTTGTGCCCAAGCATCACCAAAGCTTACCAAGATTAAAAATATCATTAAGAAAAGTCGTTTCTTGTTCTGTTGCATATGTACTCCTTTTATACATTATACATAAAAATTTTATATGTTATACCAATGAGGTAAAAAAAAAAAATTGGCATGTCAACAACGCAATTTTAAAGTGTCTTTATACTAGATTTCTAACAAAAAATGTTTTATTAAAAAAATGAATTTAGTGTTATTATAGGAAGATAAAGAACTAAAACAGTACTATAAAATGCGGTGTTACAATTATTAAGAGGATAATTTCATGAAAAACAAAACAAACATTGATCTCAAAGCTCTTTTTCTTGGTGATAGAGGTGAAAATATTGAGTTCTATAAAAATACACTCTCTAAACTTATGGATGATCATGTAGGTTGGCGCAAAAATTATATGCCGCAAGACCCTCCTGCTGTCTCTGTTGATGACATGCAAGCCACTGAATACAAAGAAACTCTTCTTAAAACCGTTGAAGTACTTAATGAATTAAGTCAAAAAATGCGTCAAGAGTCTGTACCTTGTTGCACTGCAGGGCGTTATTGGGGACATATGCACGCCCAAACTCTTATGGCTGCTGAACTTGCCTATATGTTTAGTATGTTATGGAATAGCAATAATTGCTCTTATGATTCGTCGCCTGCCACTTCTCTCATGGAGGGTGAAGTGGGCCAACAGCTATGTATCATGATGGGTTGGAAAGAAGGTTGGGGTCATCTTTCAGCTGGTGGTACCATTGCCAACATAGAAGCTTTATGGGTTATGCGAAATTTAAAAAGCTTACCCTTAGCTGTAAAAAAAATATGCCCCGAGCTTGTAAAAGATAAAGACGAGTGGGCCTTATTAAACATGTCTGTTGATGATACTGTTGCCTTGATGAATAAAACAGGTCACAAATTAGATGAGGTAAAAGCCCATACAGCACGCCGTGGGGGTGATTTTGCGAAACTAGGCAAGCTTATTGTTCCGCAAACCAAACATTATAGCTGGGTAAAAGGCGCAGATCTTATTGGTATTGGTTCAGAAGGTATTGTAGAGTGCCCTGTAACCAACACTTATGTGCTTGATATGAATGCTATGGAAAAAATTATCCGTGATTTGGTTGCAAATAAAATACCTATTATGGGTGTTGTAGGAGTTGTTGGCACTACCGAGGAAGGGCAGATTGACCCCATAGGAGATATTATTGCTTTGCGTGAAAAACTTCGTAAAGAAGGTATTGATTTTTATGTTCATGTGGATGCTGCCTATGGCGGCTACGGGCGCACGGCTATTTTGGATGAAGAAAATGAGTTAATTCCTTTTGAAAAAATCCAAGACATTTATAAACAATATAAAGTATTTAATGGTGATATAAACTGGCCAACCAAGGATGTATATGATGCTTTTGCAAGCATTCGTTTTGCGGACAGTGCCACCATTGATGCCCATAAATTAGGTTACATTCCATATACAGCTGGTGGTATTGCTTTTCGTGTACGTGATGTACGCAACGCCATAAGTTACTTTGCTGATTATGTTTTTGAAAAAGGCACAGAGTATCCTGTGTTGCTTGGTGCTTTTACTGTAGAAGGATCAAAAGCTGGTGCAACTGCTGCTTCGGCATGGGCAGCACATCGTGTATTGCCTTTGAACATAAGTGGCTACGGTAAACTTATTTGTGCAACTGTTGAGGGTATTAGGCATTTTAGAGACTTTATCAACGAAAGATCTTATACCATAGGCAAACATAAAGTGACCTTTAAGATTTTAACAGAACCAAGCTTCAATATTGTGGATTATGTAATTAAAGAAGATGGCATACATGATTTACAATATACCAATAAGATTAACCGCCTGTTCTATGCCTATGCAAGTGCAGAAAAAGGCGGAATATATGACAATGGTTTTATTGTTTCACACACAGACCTTGCTACTTCCGAGTATGGCAATAGCCCTTTCAACTTTGTAGAAAGCCTCGGATTTGATTGGGGTGAGTGGGAGCATACCGAAAGAATATCTGTATTACGCTCTTGTTGTATGTCGCCATATATGCGAGATGCCGAAACCTTTGAGAAAGTGGCTACTCCCATTGATAAAGTAATTGCCATGAAGCTAGCTCAAGTTTTTGCAGAATTAGACGCCAAGTCTTAGACAAATTTTTTACACTAATTTCATAAAAAATCCCTTTCAAGTCATTCTCGAAAGGGATTTTCATATATAAATCTTAACATATACAAAATTATAAGGTTTCAATACCACGCTCAATACACATAAGAGCACTGCATACAAGAAGAATAAGCAAGATAAGCTTAAAAACTTTTAAGGGTATGTATTTTACCACCGGTGTTGCACTAGCGGCACCAAGTAAACAAGCAACTGACCCAGTAGCACCGAGGGTCATTACTTCTGCAGTAAAAAGACCTGCAACAGCCTGAAATACACAAACAACTACTGACATTAATAAACCAAAAACGCTTATTGTACCCATAAATTGCGACTGCGCCCAACCAAGATGCAATGCATATGCGGCAACAAGTGGTCCACCAAATGAAATAGAACTATTAAGTGCTCCAGTACAAAAACCTACAACATAACTATTGGCATGGACTTCTTCTCTTTCAGCTAAATGAGGTGTACGGTCGTGCTTATACTGTAGGTAAACGAAATAAAGCAAGGCAAGCCCAGCCAATATTTCAATATATTCTGCTCTTATAATTACAAGTACATACACTCCAAGTACAGCACCTGGAAGCGAACCTATGAGTAATCTTTTCAGTGTAGAAAATAGACAGGTTTTATGATATATCCAACTTAAGTATAAGCAGATAACAGTAGAAATTATGCAAGATACAGGGACGAGCACATTAGGCTCAAGGATAGCTAATAATATGGGTACTGCTATCATAGAAGCCCCCATGCCGCTTATGCCCCCAATAAATCCACCGACAAACCAAACTATCAAAAAAATATAATCATTTAATTCCACGAATATTACCCTTTTTGTACACAACAAAAATGTGTTCAGCTCTACTTTAATAGTCCAATTAGTTTGTTTCTTAAAGTCAATAG
>CAYJDF010000029.1:6611-22950 GCA_964368845.1 uncultured Desulfovibrionaceae bacterium
AATGTGTTCAGCTCTACTTTAATAGTCCAATTAGTTTGTTTCTTAAAGTCAATAGCTATATCATTATAGCTGTATTGAATATTGTAAAGTTCACTTTATGTTGTATGGCTTTTTTTAATTTTTTCAAAATCTTATATTAAAGAATGCGCAATTCACTGCGCAGAGTATACCATAAAAAAATAATTCGCCTCTAAATAATAGGTAAAGTATTATGATGGGAGATGGTGTGTCAATCATTCATGTTCATTTAGCATCTTTTTTCTTGTAAAAACCTTAAAGATAACATAGTATCAATTTTTAGTTCACAGTTCCCATGGCACTGATAAATTTACAAATAGAGCATTTATTATGTTATTATTTCTCTATCCTACCTGACGATACGCACAAGCACTTCACGGTGTGAGGTCTTGGTGTACCCTATGGTATGAGAAATAATTAAACTCCAGCCCAACATTTTCTTTTCATTATCCTACCATAAAAGCACCAGCAGAATTGTCTGCAAATTTCTTTATATATTAAGCTATAGTTTTAATATTTATTGAGATTATATGCTATAATAAGGATTAAAAATAATGAAAAGTAATTTTTTTGCTACTAAGAGTGGTATAATTTGTACTGGAGCAATCATTGGCCTATTAGCAGTTGTGTTGCAATATCTTGGCAACCCACCCAATATGGGTGTGTGTGTGGCTTGCTTTTCGCGCGATGTTGCAGGTTCGGTGGGTCTACATAGGGCGGCTGTTGTTCAATATCTAAGACCAGAAATTATTGGTATGGTTATTGGATCATTTGGTGCGTCCATGATGTTTGGTGAGTTTAAAGCCAGAGGCGGCTCTGCTCTTATTACTCGCTTTACCCTAGGTCTTATTGCAGGTGCGGTATCTCTTGTATTTCTTGGTTGCCCATGGCGCGCAATTTTGCGTATAGCAGGTGGTGATGCCAATGCCTTAGTGGGCATTGCAGGACTGATAGTTGGTATTGCCGTTGCGTCTCAATTTTTGAAAAAAGGTTTTTCACTAGGGCGTAGCCAACAAGAAATTAATTCCGCTGGCTGGGCATTCCCCTTACTAATGGTTGGTTTATTTGTATTATTAATAATGAACCCACAAATAGCTGGTGAACCCAAATCAGGTGTATTATTCTATTCTGTCAAAGGCCCAGGTGCAGCCCATGCTCCGCTTTTCATATCTCTAGGCATTGGCCTCTTAGTTGGGTTTATTTGTCAACGAAGCAGATTTTGTACTATGGGAGCTTTTCGCGATACGGTTTTATTTAAACAAATGCACCTATTAAGTGGTGTGCTTGCCATGCTTGTTACAGCCCTAATCTTAAATGTAGCCATTGGTTCATTTCATGCTGGTTTCACAGGACAGCCTGTGGCCCACAATGATGGTCTTTGGAATTTTTTATCCATGGTTGTATGTGGGCTAGCATTTTGTCTTGCTGGAGCTTGCCCAGGTCGTCAGCTATTTTTATCTGGCGAAGGTGATAATGATGCTGCAGTATTTGTAATTGGCCTCTTGGTTGGTACAGCATTTGCTCATAATTTTGGCATTGCTGCATCACCTGCTGGCATTGGTCCAAATAGTATTATAGCCACTATTTTAGGTCTTGGTGTATGTTTAGGTATAGCGTTTTTTGCTTGCAAGAAGGGAGGTTCCAATGTTAATAATTGATGCTTGTGGGCTTTCTTGCCCCCAACCTGTGCTACTAGTTTTAGAATGCATTAGGGATGAAAAACCCCAAAATTTAAGTGTAATAGTGGATAATGAAGCTAGTCATGAAAATGTATCTAGAGCCGCTGTAAATAATGGCTATAGCGTCAAATCCACCCAAGAAGATGCTAAGATTCGCATTGAATTAAACAAAAGTGAGTAATCAATGCTTTGGAAAAAGCTAAAGCAAGCCTTTTCTTCAAACAATAAAGCAAATAATGAGCATGCCCTAATTTCTGATCGGGGCATGCTTGTCTTTGAGCATACTGGAGAGGTTATTAAGGCTGAGCTATATTTACGCGAGGCAGGCTATGATGTAGAAATCAAAGCCCCACCGCCAAACCTACGTAGTGGCTGCGATATGGTCATTGTGATGGAGCTTATGCGTGAAGTTGGTATATGTGAACTTTTAGCCGAAAAAGGTCTCCCTCCCCTGCAGGTACTACCTGTAAGTGCTGGCTTGCTTGAGCCTGTTTCCATTTACCATGTGCAAGACTTTGGTCAATGGCTTATGGTACGCGCTGCCAATATGAAAATCACCGTTGAAAAACAAAGTCAGCGAATTGTAAACATTTCAGGTGGTGGTTGCCCCGATGTGCCATATCTTGCACATAAATTAGTGGGCCTTACTTTAGAAGAAGCCCAAGAGCCTAGATATATTGGTCAAACTCTATGCTGCTTCTCATTGCAAAAAGCTTTTCTTGAAGCAAGGAGATTATTATGTGGCTCATAGTTGGAACCAGCCCGCAACTGCCTAAAGGGCAAATGCTATGCGGAAACTATAGGGTAAAAAATGATCAACTAGAGCTAGAACAAAGCCAAACTCTCAATATCGAGCGCGGTACAGAAGTTCTTGCAGCAACGGCATATATGGTTTGTGAGTATCTATCTACACAAAAACCTAAGCTTCTTTGTGCTTGTGATTATGGTGATGGGGAAGGCAGTAAGCAGGCTTATGCCTACCTTGTTGAACACTTACAACAAATCACCCCAAAAGGTTTAACCTTTCACTACCTCTTTCCTGATGTGGATTGGCACAATAAGATTCTCATTAGTCTTGATGCACTTACAACAAAACCTATATTGGTGGCTGATGCTGGTTTTATGTATGTGGCTAAGATGAGTGGATATGCAGATAAATATGACTTATTCACCCCCGATGTAGGTGAGATGAGTTTTCTTGCCGATGAACTTGCTCCACATCCATTCTACACCCGTGGTTTTTTACTCCAAAATGATGCCGATGTAGAGGGTTTGCTCAAACGCGCCAAAGAAAATAATAATACCGCCGCCAACCTTATAGTCAAAGGTCATACCGACTACATAGTTTCGGATGGTAGCATAACAGCACGCATTAGTGAACCTAGTGTAGCCACTATGGAGGCCATTGGTGGTACTGGTGATATGGTCACAGGACTTGCAACTGGACTGTTATCCTCAGGATATAGCATGCAAGATGCTTGTATTCTTGCTGCAAAAACCAACCGAATCATTGCAAAAATGGCCAATCCAACACCTGCCACTTCGGTAAGTGAGCTCTTAAATTTTTTAGCTCCTGCTCTTGACGTAATACTTGAAGATTAATTTGTTTGGGCGTAAACATATGCCATGCTAAATATATTATACACCCTACTCCCCATTTTTGCCATCATGCTCCTTGGCGCTTGGGCTGAATATAGTCGCGTTTTACAAAAAGATACTGCGGTTATTATTAACCAATTTGTATATTATTTTAGCCTACCTATCTTACTCTTTTATATTATGGCCCAAGTTGATATTGAAGATATTTCTTGGCGGCCAGCTCTTGCCTTTGTACTTGGACTAAGCCTAAGTCAAGGCCTTGGATACTTTGTGGGGCGCGTAAGTGGTAAGTCGCATCATGCCAGCACAATGGCAGGTTTTGTATGCTGCTTTCCAAACGCGGCATTTATGGGTATCCCCGTAGTCATGCTTGTTTTTAATTCAAATTTACAAGCAGAAATTTACGCAGGCATAGCTGCCCTGCTTCCCACATTTAATATTATATTTACTGACACTTACTTAAGTATGCAGCAAAATAAACAGTCAAATTTTAGGTCCACATTAAGGCATATATGCCGCGTTATGCTACATAGTCCACCTCTAATTGGCGCAAGCTTGGGTCTTGTCATAAGTTTAAGTAATGTTACCCTGCCAGATTTTATAACAATTGCAGCAAAGATGCTTGGTGGAACTGCAGCACCCTGCTCACTATTTTGCATTGGTATGGCTGTAACAGCACAACTTGGTCAATGGTCACAAAGTGTTACAAGTAAGGATTCCCAACCAAAGCATAAAAGCTATATGATGCATACAGCCCTAATTGGCATTAAACTACTTATATGTCCCTTATTAGTATTTATTTTTTGTTTATTCTTAGGCGAAAATAGTATGGCCTCCATGGTCATGGTCATCATAGCTGCCATGCCAACAGCCATTGTTTGCTACGTCATTGCCGAAAAACATGATACATTTACCGAGGAATGTATTATTTCAACGGTTATAAATACACTGCTATCTTGCCTTAGTATACCGTTGATTATTGCACTATTACTATAAAAACTCGGTAATCTAATTTCAAATTTATTTACAAACAATTCTATGGCAACAATGAAATGTATGAGGTTTGGGAATGTTTTTTTAAACAATTTGCTGCGACAAAGCGGAGCCCGATCCAACGTGCGCCGAAGACGTTCACGTTAGGCTAGTCTTCGAGTTTTACGTGAATTAAGAGCGAAGCGGAGGTGCTGCAACGTGAGAAAAACTTTACCGAACTTCACACATGGACGTATGAATTCACAAAATTAAATTGCCGTGGCTATAAATATAGAAGTTGTTGACTAAATATCTCACTCTACTTCAGTAGGTAATAAATAAATTTCCTTACTAGTCCAACCTTGTACCATATGCTGCACTCGCCTTGCCACTTCACGTGGCTTACCACCCTTTTTTCTCTCAAGGTTTAATATTTCAAGCACTTCTTCTTTGCTGGTGCGATTATTACTTTCTGGCGGACCAATAACAACTGTAATTTCACCTTTAAGGTCCATGGGGATTTGAGCAAAATCTTCCAAACGACCCACAATACATTCTTCATAAGTCTTGGTAAGTTCACGCGTAATGGCAAGTTCACGCGGTCCAAGTAATGTGTAAGCCACTTGCAATGTTTCATGCAATCTATCTTTACGCTCAAAAAAAACTAAAGTAGTGATAAGTCTAGCAAAGGGAGCAAGTGTTTTTTCTTGGTCTGAAACACCACGTGGCAAAAACCCTAAGAATGTAAATGGTTGCGGGGCAATACCTGCTAGCATTAAGGCAGTTATGGGTGCACATGGTCCTGGCACTGCCGAAACTCCAAGCCCAGCCTTGCGACAAGCCCGAACCAACCTATAACCGGGGTCGGCCATAAGTGGTGTTCCGGCATCGGTTATGAGGGCTGCACATTGATCTTGTTGTAATAATTGTACCACACCTTGGCACTTAGCTTGTTCATTATGTTCATGCAAGCTAGAGAATTTTTTTACTTTTATACCAGCCCTTTGACATAAAAGCCCAGCTTTACGTGTGTCTTCGGCTAGGACTAAGTCCACATTTTGCAATACCTCCATGGCCCGCGATGAAAAATCACCAAGGTTGCCAAGAGGAGTTGCCACCACCCAAAGTTTTATCGGTGGAGAAATCAAAGGCATTGTCATAATATTCTACCTGTAGAGAAGTCTGATCTTGAGCATCATACAAAACTCCAGCCACGTCAAAACGGCATGGTCTATTCCATGCGTCATGCAAGGATAGCCAAGACTTAACAGCACGCAAAAAACTGGCTCGTTTATGTGCAGTAATACCTTCAACTGGACTTGTCTTGCCGCACATTTGTCTTGTTTTTACTTCAATGAAGACCAGTATGTCACCATCTTCTGCTATAATATCAAGCTCCAAACGACCATGCCGCCAATTTCGCTCTAAGATGCGCAAGCCCTGCTTTTGTATGTATTTTGCCACAGCATCTTCACCCATGGCCCCAATTTGCCCCTTGGGATAAGCTGCATTCTTACCGCCTAAGCCAAGGTTTTTTAGCCACTTCATAACAAATTGCCCTGAGTTTGCAAGTTGTGCTTAGATGCTTTAGCCTTAGTATCAGATAAAACGCGGGCAAAGGTTTTTCTATGTAATGGGCAAGGACCATACATCTCAAGGGCTTTTAGATGTTCTTTTGTGCCATAGCCTTTGTGTTTGGAAAAATTATATAACGGCCAACGTTTATCCAATATATTCATCATATTATCTCTAAACGTCTTAGCTAAAATTGACGCCGCCGAAATATGCTCTTCCAAAGCATCACCATGTACCAATGATTCTTGTCGAGGTAGTTTAGAGTGCTTTGGCCAATAATCTTTTAGTACTGACGGAGGAATGATTTTATTACCATCAATATGCAGCAAGCATACTGGCACACGTTTATTTTTACGAACATATTGCACCATAAGCCCCTTAACGGCTTTACTCATGGCTAAAAAAGTTGCTTGTAATATATTAATTCTATCAATATCTTCTTGCCACACCAAACCCACGCCAAAGGACGCGTGGGTTTTTATATCTAAAACAAGGCTTTCTCTGTCGTCTGCATTAAGCTTTTTTGAGTCATCAAGGTCACGGATAGGACAAGGATTTGGCAATATTACAGCTGCTGCCACCACTGGGCCAGCAAGGCAACCACGTCCAGCCTCATCAATACCAATAACAACAGAAGGCCTTTCTTGTTCATATAAGAGATTATGTTGCATAGACTTTACAACTTTAGGCATGTACTTAGTCAGCTTCGGACATAAGAGCGTCATGAGCCTCTAAATCATAAAAACCATGCACCTTAAATGGCAAATCATAATCATGAATTACATCAAAACGAATAAAGCCCATGGTCTTACCTTCCGGAATGGCTGAAAATGGTACCATACCAAGTGGTACTGGAATTTCCATTGGACTAACTACCACTTCCTTAATATGCTCCCCATAGCGTTTATCTAAATATTCTAGCAAAATATTGCCTTCTTCGGCAGTAAAAGCTTCAAGCACGCTCAAAAGTGCATCTTCAGCACTGGCTCCTTCTGGGGTATCACTCTTAGCTACATCAACTAGGTCAAGCTGGCGTAATTGTTCAAGTTCATTTTCATTGGTATCAGTGCGAAAAAGATATACAATAACATCACGCCGCCCCTTGAAGCTTTTAAGCATTATTTGTATAAGATATGCACGGTCAAGTTCCAAAAAGGGCGAGGCTGCAATAATTCTATATTCCATAAACAAGCTCCTTAAACATTGGTAATATAATGCTTGATAAAACATTGTTTGCTTTGCAAACCCAGTATACGCCAACAGGCGACCAGCCACAAGCCATAAACATGCTTGTGGATAATATATTTGCAGGGGTAAAAGATCAAATCTTACTTGGGGTAACCGGTTCTGGTAAAACCTTTACCGTGGCCAATGTCATTGCCAAGTGCTCAAGGCCGGCCCTAATCTTAGCCCCCAACAAAACCCTAGCCGCCCAGCTATATAATGAATTTAAGGCTCTCTTTCCACACAATGCTGTTGAATATTTCGTTAGTTATTATGATTATTATCAACCAGAAGCCTATGTACCCTCATCAGATACATATATAGAAAAAGACTCTTCTATTAATGATAATATTGATAAGTTACGCCATGCTGCCACCCATGCTCTACTGACGCGTCGTGACGTAATTATTGTATCTTCAGTATCTTGTATATATGGCCTTGGTTCACCAGAGTATTATGCCAAGATGGTCATTCCTGTAGAGGTAAACCAGCATATTTCCATGGATAATCTTATTGAACGACTGGTAGAAGTCCAATATGAGCGCAATGATTACGATTTTCACCGTGGCACTTTTAGAGTGCGCGGGGATGTTTTAGAAATTATCCCAGCTTATCACCATGAAATGGCTTTACGCATAGAGTTTTTTGGAGATGATATTGAAAATATTAATGAAATTGACCCATTAACTGGTGATATTTTATCTCCTATACCTAAAACCATTATCTACCCAGCCAGTCATTATGTATCTGCCAGAGATAACATTAAAAGGGCTATGGACGATATTCGTGTAGAATTACAAAAGCGATTGGCATATTTCAAATCCAACAACAAATTAGTTGAAGCACAGCGTTTAGAGCAACGTACTCAACTCGATTTAGAAATGTTAGAAGAATTAGGCTATTGCAATGGAGTAGAAAATTACAGCCGCCATCTTGATGGACGCCAAGAAGGTGAACCACCTTTTTGTTTGCTAAACTACTTTCCTAAGGATTTTTTATTTTTTGTGGATGAATCGCATATTTCTGTACCACAAGTGGGTGGTATGTATAAAGGAGATCGCTCACGCAAGCAAACCCTAGTAGACTTTGGCTTTCGCCTACCCTCTGCCTTGGATAATCGTCCTTTACAATTTGATGAATTTCAAGATTTTATAGGACAAACGGTCTATGTTTCAGCCACTCCAGGCCGCTTTGAAATAAAACAATCTCAAGGTATTGTGACTGAACAAATTATTAGACCAACAGGACTTGTAGACCCCATAGTGGAAGTGCGCCCAACTAAAGGGCAAATGGAAGATTTATTAGCCGAGTGCAAAAAGCGTGTTGCCCTTAAAGAGCGTGTTTTAGTCACTACTTTAACCAAGCGCATGGCAGAAGATTTAACTGAATATTGTAATCAAATGGGTGTGGTAACGCGATATTTACACTCGGACATAGACACATTAGAGCGCATGGCCATATTGCATGATTTACGGGCGGGTGAGTTTGATGTGTTGGTTGGTATCAATCTTTTGCGTGAGGGTTTGGATCTGCCCGAAGTATCCTTAGTAGCTATTTTAGATGCCGATAAAGAAGGTTTTTTACGCTCAGAAGGTTCACTAATCCAAACATTTGGGCGTGCAGCACGTAATGTGAGCGGCCAAGTTTTACTTTATGCCGATAATATGACAGCCTCCATGCAGGCAGCCATGGGTGAAACAAAGCGTCGTCGCCTTATCCAAGAAAATTGGAATAAAGAAAATAATATTACCCCCAAAACAATTCGCAAGGCCCTAGAAACACACTTTAAAGATTTATATCAAGAATCTGTAAATAGTAGTAAACGTGGACGTAAAGGCGCTGTGGTTACCGACTCAAAGACTATACTGTCTAGTGAGGATATGGGGCGTCAAATCCAGCAGTGGGAAAAAGAAATGCGCGATGCTGCTCGTGAGCTTGAGTTTGAAAAGGCTGCAGTATTACGCGATAAAATTAAAGATATGCGCATGGCTTTACTGTCTGTGCCCAATTAAGTTCACAGTTAATATATTAATCTATTCTGCAAATTGCTTGCAAAAATATTAATTTCAGTAAAGTATGCGCACAAAAAAGTAATTTTTTAGGCAAATAACATTCAAAAAATCACATATAAAATTTTGAAAGTCTCTCACTCAAATCGCAATACTAAAACGGTATATCATCCATGCCGCTAGCTTCTGAGGGAAAAGCCGGCCCTAAATCTTCATTTTTATTTTGAGGGCGTCTATTTTGATTATTTTGTCCACCTTGATTAGACTGATTTGATTGACTCTGATTTGCTCCTTGATAGCCACCTTGGCCACCTTGATAATTAGCACCTGCACCATCTTCACCACCACGGCGATCTAGGAATTGTACTCGCTGAGCTCTAATTTCTGTGCTATAGCGATCTTGCCCTTGTTGATCTTGCCATTTACGGGTATTGATGCTGCCCTCTACATAAACCATACTACCTTTACGTAGATAGGTAGCACAATTTTCCGCTGAGCGTTGAAATACAGAAACACGATGCCATTCAGTGCGATCCACCTTATTGCCATCGCGGTCTTGATAAGATTCGGAGGTGGCAACATTAAGATTGCAATAAGGTACTCCACTTTGAGTATATTTAAGTTCTGGGTCTTGGCCCAATCTTCCAATAATCATGGCTCTGTTTAACATAACACCTCCCTAAATTGGCAAGATTAAATATAATCTTGCTCTAAAATATTTAATATATCTTCTAAATCTTCACTTAATTTATGAGCTTCACGCGCATCCCATCCGGCAAGGGCATGCTCTAAATTACGCATAACGTCTACGGCTTTAATGATATTTGGGCCAAGAACCTCTTTGCGTTTTTCTGGCCAAGGCATAAATTGTAGGCCATCTCCAAGGCATTGGACCATTTCTAATACCCCTTGTTTATTATGCTTATGGGGTATACTAAAGGCAAATTCGCTAAGCTTGGGCCAGAGTTTTTTTAAGAGTTCTTCATTCCACGTTACAGCACTAACTCTTATTTGCAAAGCTTTGCCCATTACATCTCTTTCCACTCAGTTTGCACACGCAACACCACTTCTTCAATGGCATCTACTTGATCCGAAGGGCAAACTCCAATAAGTGGCTGACCAGCATCTATATTTTCTGTATGCTTAAAATATACAGCATAAATAACACCACTAGGTCCATTGTAATGAAGTGGAGCTTCGCGTTTCATACGTGACATGATGAATAATTCCATACCTTCATGAATGGATATGGATTGC
Organism: uncultured Desulfovibrionaceae bacterium; assembly: GCA_964368845.1. Taxonomy (GTDB): domain Bacteria; phylum Desulfobacterota; class Desulfovibrionia; order Desulfovibrionales; family Desulfovibrionaceae; genus CAYJAD01. Next base: position 16,945 of record CAYJDF010000029.1, read on the forward strand.
GCACCAGAAGCACGTATTTTTGTATCAATTTCAGGAGTAAAATAGTATTTAGCTCGCTCTGGCGCCACAAAAAGGTGCAGAGCGCGTTTCAATATTTTTTGTTGTACTTCAGCCTTACTCAAGGGGTGGCGCAAGGTCACCAAGGCTGTACCAGCTTGCACAAATTGTCCCTCAAGTTCTTTATGAATAGCACAAATTTCACCTTTTTCTGGGGAATATATGGGCTTTGGATTATGTTCACGCTCAATGGTTAAAAGCAATGAACCAGGTTTTTCTTTCCACATACCTTGTGGTCCGTGTACTGTGCTGCCTTTATCAAGGGCTGCAAAAGTAACTAGACCAGTGTGTGGAGCTTTAATATGTACTTCCTCATAGGGTGAGGATTTAATTTCATCTAATAAAGCAGTGACATCTAACATAATACTTCCCAATTCTTAGCGATAATAAACGTTACGCCCACCAATGGTTAATAAGGCTTGTTTTAAGTTTGCACGCACATGACGACGATCCCAAATACCTTGAATATGCCCGCGCGAAAGAGCATTATTGGAGCGATGATAACGAGGTGGAATGTCAATACCAGTGGTTTCTTTAATAACTCCAGGACCTGCAAAACCAATGTTTGATGAACGTATGGCAAATTGATAAGGAGAACAACCAAGAAAACTTGCTACAGGACCTGCAAAGGAATTAGTGTCATATAACACTAGGTATAAGCCGCCACTTTCAATATAGCGACGCACAGCAACGGTGCAACGAGGCATTTGTATAACCCCATGTGTACCTTCTTGAATGCGAATGCCAGCAGTGCCGTGCACATATGCAATAAAGGGATAGCGTTTTTTCATGGCAAGTTCTGCAGCTTCTACAAACTTTTGCCCTTCTGCTGCTCCCACTGATCCACCACGAAACGTTCCCATGAGCATGGCTACAACAATCTTTACCCCGTCAATGCAAGCCTCAAATGTCATACAGCCGCTTTTTGCACCGGTTTTTTTCTGGGCTTCGTGAATGCGCTCATCAAAACCTTCAAATCCTAAAGGATTGCCAGATTCAATGGCACTATTAAATTCATACACTGAGCCTTCATCAAAAACATTTTTTACATACCATTCCGGCTCCATAGGGAAGTGATGCCCACAAGAACTACATACACCAGCAAACTCTGCAAAAAGGTCAGGCCCCCAAAGGTCTAAGCATCCATATTTACTGGCATTTGGGCAAGTAAGAGTGCGATCAATTTTATAGCGAGGTGAAATATAATTCCAACGTTTATTGCGCCCATCACCACTCCAAGAAGATAATGAAGTTAAATCTTTCATGGTAGGGTTGGTTGAGTTATTGCTTTTGCTACCAAAAGGGCGAAGAAGACGAGATTTAAACAAATGCCATTCGCTGCTAATTTCTTCTAATAAGAAACTAAGCTTACTGCGATGACTTTTATATATATCATATTTTACTCTATTCCAGCGCACCAGCATTGCCCCCATCATATTGCGCCACCACTTAGAATACCAAGGACGACGGTCACGGCAAGCTGTACTAGAAAGTTTGAGATATTTTATCTGTCTATTACGTACCAAACGATCTTTCTTAGCTGAGGTAAGCCCCCAACGTAAATAAAGTTCCTCAAGGTTTATATCTGGCTTACGCCTTCTTGAAAGAGCAAGGCCGCGTAAAATTGGTGTTGAGCGAGTAGATATAATTACCTCATCGGTGGCGCGTAAAAGTTCTTGGCGCAAGGTTCTAAAAAAATCAAAATGTGCAGGTCTTGCCCCAAGAATTGGCTCCTCAATAATTTGGTCAATATAACCAAACTTCAAATTATCTTGGGCAGTAATTTGTAAGGATTCAGCACAAAACTCAATAAGCTCAGGTGTTGCGCGCTCACCTTCCTTTATACGACCTTCAATGGCAGCAGCACCTTCTGGAGAAATAACAGAATAATAACCATGTGATAACATAAGCCTTTTATCAGCTAAGCCAATAGCCTCTGCTCCACCAGAACCACCTTCAGAAATAACTGCCACAATGGGCACACGCAATCTGGCCATGCCATAAATATTACGGGCAATTTGCTGAGCAGCTCCAGGATAATCCTCCACAGGATATGAACCAGGAGTAAAAATAAATGTATGAATTGGTATACCTTCGGCTTCGGCAACGCGCATATATTGTAAGGCTTTAGCATTACCCCATGGCTTTACTGAACCACCGTTGCGAAATTCTGCCCCGTGGCCTTTTTCCTGCCCAATGACCATAACAGACTGATTATATGTCTTTTTACCACGTTTACGTGTAATAATGGCTCTAGCAATAAGCATACTTGGATCAATGCTATATTCGTCTTGCCCGCCAATTTCAGTAAAATTATCATAGACATTTTCCAAAATATCGCGCAAACAAACACGCTGAGGATGGCGCACAATGCGCACTTTGTCCATGGCAGTAAGGCCAGCTTCGAGCTTTTTTTCCATAAAGCCAAAAAGCTCTTCAAGAGTTAAAATTTCAGTATTTATGTCTTGGCAGCTATCTTCTGCAATGCGAGTATTAAGTTGCTCAAGCTTTTCGCGCAAAAGATCAACTTTATCTTGATGCTTATTGGCAAATATATCTTGAGTATATACAAGACGATCATTTAAACTTTGAAGACGTTTTTCATAAGAAGTATTCATGCTTAACCTTTGTATATGCTAAAATCGTAAGATACGATCAGTATTGTTGCGCAAAAAATCAATGTTGGATTTAAGAGCTTCACCGGCATTATTTTGCCCTTGCAAAGTTAAATCATTTAGAAATTGTTTGCCCCGCGCTTTCACTTCTTCCAAGGTTTTTCCCCACACAATGGCAAGAGCAAGGTTTGGATCAAATTCTGTAGGAATTTCGTAAGATGAATCAGTTGGTACGTGAGTTAGCATGGTTAGCCAATCTTGTTTACGCCAACCAAATTTTTCAATATTGCCTACCCATGGAGTAAAGCGATTATCTGGATCTTCGGCAATTAGGCGATATTCAACTCCTGTACCCACAAAGGAAATATCTTCTTGAGTATAACCTAGTTTCTCTCCAAGGCCGATGCGTATTTGTTCTGCTATAAGGTCCACATCACCAAGAGCAATGCGATTTTTAACCTTAGAGATACGCGCAGAAACTCCATTTTCCACCTGAATGCGTGTATTTACCTCCATCAAGAAGGGTTCACCATCACGTGTTACAATCCACTCCCATGTGCCTACATTATCATAGCCTACTTCGCGGGCCATAGCTAAGGAGTATTCTGTAATATCATGCAATACTTTGGCAGCATCAAAGGAATATTCAATATTTTCTGGGTCAAAGCCTGGAGCAATTTCTATACGTTTTTGTAAACCGGTGGACTGAATAGAACAATTACGTGTCCCAAAGTGGACTGGATTTTTACCCGTTCTATCTGAAACAATTTGTACTTCTAGGTGGTTAAAGTCGGTAATTCTTTGTTCAATTAACACACCTTCATCTTTAAATTGGCGCAAAGCATAATTGCGAATACGGCGATAAACTGAGCGGAAAATGTCAATATCATACACTTCCTCAATGCCCATGCCCCCACCACCAGCTGAGGCTTTAACCAATACTAATGGCTCTTTAACCCCACGCTGTACTTGAAAATCAAATACCGAACGCGCAATTTTTTCTGCTTCTTGCTCATCATAGATGGGGCGATCTGAGCCTGGAACTGTTGGTACATTAAGGCTTCTGGCTAGGCGCTTTGTATTAATCTTATCGCCCAGCTCGCGGATAATCTTCCAAGAAGGTCCAATAAAAATAAGCTGACGTGTGCGCTTAGTAACGCGCCTTGCAAAACGAAAATCCTCAGCAAAAAAACCATAACCTGGGTGAATAGCTGTGCAACCAGAATCATCGGCTACAGCTACAATTTCATTGGCATCATGATAGGATGAAACTTTATATAAGCTTTTACTTTTGCCAAGCTCTTTAGCTAGGCGTACATGGCCTGAGGCATGGTCTTCTGAGGTATATATACAAGTAAAGGGCACACCAAGTTTGTGACATGCCCGTACAATGCGCATTGCAATTTCGCCTCGGTTTGCCACCAAGACTTTATGATTTTTTAACTCCATCTCTCCCCTCTTAGCCGTATATCGACATAATACTACATAATGTTGTAAATAAAATACCCATCAAATGGGCTAGAGTGTTTATAATATCTAGACTCGATTTAAAGCAATGATACGTTTTTGAATTTCCAAAACAAGTTTATCAAGGGCATATTCTTGCTTTTCGGTAAGTCGCTCAAAGGAACACGCCACTACATTATTTGGTGTAACACGCACCAAACGAGCCTCAAGGCCTGCAATTATCACGCGTCCCTTTACCTCAAGTTGTAATTTTAGACGCTCATCCACAGCCCACGGCACATTGGATACTCTAAAAGCACAACCTGTTACACTTATATCTGCAAGGTTATAACAGCGACTGCCTCTATTAACCCTAGCCTCAATGCCATAGACATGCGCTCTATATGAGTGTCTATTGACATTATCATCTTCGTTAATGGAAAAATCGTATAGTTTACTGGACATCATAATACTCTTATTTTTACATCTTATCGTGATAATACCATAAAATACCTATAGAAACTAAAAAATCTTGCCTGTATTTTACAGCCAACACGATTGGTGCAAAGTTTCAATACCCTGTGTCAGCAAATAAGGCAAGAACAAAGAGCAAGCTAGAGCCATGCATCTTTTAATGTTATTTATTTTATTTCAACAGCTAAACAGCAATTCAATCAAAATTCTTAAAATTTATTCTTTGCTTAAAGCTTAAAAAATTACTTACTCATTTTTTGAAACATCACGCTTCAAAGAAAATTCAACCCTTCTATTTTTAGCGCGATTTGCCTCATTATTATTAGGAAATAATGGGTTTAATGCTCCAAGTCCTGTGGCTGTCATGCGTTCTGCATCCACTCCTTTAGACAATAAATAACGAAGTACATTAACAGCTCGTAAAGCTGAAAGCTCCCAAGCATCCTTAAAACGACTATTGGGAGTAATAACGCTATCATCAGTATAGCCGCGAATATCAACAGTTTGTTCACGTCGTTGTACAAAAATATCTTTCAATATATTTAGCACTTGTTCGCTTTCTGCACTAAGTTCGGAGCTACCTTGAGCAAATAATACTTTAGCGGGCAAGCGTAGGGTAATAGTGCCTTCATCAAGTACAGCACTAACTTGCCCCTCCATGCCATTTTTTACTAAGAAACTTTTAATTTCATTAAATGTTTGAGTTTGAGCCTCAATAAGCTCCTTGCGCATTTTAACATCTTGATGCTGCGCACCTTGTGTTCCCACGGGCTTATCTTGGGCAAGGCTTGACTTTTCACCCCCAAGAGCACCCTTAATTGAGCCTACTGTGGCAAGAAATTTGGATTGTTCAATAGTTGACAAAGAAAAAAGTAAGATAAAAAACACCAATAAGAGCATGCTTATGTCTGCAAATGTCGCAAGCCAGCCTTCACCTTCTTCGACATCATCATCGTCACTTTGAATGGGATCATTACTCATAGCATATTTCTCTTTTTTGAGACTTATTTCTCTTTTTCTGGCCCGGTGCGTTCCTTAGGTGGCAAGAAAGACGATAGTTTTTCATATACCAAGCGTGGATTATTATTTTCAAGAATGGATTTAGCACCCTCAAAAATAATATGTAACAAAAGCTCTTCTTGCATGCTCTTGGCTTTAAGTTTGCCAGCTAAAGGCAAAAACAAAAGGTTAGCTATAAGCGCGCCATAAAATGTAGTCAAAATAGCAACAGCCATAGCAGGGCCAATGGCATTAGGGTCAGCTAGGTTTGCAAGCATTTGTACAAGACCAATAAGTGTACCAATCATCCCCATGGCCGGGGCTAAGCTACCAAGCCTTGTAAAAACACTTATGCCAATGTTATGGCGTTTTTTCATAGAAATAATTTCAATGGATACAGTGGCATGAATAAGGT
>CAYJDF010000030.1:0-21774 GCA_964368845.1 uncultured Desulfovibrionaceae bacterium
CCAATGTTGTAGGATTGCGTTCCAAGGTAGACATGAAGCCTTGCACTGTTTGGGGTAGGTTTTTATTAAAAATGCATAGGGCATCACGCACACTTGCCGCCCTTGGCAAGGTGAATGTGGGTGCGGTGTAGTGCATACCGCTCAAAGCTGAAATGACAGTACTCATGATTATAATTCCTACCTAAGAAAGCATAGTGACATTATAGCATATAGCGAATTGATTAACAAGAAAGCAAAACATACAAAATATCAAAATATTCCACATGAGCAGAAAAGAACTCAGCAAAATTTGCATATAGCTGGTTATATATTTTCTCGACCACGAGGCATTTTTTTGTTAGCATGAATTGACGATAATATTTTACATGGGGCAAGTATGAGCAAGCAGCAGGAACAATTAATTGAAACTTCCGTAGAGGCAGATGCAAAGGCAGCAAATAAGCCAAAGCCTGAGTATGACCCTGCATGCGACTTCACCTCTGATGCTCCTATAACAAGCCATACTGAAGACAAATTTAATCGCACTGACTTTGCACATCGTATTGCAGAAACACTAATGCACCGCCGTGCTGAAGATAGCGTTGTGGTGGGCATTTATGGAAAATGGGGTTCTGGTAAGAGCTCTATTTTGAATATGATGCAAGAAAAAATTAATAGTTATGGGTATAATACTATCGTAATTAATTTTAATCCTTGGTATTTTTCATCTGAAGAAGATATTATCCGTGGTTTTTTTGCAGAATTATATACTAAGCTTGGTGAAATTATTCCCGACATAAAAAAACATATTTCTAAAATTGCTGGAATACTTGCCCCTTTTTCTATAAGCTTGAAAGCTCCATTTATTGGAGGTCCACAATTACGTATAGATGGAAAAAAACTAGAGAATACAATTAAAAATTTCACAAACACCTCCCTCGAAGATGAAAAGAAAGAGGTTGAAAAAATTCTATATGAATCAAAAAAGCATATTATCATATTTATTGATGACATTGACCGCCTAGATAAAGAAGAAACTCATGTTCTATTTAAATTGGTAAAACTTTTTGCAAACTTCCCTTTTACTGCCTATATACTTGCTTTTGATGCCACAGTAGTAGCAGAAGCAATAGGAGAAAGGTACGGTCAGGATAAAGAAGCTGGCCGTGCGTTTCTTGAAAAAATTGTTCAAATTCCACTACATTTACCTGCATTGGACAGAGTGAAAATTCAAAACATATTATTTCAAAAGATAAGTAATATTTTTGAGATTCACAGTATAGATGTAATTGAAGAAGATATTTTAGCCTTGAAAAATAATTTTTTTACGCCGTTCATAGAAGGTTTTTTATCGTTTCGAACTATAAATACATACTGTAATAATCTAAATTTTATATTTCCGCTTTTGAAAAATGAAGTTAACATAACAGACTTGATAATTATTGAAGGGATAAAAATTATAAATCCAGACTTTTATAACAAGGCTTACAAGTCCATACTGCCTATAATTAATGAAAATAAAATATTTGTTACTCAGGAAAGTCATAAAATTTTTTTAGAGGGAGTAAACGAAAAATTATTTGGAAATACAAGTGGTGAAAACCATGAGAAGCTTAAACCTTTATTTAGGTATCTTTTTCCTATTTTATTTAGTCATAGCCTTTCTACAAATGATCCTGAGTATATGGCAAAAAAAAGAATATGTAGCCAATCTTATTTTCATAAATATTTCCAATATACAGTACCTGAGGGGGACATCTCTGATGAATTGTTGAAAGTATATCTTGAGGATTTTTTATCTGAGGATAGCGTTGTGCAAGAAAATGCCATGCGTGAAGTGTGTGCAAATGAACATTATGAGCATTTTTTACTCTACGTTAGTAGTAGAATAAATGATTTTTCACTAGAAATACTAGAAAGATTGAATACTATTTTTTTAGCAAACTCCACTATAATTCCTCACAATTCAGATTTTTTTTGGAAAAATACGCTTTACGATACTGCACGGTTTTTTTACTTATACATTGAACGACTAGCTCATTCACCAGAATCATTTTTAGAAGCAAGCGTGACAGATACAGTTAAAGAATTTTTATCATATATTCCCGAACTATCTTTTGCTGATATATGTGTAAAAGCAATTACACATAACGATGTTAGCTGGATAAATAAAGAAGAAAAGAGTGAAATTAACGAATACTTCACAGCATTAATAAAAAAAGAAAATGAAAGTGAGCCATTATACAAAAGATATAAAAAAAATTCAGTACCAATGTATTCTTTATGGAAAGAGCTTGACAGCACGAATGAATTGTCGGACAGCTTAAAGCAAATATTTGACAACAATCCTCATGAAATTATTGAATTTATAGAATGTTTTTGCACTCGAAAACTTTTAAACTCTAAAGTAAAGTTGGAAATCGACCTAAGTGCATATGGAACAATACAAAGAATTTTGGATGACGCTTATATATTTGATATTTTAAAAAAAATATTCAAAGTAGATTTTGAAGATATCAAAGATACAAGCTGTCCAGAGGATATACCGCAAGATATGTGTTTAGCACGCCAATTTGCATACTTCCATAAAAACCCTTTATACAAGCGTAAATCTTAGCCAACCACCCAAGAATAAGGCCACAAAATGCTAACAGAAAATCACAGTAAGCTTATAGAGTTCATATGGAGCATAGCGGAGAAGTTGCGTGGGCCGTATCGTCCGCCGCAGTATAGGCGGGTTATGTTGCCCTTAATTGTGCTTAGGCGTTTGGACATGGTGCTTGAGGATAGCAAGCAAGCTGTCATTGATGAGTACAATCGCTTGCAAGCAAGAAAGATAGAGCCTGACGCACTTGTGACCACATTAATGCGTTTTGTAAAGGACAAGCATGGTGTAAGTTTTTACAATATTAGCCCGTACACCTTTGCCACCTTGCTTGATGACCCTAATGGCATTGCACCCAACTTGACAGCTTATATCAATGGATTTTCGCCCAATGTGCGTACAATTTTTGAAAAGTTTAAGTTTGAAGCGGAAATTGCCATACTTGAGGATAAAAATCGCCTTTATGAAATAATTAAGGAATTTGCCGACCACAAAATAAATCTACACCCCAAGGCTGTGAGTAATATACAAATGGGGTATATATTTGAGCATCTTATCCGCAAATTTAATGAGCAAGCCAATGAGGAAGCTGGGGATCACTTCACCCCTCGTGAGGTCATAACCTTAATGGCACACCTTATTTTTACTGGTGAGAAGGATATTTATACTCACTCCATAGCCAAGAGCATTTATGACCCAGCTTGCGGCACAGGTGGTATGCTTTCTGTGGCTGAAGACTATATTCAAAAACAAAATGCCGCTGCCCACATTAGCCTTTTTGGTCAAGATTATAATGACGAATCGTGGGCCATTTGTTGTGCGGACATGCTCATTAAAGGCGAGCAAGTGAATAATATTGCCTATGGTGACACACTTGGCGATGGCAAGACTTCTGACGCACACCCTGATAAAAAATTCCACTACATGCTTGCCAATCCACCATTTGGGGTTGATTGGAATGTGCAAAAGCCCATTGTGCAAAAGGAATATGACAGCCTTGGTTTTAAAGGTCGCTTTGGCCCTGGTTTACCTCGTATTAACGATGGTTCATTGCTCTTTTTATTGCATATGCTTTCCAAACGCCGACCAAGTAAGAACGAAGGCGGTAAGGATGGCGATGGTTCCAAGATAGCCATAGTCTTTAACGGCTCACCCCTTTTTACAGGTGATGCAGGCAGTGGCGAGAGCAATATACGCCGCTGGATTATTGAAAATGACTGGCTTGATGCCGTCATAGCCCTGCCAGACCAACTCTTTTATAATACTGGTATTTATACCTATATCTGGCTTGTGAATAATAACAAGCCCAAGGAACGTAAGGGAACAGTACAGCTTGTTGATGCCACAAGGCATTTTTCTAAAATGAAGAAAAGCCTTGGCAATAAACGTAATGAGCTTTCAGATTCACACATTGCAGAAATCACCCGCCTGTATGGGGATCATAAACATGACGACACAAGCATTATTAGTACCCTTGACCCTACAGCAAAGCGTATTTGCTCAAAAATTTTACCCAATCAAGCCTTTGGTTCATTAAAGCTTACCATTGAACGTCCTTTGCGGGTTAATGTGCAAGTAAGCCCTGAGCGTGTGGATAAGTTTAAGAATTGTGCGGCCTTTGTAAGCTTGGTGCAAAGTAAGAAGCGTAAAGACGCAAAGGCCATAGAAAAGGACGTTGAAGCAGGCCGTACATTACAAGAAAGCTTGCTTAAATTGCTTACATTTTTTGACCCTGAAAAGCTGTATATGGATAGGGCAGAATTTGAAAATGATTTGAAAAATATTTTGAAAAAACAAAGCATGAAGCTTGATGCCCCCATGAAAAAGGCTTTGCTTAATACCTTAAGTGAGCGTGACCCAAGTGCCGCCATTGTACGAGATAGCAAGGGCAATCCAGAGCCTGACTCAGAACTTAGGGATACAGAAAGCGTAGCCCTACCCCTAGATATAAAGTTACCACTACCCCTAAATTATGACAAAAATGCTAGTATAAGTGAGTTATTGCCACTAGTAACTACACATTGTGATGCTTATTTTGAAAAGGAAGTTAAACCCCATTGGCCTGATGCTTGGATAGATTATAGCAAGACCAAGGTAGGTTATGAAATCCCCCTAACTCGTCATTTTTATGTGTATGAAGCCCCACGCTCCCTAGCTGATATTGAAGCGGACATGCAGGCTCTTGAGGCAGAAATATTTGCAGAACAAACGGAACTCATGGGGCAAAAACATGGATAGCTTAAAACCCTATGCTGAGTATAAACCTTCTGGCGTAGACTGGCTTGGGGATATTCCTAAGGGCTGGGAGGTGAAGCGATTAGGTATCGGATACAACATTACATTGGGTAAAATGCTTCAGCCTATGCCAAAATCTGATAATGATATATCTGTACCGTACTATAGGGCTTTAAATGTTCAATGGGAAGAAATTACAAATGACGTTAAAGAAATGTGGGCATCACCAGAAGAAATACGCTTTTTTTCAATCGAAAAAGGGGATTTGCTTGTGTGTGAAGGTGGAGAGGTTGGACGTGCCTCTATTGTGAACAGTATCTCGAATACAATTATTTTTCAAAATGCGCTGCATCGGGTAAGAGCTAAAAAAGGATTTTCTGTTGAATTTTTACTACGAGTTCTTGAACATGTAGCGTATTCTGATTGGTTTTCTGTTCTATGTAATAAAGCAACAATAGCACATTTCACAAGCGATAAGTTTAAATCTTTAATATGTGCTTTCCCCACACTACCAGAACAACAAGCCATAGCCAATTTTTTAGACCAAAAGTGTGCTAGCATTGATAGTCTTATAAAAAAGAAGCAACAATTTTTAGAGTTGCTCGAAGAAAAACGCCGCACCCTCATTACCCATGCTGTAACTCGTGGCCTTGATGCCTCCGCTCCCCTCAAAGCTTCTGGTGTGGACTGGCTTGGGGATATTCCCAAGGGCTGGGAAGTGAAGCGGTTAAAGTTTTGTGTAACTAACGGCTTTCAATATGGAGCAAATATTGCGGCAGAAAGTACCGATCTTGATCAACCACGTTATATTAGAATTACTGATATGAATGATGATGGCACACTAAAAGAAGAAACTTTTCGGTCTTTACCCTATGAAGATGCTATGCCTTATATATTGCAAAATAATGATATACTTCTTGCTAGAAGTGGTGCCACAGTTGGTAAAAGTTTTTTATTTAAGCAAAAAATGGGAATAGCTGCTTACGCTGGTTACTTAATAAGAATAGCAATCAACAAAGAAGTTTTACCAGAATACGTATATGCTTGTGTAAATTCAGATAGTTACTGGCAGTGGATTTCTAGCATTGCTATTCAAGCTACAATTCAAAATGTAAGTGCTGAAAAGTATGCTAATTTTTATTTAGCTCTCCCCCCACTACCAGAACAACAAGCCATTGTAGACTATCTCGACACAGAAACTGCCGCCATAGACAAACAAAAAAAGCATGTGCAAGCCTCCATTGAGCTTTTGAAGGAATACCGTGCTTCATTGATTACTCATGCCGTTACTGGTAAGATTGATGTGCGTGATATGGTCACGCAATAAAAAGGAAAGATTATGCCTGCCATTCATACCGAATATTGCTTTGAAGATGCCATAGAAAAGGATTTGCTTGCCCTTGGTTATGTGAAGCGTACTGACAAGGATTTTCTTACGGAGCAAGCTCTATTTCCTCAAGATATTTTCACTTGGGTGCAAAACTCACAGCCCAAGACTTGGCACGCTCTTAAAAAAATTATTGGCGATGATAGCAAATTACAAAGCATATTACTTAGTGATTTAATTAAAGAATTGGCAGACTCAGGCTCTTTGCATGTGCTAAGACATGGCTTCAAATGCTATGGAAAAAAAATAAGCATGGCTACCTTTGCCCCTGCATCAAACCTAAACCCCGAAACACAGGCAAGCTACAAGACCAATATATGTACCATTGCAAGGCAAATTCCATGTAAGCCAAATACCAAGGATAGCATTGATACCGTACTTGCTGTAAATGGCATACCCGTTGTAAGCATGGAGCTTAAAAACCCCATGACGGGGCAAAGTGTTAAACATGCCAAGACGCAATATGAAAATGACCGTGACCCTTCCGCACCACTTTTTAGGTTTAAGGAGCGTGCCCTTGTACATTTTGCCCTTGACCCTGATGAAGTAGCTCTTTGTACAAGGCTCAATAAAAAAGAAACTTATTGGCTACCCTTTAATAAAGGGCATAACTTAGGCAAGGGTAATCCACCTTGCAAGCAAGGTGGCTACCGTACAAGTTATTTATGGCAAGACGTGCTTTCAAAGGATAGCTTGCTTGATATATTGGCTCGTTTTATCCATTTAGAAACCACCAAGACCAAGGTTGTGCAAGGAAAGTCAGTAAAAACCATTACTAAACAAAAGGTCATCTTTCCTCGTTATCATCAGCTTATGGCAGTACGCAAGCTCAGAGACCATGCCTTTGGGCATGGCTCTGGGCATAATTATCTTATTCAACATTCGGCAGGGTCTGGTAAATCCAATACCATTGCTTGGCTTGCGCACCACTTGGCAAGCTTGCACAATGCCCAAGATGAAAAAATATTTCATTCTGTAGTGGTGGTTACTGATAGAGTTGTCATTGATAAGCAATTGCAAGATACTATTTATCAATTTGAGCATAAGCGTGGGGTGGTGGAAAAAATTGACCAAGACACACGCCAACTGGCTGAGGCCTTAGCCTCTGGTGTACCTATTATCATTAGTACCATTCACAAATTTTCATATATTACCAGTGCCATACAAAGGTTAATTAAGGAAGGAAAGGACGTAAACCTATCCACAGAGGGCAGGCGTTTTGCTGTTATAATTGATGAGGCTCATTCCTCCCAAAGTGGTGAAACAGCAACAGAACTTAGGCGTATCTTAAATAAAGACGGCATTGAAGCAGTGGTTGCAGAGCAACTGCTAAATGATGAAGATGAAGATATGACCGATGCAGCAAGAGCTAAAATGTATACGGAAAAGGCCGCCCGTATGCGTCAACCTAATTTGAGCTATTTTGCTTTTACCGCAACGCCGAAGTTTAAGACTATGGCTGTGTTTAATGAGGCTGGTGAAAATGGCAAGCCGCCATTTCATCATTACTCCATGCGCCAAGCCATTGAAGAAAACTTTATCCTTGATGTGCTTGCCCACTATGTGCCGTATAAGAAGTATTTTGGACTGGTTAAGGATATTACCGATGATCCCAATGTGCCGAGGCGCAAGGCAGCTCGTGCCTTGGCTCGTTTTGTGGGCTTGCATCCGCATAATATCCGCCAGCAAGTAGAAATTATTGTTGAGCATTTTCGCTCCTCCACTTTGCGTAAAATTGGTGGGCGGGCTAAGGCTATGGTAGTTACAGAATCACGCTTGCACGCTGTGCGTTATAAGCTCACCATTGATGAATATTTGCAGGAAAAGGGCTATACCGATGTGCGTACCTTAGTGGCTTTTTCAGGCGAGGTGCATGACCCTGATAGCGGTAAAAATTATACAGAACCTACCATGAATAATGGCTTGAAAGAAAAAGAATTGCCAGACCGCTTTGCCAGTGATGAATATAATGTTCTGCTTGTGGCAGATAAATACCAAACAGGCTTTGACCAGCCGCTTTTGCACACTATGTATGTGGATAAAAGACTTGGTGGGGTGCAGGCTGTGCAAACGCTATCACGCTTAAACCGTTGTGCCACTGGTAAAACTGATACCTTTGTGCTTGATTTTCGCAATCAAGGCGATGAGATTTATGCCGCCTTTAAGCCCTATTACGAAACCACGGAAATGGGCGAGAACATCGACCCACAACGCATGTATACGCTGTATAAAGAGCTACTTGGCTATGATGTTATCCATATGGATGATGTGCAGGAATTTTGCAATATCTGGTTTGGGCATCGTGGTGACGGAGCTTCCGCACACCCAAGGCTTAATGCTCTTATGGATGTGACCGTAGATCGCTTTGTGGCAATTGATGAAAAAGATCAAGATATTTTTCGTGGTAAGCTTGGGGCGTTTAGGAATTTATATAGCTTCTTGTCGCAAATTATCCCCTATGGTGACTCTGATTTAGAAAAAATGTACGCCTTTAGCCGCTTTTTGCTTACAAAGCTCCCAAGAGATGATGACGAGAGCATCTTTGCCCTAGATGATGAAGTGAGCTTGCGTTATTACCGCATTGAAACGCTTGAAGCTCGCAGAATACGCCTAGATGAAGGGGATAACCCACCAGTCACAGGGCCAACAGAAACAGGTACACGCAAAGGTGAGGCAGAAGACGTGCCACTATCAACCCTTGTGGAAGCCCTAAATGATAAATTCGGCACTGCTTTTACACCTGCCGACCAATTGTTCTTTGACCAAGTGGCAGAAGCCGCAGTTGAAGACGAAACCCTACAGGAAGCCTTTAAGGTCAATAGCCTTGATGATGTTGCCGATATGTTTAGTAATATACTAGAAGGACTTTTCATCAACCGCATGGAGGGCAATGAACGCATCTTCAACAGAGTAATGAAAGGCGGCGACTTCCGCAAACTGGTTGAAGAAAAAATCCTGCTTGATGTATATAACAGAATGAAAAAAGTTGGGTAAGAGGATGGATAGTTTAAGAGAAAACGTGTTTTTACAACAACATGCAGCACAAGTACAAAGCGCACTTGATAGTAGTAGTAAATAAGTTGATTATAACTAAACTGCTATAATTTTATCATAATCCTCCTCTAGCGTAAGTAATAGGTCATAAAGGGCAGTTTTCCATGAATTTTTGTTATAGTGATAAGAGGTTGAATACATTTCTGAAATTCTTTTTTTTAGCTCAATAGGTGATTGCTTCTCTAAGAACGTTGTAAACATAAATCTATAATTAGCAATTTCGCTTCCAACTTTGCTGGAAAATCTTTTTGACAAATTAAATACTTTGAAGTGTGATTTTATCAAATTCATTTGCTCTTGATTAAATTGAGAATTTTGAAAGTTACAGTAAAATTTAACCTCAAAAGGAGATACGCTAATCATTTTTGCGTATAGCCACCGAGTGCTACTAAAATCGTGAAAATATGGATGTACGGCACTTTCATTACTCGCCAGCTTTTTAGTATTACAATTGACGCATGAAGGAACAAGATTAACTGGGGTTACTGCATACTGTTTAAAATCAGATTTAGGTAAAAAATGGTCTAAATTTGGTTCCCCTGCATTCATCATGCAATATGGACATATGTTATCAGGTAATGATTGCTTCAATTTTTCATAATAATTAGTGCGCAAGTCTTTATTTTGTACAAATTTTCCATTATAAAATTTTTCCAATTGGTCATAGGTTGTGCCTACTGGACGGTTGATACAATTTAGCATATTTGCATGTGCTAAGCTGACATATTCCTTTTCCTCAATCGGTAAAAGAATTTTTAATGCTGCAATATTATCTAACTTTTTTACCCTTCTATTTTGTTCATGGGTTTCCAACACATCTAAAACGCTAAAAGGTGGCATGGCTAATTTTTTCATAAGCTTTCCTTGTTCGCTATCATATTGGAAAGCAAAAGCTTACCTTCAAAACCAAGTTGTTCTTTTAATTCTTTCAAAATTTCATCGTAGTTTTCTCCAGCTAAAACCTTATCATTTAGCAATTTATGAAAACCTGATTGCTCAACTTCATAGCCAAAAATTTCACTAGTAAGAGTACCTAAGTTTTCTCCAAAAGTTTCTATATATGGGCGTTCGGCCTTAAAACTACTTGGCCCAAACCTAGAAATCTTCCAAACACAACTTTTAGGAACTTCTTGCAAAACTATAGGTGAATGTGTTGCACATACTACGACAGCATTCCGCATTTGTGCTAGTGAGGATACTGCCCGTATATATGCTGACAAGAGAGGAGGGTGAAGATGTGATTCTGGTTCATCAAGAAGTATCAGCGTCCTTTCTTCTACTTTTTCAACTAATTGCACGATTGTGAGTAATACAGCTGCATGACCAGAGCTTAGAGCACAAAATTCTTTGCGCAAATATTTTAGCCTAACTTTTTCATCTTGTATCTCGGCTGCAAGCTTTTTTAGAGTTTCATCATATTCAAAAATTTTAAAAATACTCTCTAAACGTTTTCGCCTAACTCCTGATAAACACTTTGTAATACTTTCGATGAATTCCTCAGCCAAATCACGTTTACTTTTAATGCTTGAGTTAGCATCTGTTTTGGATGGCTTATTTATCACACTTTGTGGATTAGTTTTACTTTTCTTTTCTCTTACTTTAACAATTCCAATAATTTCCTTAAAAGGTGTATTGATACAATATTCGTCATTATCATCAAAAATACTGAAAATTACATGTAGTACTTTAGAAAAGATACTTTTTTTGGTTAAAGCGTCTGGAATAGTAGATACCTCAATAATAGCACTTACATCTAAATCCTCTTTCTTTCCTTCATAAATACCTGCTATCTTCCGTAAGTTATGACTTTTTCCAACTCCGTTTCTGCCAATAAGAATATGTACATTTGAAGGTGGAAAGGAATTTGGTGTGACATTAAAATCTAGTTTTGTAAGGTCATCTTTTTCATCAATATGATATTCAAAATTAAATTTTGTAAGTTCAGCATTACCGTTAATGATTCTAGTAAATTTTTCAATCGCTCGCCAAGACACGCTTCGTAAAAGTGACTCACCCATTACATCTTCTTCAGAAAACTTTTCTTGTAATGCTGGATTATAGCAAATATCATTTAATGACTTTAGAATATAAACACCTAAATCATTAGGTAAATTCATCAATTCTTCGTAATAAGTTTGATCTTGCCCAATTGAAAAATAATCATCAGATAACTGTTCAAAAGATGACTCTAAAAAAGGAGCTCTTTTTTTCCCTTCTTCAGCTTTACCACTTGGCAATAATCCTTTTTGTCCAATTTTTACGTTCCCTATATCAATTTTTTCACCAGTATTTTTGTTTGTAACAACTAAATAAAATTGAGTCCTATAACTTCTCCAGTCATCCCATCTATCTAATACGAGCTCAATTTTAAAATGCTCATCTATTGGACTTCCCAATTTTTCATAATTAATGGTAATAAATGGCATAGCTAACCTCGTTTAATCAATCTTGATATCTTTCTTTATACTCATCTGCTGCTCTTTTGGACTCCAACTCATATCCTTTTGCACGCTTTCGCAACGTACTAGCAAAGTGTATATAACCTGCATTTTCCACATCTTCAGCCTTTTTGTTGTATTTGTCCGCCAATGCTTTTTCTTGTGCGCCTTCTGGGTCTGGGCTAAACACACCACGAGAATTATAACACGCTACTGAATACCCTGAACGCATTATTTCATTATCATATTCATCAAGCGCAGCAGCAACAGTTTTATGAATCCACAAACCTGAAGGGTCAGTAGGAGCATGAATTAAAACTTCTCCTATTTTATTAAGTGCAATATCCAAGTGACCTGATTTTTCACAAAGCGATTTTACTTCGCCTAGCCATGCATTGAATTTTTCTGCGTCAAATGTTCCGTCATCTTGTGTCCCAGGTACAATATCCCAAATATGAAGTAAACTCCACGCATTACTCGCTACTTTTCTTTCATTTTCTGTAGGTTCTTTGTAGGGTTCGATGTCAGATTTGGAGCGATAAATGAGTTTGATAATATCACAAAAAAATGAAGGCTCTTTGCTCATTTTCAACATAGTTATTTTTGGTTTTAGGCCCGATCCACTCTGTAGTACCTTAATATAAGCAAACTCTATTCCAATTAATACATCCGTATTATCAGTTATATTCTTTTGAACAAATCCAATTATTTTTTCAATATGATAGATACTAGCGTACCCTGTATCGTCTTTATTATTTATACTTGATACTAATACATCAATACACTGTGAAACATCAATCTCGTACCCCATACACAACATTCCATAAAGTAAATCAATAGCAGCAAGTGGTCTTTTATATTGAAGTAATTTATTAACAGCATAGTCACCAAATTCATTTTTATCATACCAGCGAGCGTCTACATTTTCCCAATATAACTTTTCATCCTGATCTAAACAAAAATTTACTCTGTCCCAAATTTCCTTCATAAATGGCAAATACATAAAAAATGCAGCTACTTGTTCTTTACTCCATCGAAGCTTATCAAAATTATCTACCCATGCAATGCCGCTCTTCTTATATCTACAATTGATAAATGCTTCTAACATATTTTTTTGTTTTTGATTATTTGTGAGTAAGAAATCGGGAATAAGCTGTTGTTCTATAGATGTATCAGATATTGTGTCGAGAGCAATTCCAACTTGAAAATTACCAGTAACTACATCGTTTAAATTAAGTATACCTTGTAACCCTTGCGTTGAAAAAATTTCTTTAGCAATATTTTCTCTCTTTTCATAAAAAACCTTTTGTTTTATTTCGTAATTATCGGTATCATCCATCAAATTAAAATCATTTCCAGCAAAAAGCTGTTTATGTAAAATGAAAATATCAGTAGGTGTAAATTTATCTGCAATAACCATTAAGCTATTGATCTTTTCAGCTGGTAATGCCCAATCCGTATGAGAATAACGTTGGTGTTTTTGGATAAATTCTGTCAATTGCTCCCAAAAAATCTGTTTTTCTTTATCATTGGAATTTAGTAAGGTATCATCATCTAATTCTAGCAAAAATTGATCAAAGGCTTCTGGTTGAAAATATTTTAAGAAATCAAAAAGTGAAGCTAAACGACTGAGCTTTAGATTTGCATGAGTAATTGCTAGGTCAATAAAATATGAACTTTGTTCCAAATAGTCTTTATTATTAACAGTTGGTAGATGGTCAATGTCAGTAGCAAGTATCCACTTTGGTTTACTTGTACCTGTTGTAAAACGATACTGATCTGGCAAAAGTGCCAGCATTAACTTCCATGCGAAATCGGGTGACTGTTCAAACAAATTACTTACTATTGCCTTACGCTTTTCAATCGGCGCAGTTGTTTGCGGATGCCAAGGAAGTAGAATGTCAACTAAAGAGTTCAATGGACGATTAGCCCACTGTCCACCAGGGTCTAAATTATCTAATTTTGCTAATATTAGCGCAACTCGTACAATGTATTTCTTATCCCACGCAAGTCTTTCTAACGCCCACAATAAACCAGTTAGATAATTTTGCCCCGTAAAAGAACTGCCTTCTTGTGCAAAAAGAGTTTCAAATATTTCGTTTTTTAAGTGTAATATTTTTTCAATACATTCAAGAAAAGTAGGTGGAGAGACTTCCGCCAAAATGGGTAGCAAATCATTAAGACTTCCCCAAAGAGTCCAATCTGTACTTGAAAAAATTTCTTTTATAATGGCAATTGAGCAAGCTTCGATTTTTCCATGCGTACACTTTATACAATCGTCGGCATTATTAGCTAAAATTGCCCATCCCTCAGTTATTCCTACTCGAATTGAGTCAGAATATTGTAGATTCTTATTGTGAATGCTAGCAGCGTAACGTTCTTCTGCGGGGAGTTCAAAGGCAGGGTTATGTTCAGTAAGAATAGCAAGAGCCAATTCTTTAAAAGCATCAACGTTTATATCAAGAAAACGACTTGCTAACACACTCCAGAGTTTTTCTCGGTTGCTTATTTTCCAAGTACCACTTTTGTTAATGGATAAAGGAGAGTTTGGTAAACTTGAAATATCTTGCGCTTTTCGTTGCCAATCGGCATAACTTATGCCCAACAACTGGCTTACTACTTGTTGATCATATTTATTTTTATCATTCCATGAACCAAGTAGAAGTATTAAAGCGATAAGAGTAGCATCAGGATGTTGTCCCAACTGCATTGCTTGATGGGGCTGAATAAGCGCTAGGTCAGTAGGAACGCCCACAGGTTGGCATATTTTAAAATTATCAAGAATATCTTCAGGTATATTTTCTTTCGTTATAGTTCCAGCAGTTTGATTGCAACTCATTACAAAATCAATAATTCTTGACCAGAGCCATCGAGGGACTTTTGACTCAAATTGTGCTATATGTGAAAGTAAAAGTGATATTGCAACACCATCTTCATGACCAAGGTCATATCCTAACCAGCAAAAATGATTTAGAAAGCTATAAACTTTCTCTTCCTCTACATCGTTGTCTTGGTTTGATTTATTTAACAATTCTCTAATAATATTAAGTTTATTACGAGATGCATCTGAACAAAAATTTGCCGTATTAATGTTTATAAAAAATTCAGTATAATCTTTAGTGTGCCTTGCATGCTCTAAAAGCCATTGAACACTTTTTGTGTCTTGAGCACTAATTGGCCCTGTGACCATAGCTATTTTATCAACCCCTTTTGTAAAAATTTGAGGGTTGTTGAAATCATTCCAAGCTGCCTGTATTACCTCAATAAATTCTTTGTTATTTTTTGTTATAGCAACGGATGATTTTATTTGACATAACAATTTTTCTTGGCGTTGAGTGCGTAAATTGGTTGTTTTCACTATGCAATCATCTACATCATAGCCCGCAATTTTACCTTGTGGTTTTATTTCAGTAATTATTCCATCTGAAAAATAAGGAATCCTACCACCACTCAGCATTAGGGCAACAAATGCTGCTTGCACATGTGCCTCAAAATGCACTCCACCACCGCCAGTGGTGTATGCGTTACTTAGTTTTTTTGAAGTACTCATACGCTTTCCCATTATACTAGTTTATATTCTTCGATTTACAAGTTGTTTAACCGTTCGTTTTTAGCATTTCGCTATCTTTTACAACTTAATTCATAAAGTAAAAATATAAACAAATAAAGAAAAAAGTATTTGTTGTTTTTCATCTGCATTGCAATCAAAAACCAGCTTCCTTTTGATGACGGATGGCTAGGATTATAACTTTATCCTCATCTTGTGCGTATAAAAGAATGTAGCCGCTGGAGGCAAAGGGGATAAGCAATTCTCTGTGTTCTGGTTCAAGGTCTGGGGCAGGGCGGCCTATTTGTGGGAAGTTTTCTAGTTGTTTTGCGTGAGTTAGGATTACATTTGCCAGTGCTTTAGCCACTTCAATATCCTTTTCAAATAGAAATTGGTGCAATCGCTTCACATCAGCAAGTGCTTCGGCTGTCCAAACTAGAGGTGGCATTTGGGCGGCTCCGTATTTTGTCCATTTGCTAGGCTTTCAAGCCAAGTATTGGCTTCGGTGCTGGTGACATGCAGTCCCGTTTGGATATAATTTTCATGGGCTTTGATGGCATCTTGGCGTAGCTTTTCACGCTTTTCTTCACGCTCCACAAAGCTTTCAATGGCTTGGAGCATGAGAGAATGAACAGATTTATCACGGCAGTCTGCAAGCTGCTGAATACGTGCCTTTAGCTCTGTTGGCATCTTTACGCTAGTGGGGATTACATTGGCTGACTGCATAGGCACTCCTTTGAATTACTAAAAACTACTTTAGGCTACGCAGTTGATGCTTGTCAATATCGCCTCAGTATATAAACGATTTACTTCTTAAAAATATCCTCTATTACCCCATATGCATTGGCTACTAGTTAGCAAAGTTAATCAAGCTCAAATTGTACTTACCACGCTCAACGCCGCCAGCAATGGCGGCGTTGATATCATCATTAACGGAGATAAGCATCCTTTATCATGCAATTTGGAATATCCAAAAACCCATAACAGCCCATTTTATTTGAAATTTTGCAGGAATGTAATTATAAAATCATCCAGAGTCTGTATTTCTGATATCCGATAGAGCGTAAAGGCAGGGTAGCCTTCAACGCATGTGACATCTTCATATGAATGATCCATACCGTATAAAAACAGTTCCCCTGCTTTGTTATACATAAACACATTGCCGTTGGCTTCATATGCGAATGGAATTAGGTCTTGAAGGTTTACTGACGGTGAATTTGTGACACTGTTTTTGTCCTCGCTGACTTTTTCAATTAAATCTTCTGCTATATAGTTTATGTCCTGCATTTTGTTATCACAGACGAACGCATCAGAAATATTTTGCAGATGTCTCTCAGTGAAGCCAAACAAATCACTAATAACACCAAGTTCAGACACAATCCTCTTATGGTTCGGTAGGATATCAGGCAAGATCTCTTTTGGTGTTTTTGCAATAAAGCCAGAACTGCCTTTTTCAAAAAAGCGTACTTTTTCTCCCAAAAGGTCGAACTCGGTTACAGCAAAAGTAATGTCCATTTCTGCAAAAGAAAATGTTTTTTGGTATTCTGCAATAACGGGGCATTGAGCATATCGTTTACCAATAGCAGATAAATATTTTTGAAATACGACGTTCATATTTTCCCTATATTTTGAAAAATAGTATTATCCCTATAACTATTAGAATAATTCCCACAATGGGTGCACTCGTAAGCATGGCAAAGCCTATAATGGCTATGACAAGTCCTACCGTTTTGCCTCTGAAAAAAATAGCAGACAAAATTATTGCGATGACGAAAATTATTGCTAACATCATGGTTTTAAAATCCCAAGCTATTTTTTAGCTCTCTTGCCAAGGCCGCCCCTGAATATTCCAAAGAAAGGAGGTTTAACTTATCCTTTTTCCTTGAATTACAGGACTGACATAAAACCTGTAAGTTCGTAATGGCATTAGTGCCGTGGCATTTTTGAGGAATAATGTGATCAATGGTAACTTGACCTTTAACCTCACGATCAAGCTCAACCCCACATCCTCGACAAGAATGAAAACGTCCTGGGTTCCGTTCAAAATAGACATCACGATAACCCCCCGTTTGGGAATTTACAACTTTTTGAACACCACTGAAAAAATCACCAAATAATCCCATATGTTCCTCCTTAGTTATACGTTTGCAATATAAAAATACAGACTTCGTTTAAAGAATACATGCCATATAACTAGAGTATAAGTCAAGTAAATGGGATTTATATTCTTATTTAGCGAGGAGTTTTTTCATGTTAGCTTAAAAAGAAAAAGTGAGAATTTACCGTGCAAGAAGAACCTACAAAACCAAAGGAAACTATTACCATTACTGTTGGTGGAAATATTGCTTTACGGCGTAAAGAATTGGGAATAAGTCAAAAAGAGCTTGCCTTGAAGTTGGGGATCACGGCAGATGCCATGGTTCGTATAGAAAAGGGGCGAATAGCCCCCAAAATGAGCAGGCTCCAAGATATCGCAGACATTTTGTGCTGTTCAGTATCATTTTTATTTAGGATTGAAAGTGATATGACAGATGAGCACGCTAAACAAATTGCTAAAATTATTAAGCCCCTGCCCACTAAAGGACAAGAGGCTTTGCTTGGCCTTATCGAAACTACAGCAAAAATTATGCTTGATAAAAAAAGCTAGATATTACATTTATAATATCATTCTCATTCTAGCTTCTGCACACCCTCCATGATATAATCCGCACACGGTGCACAAAGTGCACACATGGAGCACCCCTATGACATTTCAAAGCGTTATCAATTATTTTCGCACGGAATCAATATCTGAGCGTGAAAAAGTACAAGCTTTAAGAAGCTATAAAACAATTGCTGTTCACGGAGCATAGTAACTTCACAGTCGATAAAATACGTTTCATAAAAAACAAAAAAGAAGTTGACGAAACATTTGTTATATATAAAAATTATATTAAAGTAGAAAACATACCCCTTGAAGCGTATAACTACGTTGTCAATGGACGCTCCGCCATTGAGTGGATTATGAACGTTACCAAATCAATACGGTTAAGGATAGCGGTATCACCAATAATCCATACCACTGGGTAGAGGAAAACGACCAACTAAGATACATCTTGGACTTACTGTGCAGCGTGGTGAATGCAAGCATGCAGACGGTGGACATTGTTAATAACTTGCTCCATATAACTTTTGAAAATTACTAAATGGTTTTATTATGAATAACGAAACTTATAGCATGACATCTGATATTGTAGGAATATTAGACCTGTTAAATCCGTCATTTAACAAATCTATTTCCGAAGCTGTAGTAAATGCATTTCATGCTGATGCAAAAAATATTATCCTAAATATTGGGTATTTTAAAGGTACAACTAATATTGATTATATCGAGATTGTTGACGATGGTTGCGGATTTACTCAACAAAATAGAGAATCATTTTTTAAAACGCATTCTACTCACAAAAAAGATATTGGTGGAAAAGGATTAGGAAGATTCACTTGGTTGAAATTTTTTAAGCATGTCGATATATCATCAACTTTTAATGAAGGTGGAAAGTTTGTAAACGTTCAATTCAAATTCTCTGAAGAGCATTGCAAAAAATCACGACTTAATATTAGAGTCACATCAGACACGCAAAACAAAACATGTATAAAACTAAGTTGTTACTATCAGCAAAATACTTTACACAATCACTTAGAAAATAGCCTCAAAAAATTTATATTGAAAGAAATGTTTATGATGTTATACGCAATGAGAAATAGCTTCAAAATTGCAATAAATTTTTATGATGGCGAAAATAAAATAGATACGCAGTACATTGATATAAATGACGTTAGTGAAATAATATATGACAATCCATTCGAAATGTTAATTAATGATAAAAACTATAGTTTTAGATTGAAAGCTATTGAAAATGAGGCTTCGCAGCGAAACAAAATAACTACATGTTTAATTTCACATGGGCGTTCCTTATCAAATTTCAAAGATGCCTTTGGGTTAAAAGTGAATGCTCCTTCAGAAAATGTAAATAAAGAAATATTTTTATTTTTAGAATCTGAATTCTTGAATATTAATAAGTATATATCAAGCGATAGAGAAAGTTTTTTATTTCCAGATACCATGCTAGATGAAAATACAAGTTTGAAGCAAAAACTTTGTAGCGAAATATCTAATCAAGTGAATATATTTTTTGATAGTAAATATCCAGATACAAAAAAGCAGAAAGAATTTATACTTTCTCAAATATTTGAATTATATCCTCACTATAGAGAAGAACAATTTAGTGATATTATAAATTTAGAGCTGTCTAAAAATCTTGGAAAATTAAAAAGAAATGATTTATTAAAAAAATTACATGAAGCAGAATATAAAAGGATTGATGCTTTTAAAATAAATTATACTAAATTTCTAAAAAATAAAAATTTATCTAGTGCAACTGTCGATAAAATTGCTGATTTGGCTAAAAGAACCACAGAGCAAGCAAAAAGTTCTCTTTCAAACTATTTTTGGTTTAGAAAGGCTATAATTGAGCAATTAGATATTTTAATTGAAGATAACGAAAAATCAGAAGAACTATTGCATAGACTTTTTTACAAACAACGAGATACTTCTCAAAAGTTTGATTTGCAAAATTGCATATGGTTGCTTGATGATAAATTTATGAATTTTTCATATTTTGCAAGTGATATAGAAATCAAAAAAATCTTATTAGATATTTATGGTGAGCATGAATATGATGGAAATTCAAAAAAACGCCCTGATTTATTCATGATATTCAACGCTGCAGATGATGAAAATATAAAAGATTGTGTTATCATAGAATTTAAAGCTCTTGGAACTACAGCAGACGAAAAGGCAAATGCCGCATCTCAGGTAAGAAGAAAATATGTACAATCTGTAAGAAAGCATACAAAAAATGTTCGTTATGTTTTTGTGTACATCATAACTGATATTGATGACCAGCTTGCAGCTGATCTTACATATGATGAGTTTACGCTTGCTATGACAAGGTACGGTAACATATTGGTTAGTTATGCTAAAAAAGGTGATGCTTATATCTGTTTTCTCTGTGCAAAGGCAATCATCGGTGACGCAAAAGACCGCCATGAGTTGTTTTTTAAATTATTGAAAGAAGAATTAGAAACGCGAGCAGAATTGAAGTAAATATTCAGTTTTATGTGCCATTAAAAATAAACATCAATATTTATTTTATTGAATGGGATTTGCAAGTAGTAAATTTTCTGTAAAAGTGGCAAGTAGCTCTGTTTGCGAATCTCAAACGATACAACATTAAAGTTAACAACTAAATATAAACATCAATTCAAGAAATCTATTGATATTTATTGTATATTTTAATTTATTTAACT
Source organism: uncultured Desulfovibrionaceae bacterium (assembly GCA_964368845.1). Lineage (GTDB taxonomy): Bacteria > Desulfobacterota > Desulfovibrionia > Desulfovibrionales > Desulfovibrionaceae > CAYJAD01. The sequence goes on from CAYJDF010000030.1 coordinate 20,595, forward strand.
TTAAAGTTAGGACACCCTATGAACTTGCCTATTGTCAATGCATTTTCCCCTCCTTACGAAGTGTGGTTCGAGCGTGATCCATCTCTTCAAGAAATGTTTGATTACCATCAAAAAAATGGTTTTTTGTTGGGAAAAGTAAAGGTAGAATTAGAAGCTATTATAGATAGCCATTTTAAAGCTGCAGAGCATATGCTTATGAGAGGTGTAGATAATGCTCTAGGGAATCATATTCGTAACTACTTAGATATAGATAGTAATTTTCTACATTGGAAGATGAATATGCCTTCCCAAACACCCAAAGCGCTTGCAGATTATCAAAGAAATTATCCTAATTGCGACTTTGAAAAAGTTGACGAAGAAATTAATGCTCTTCAAATAAATTTAAGTGAAGGGCAATATTTATATCACGGAGGAATATTTCCTGAAACTCCTGATTTCATGACAGTAAGACCATTTTCTACAAGCTTCTGTCCACAAGTAGCTCTCAGAAATGCTGAGTGGTGTGGTAAAGCATACAATGACGAGCGAATAGACTTATTAGTTTTACGTGTAGTAAACCCAAAGACTAATATATTTCTTTATAAACAGAAAGGGACAAGCTTAGGGCATGAGGAGGAAGTTTTATTTGCTTCTGGAGCACAGCTGACATTACAAAATCGCACTCTTATTAGAAAAGATTATAGAGTAAGAGAGTATATGAAGCCTGAAAAATTAATACCTGTTTATGTTGTTGAGGTTGATATTTCATAGATATTTTATCTTTCAATAAGAAAAAGTCATAGATTTGTTTTATAAAAATTTGAAGGCATATTTTTAATTTTTACGACAAATAATTCCTTAATGAAATACGTGCCAAAACCGTCATCGCCAAAGAACATATCCCAGGTAACACCTAAATTTGGGTCAAGTAATAACTCCCCTTCTACACGTCCATAGCGGACGTGTAGAAGGTTTTCACCATTATACATCTCAAGCAGGTACAAATTTGTTACGCAAATATTCTATAAAGGCCTCTCGTGTGTAGCCGACTTTAGAGCCAACACGGACTTTTTTCATGGGGCCTTTATTCAGTGCGTCTTCATTGCTGAGAGTCTTTGCAGAAATCAATCCGCCAGTTGCTCGTGCTGCTTCTACTCGTGAAAAGACTGGTGGAAGTGTTGCTTCTATATTCCTTAGTAAT
>CAYJDF010000031.1:0-21729 GCA_964368845.1 uncultured Desulfovibrionaceae bacterium
AAAGCATAACCATAGCTAGAGCAATAATGGCCCAAAGCGTTAGGTTGCGAGTAAACTGATTCAAAGTGGCCTCCGTATTTATGTAAAAACTATTCTTCTAAATTTAACTTTGAAAGATTTATTTTCAAAGCGTTAAGTCACGTCCGCTTAGGCATTTAACATCCTAAATAAATTGAGTTAAAACCTTAGCCACGAGAATTTGCTCACACAATCATCAAATCATTTTAATATTAAAATGCTTTATTATGTACAAATCATATAACTAAATAAGCCGTCTTGAGCATTTGGCAATGCATAAATTAGGATAAAATCAAATTTTATCCTCAAAAAATGTTATCATTTTTTATACTGACACGCAATGCTTCAACATCGTAAAATGATAAACAGTTATAATACAGTCGGAATAAAAATTTTCAGAAATGAATTTATAAATTTAACGAGCAAAAGAATATAGGCTTATGAAGTTAACCTAACTTCATAAGGTTATATAAGCAGTATGAGTTTTTAATTTGAAGCAGTAGACGATGCTTTTTTTAGCCAAATGCTCTTATCCGCCAAGATAAGCTTCTTTAACCTTAGAATTTGCAAGCAATTCTTGCCCACTACCTTCAAGCACAATGCGCCCCACTTCTAAAATATAAGCGTAATGCGCAATGGAAAGAGCCGCAAAAGCATTTTGTTCCACTAGTAGAATGGTTGTGCCCTCAGAATTTATTTTTTTAATAATATTAAATATTTCTTTAACAAGAAGTGGAGCTAAACCAAGAGATGGTTCATCTAACATAAGTAAGCCTGGGCGGCTCATAAGAGCGCGACCAACGGCAAGCATTTGCTGTTCACCTCCAGAAAGAGTACCACCTTTTTGCCATGATCGTTCTTTAAGGCGCGGAAATAATGAATAAATCCACTCTATATCACTAGCAATGCCTTGTTTATCATTACGGCTATATGCCCCCAATTGCAAATTTTCTTCCACAGTTAAATGTGGCAAAATGCGTCGCCCTTCGGGGGATAAAGAAATTCCATGCCGCACCATCATTTCTGGCAAAAGCCCTAATAACGAAATAGGTTCAGCTTGCTCATTTTTTTTATATAAAATTTGTCCACTAACATGCTTATTTAAGCCTGCAATGGAACGAATAGTACTACTTTTACCAGCACCGTTAGCTCCGATGAGGGTTACAATACTACCCTGTGGTATATGCAAATCAACACCTTGCACGGCTTCAATGCCACCATAGCGTACCTTTAAATCATTTATTTTGAGCATTATACTGTCCTTATAGTATGACGCTTGGTCGCATATTTAGCTCTCTATTCATGTAAAGCATAAAAATACCAAACATTAACAGCTTAACCACCCGCTAAATAAATTCCTATGCAACACAAGCTATCGCAAGCTTCGCCTACGCTGGAAATAAATTCCTAAACAGCATCATCACCAAGATATGCTTTAATAACTTCTGGACTATTGCGGATCACATCCGGCTCACCCTCAGCAATTAACCGCCCATATTCCATAACCCAAATATATTGACAAACCCCCATGACAACCTTCATATCATGTTCAATTAATAATATTGTCACATTAAATTCATCACGAATATAACCAATAAAACGCATGAGATCTAAGCTTTCTTGTGGATTCATGCCTGCTGCTGGTTCATCTAGGAGCAAGAAACTAGGCTCGGTAGCTAAAGCACGCGCAATTTCCAAACGACGTTGTGCCCCATAAGGTAAGCTATTAGCTTTTTCATTAATATATGCTGTGAGTTCAAGTCTTTCTATAAGTTTTGTTGCTTTGGCAGCAATAGCATCTTCTTCCTTAAGAAGTATTGGCAAACCTAAAGGTACTGTCCACCACGGACATTTGCGTCGCACATGACACCCCACCATAACATTCTCTAAGGCAGATAAATGTTGAGATAGGCGAATATTTTGAAATGTTCTAGCAATACCAGCATCACAAACCCTATGTGGTGGAGCACCAGTAATATTGCTTCCATTAAAAAGAACCTGCCCTTCTTGTGGAGTATAAAAGCCACTAATGACATTAAAGGCAGTAGTTTTTCCTGCACCATTAGGACCAATCAGGCCTACAATACTGCCCTTTGGTATGGACATACTAAGATCATTAACAGCAACTACACCCCCAAAACGCATAGTCACATTTTGTACACTAAGCACAGCATCCTTAGGGTCTGGTTTTATGAAGGACATGCTCATTTTTTCCTCCAAAACCCAAAAAGACTTTGCCATGTAATTTCACGCATACCCATGATACCTTCACGTCTAAAGAGAATAATGGCAAGAAGGATGAGCGAAAAAATAACCATGCGCATGCCAGGAATACCCGGTATTTCCACAAAACCTAAATTCATAGGTTCTTCAAGTGCGCGTAGCCATTCAAGTAAAATAGTAATAACGCCTGCCCCAAGTAAGGAACCGGTAATTGAACCAAGCCCACCGGCAACCACAAACATAAGTACGTTAAAAGTAAGCAAGAAGTTAAACATCTTGGGGTCAATGGTGGATAAATGGCTACCAAGCAAGGCTCCACCTACTCCGGCAAAAAAAGCTCCTAAACAAAATGAAAGCACTTTGTAAAAAAAGACATTAATACCCATGACCTTGGCCGCAATTTCATTGTCGCGAATGCATTTTAAAACATTGCCATAATTACTATTTACCAAACGCACCATAAAAACTAGTGTTACCAAAAGCCAAAAATAGCAAGTCAGCAAATCCGCATAGCTGGGTATGCCCTTAATACCAAGTGAACCATTGGTAATAGGGTTGGCATTAACTATAAGCACGCGGATAATTTCTGCAAATCCTAGGGTTGCTATACCCAAATAGTCATCACCTAGGCGCAACACAGGCAGTCCAATAATGAGTGCAAAAAATGCCGCCGCCAAACCTCCGGCTATGACCGACACCCAAAACGGTGTAAAAAATTCAGAAAATGGCCAAATCATGGGTTCTAAAAGCCACATGATTTCCTTTTGCTCCGGACTTAAAATACATAGGGCTGAAACATAAGCTCCAATGGCTATAAATCCTGCATGCCCAAGGGAAAAAAGCCCAGTATATCCATAAATTAAATTAAGTGATAAAGCCAAAATAGCATTAATAAAAATTAATTTTAGAATATATATTTCATATGCACCCAAGAAAAGCTCAGCATAAAGGAGAAATATTCCCCCCATGGCCATGAGGGCTATGGAAGCAAGGGTATATTTGTTAAAGCGCATTAGATTTTTTCCTCCATGCGTTCACCAAAAAGCCCAGTTGGCTTCACAAGTAAAACAAAGACAAGCAAAATAAAAGCAAAGGCATCGCGATAACCCGAAAGATGCGGCATAAATGCTACGGCCATAATTTCAATAAATCCAAGCATTAAACCACCAATAACCGCACCCTGAATAGATCCAATTCCGCCAAACACAGCAGCAATAAATGCCTTGAATCCTGGTATAATTCCCATATATGGGTCTATTTTAGGATAGCGCAAGGCCCACATAATACCAGATGCAGCAGCTAAGGCTGAACCAATGCAAAAGGTTAAGGCAATAATATTATCTACCTTAACACCTAAAAGTCTTGTAGTTTCAATATCTTTAGAAATTGCGCGCATGGCAAGGCCAGGTTTTGTGCGATACACAATATAGAGCAAAATACTAACTAAAATTAGTGTTACCCCTGGCACAAATGCTGTTAGAGGCAAAATATGCACATTACCAATGCTCCACTTATTAATTAGCCAATCAGGCTGTAATACCGGACGTGGTAAGCCTGTAAAAACAACTACAGCAAGACTTTCAATAAAAAATGATACAGCAATGGCACTAATCAAAGCAGATATACGCGGGGCATCGCGCAAAGGGCGATAGGCCACTCGCTCTACCAACACACCTAAGAAGCATGCTCCGGCTATGGCAATAACCGCAGCAATAGCCCAAGGAAGGCCATAGGCAAAAGTACCAAAAAATACAAAATATGCCCCAACCATTAATATATCGCCATGGGCAAAATTAATTAGGCGTAATATGCCATAGACCATGGTATAACCAATGGCAATTAGGGCATAGAGGGAACCCAAGGTGAGAGCATTAAAAAAATGCTGCAAGAACATTTCAAAGCTCATGCAAATATCCTAGATTGAAAGCTCTGCACAATCATTTCAAATATAAATTTTTATATAAAAACTGCAAAATAATTCTTTATGCAAATTTTACCTGTGCAGAGGTAAAATCACAAAAATCATTCGTTTAACGGGCAAGCGATGCTCGCTCTATTCCTAATTTTTGGTCGCATTGACTGTCGTTAACGCTATAAAACCCAACACAATGAATTAGGCTGAGGTTTCAATTGATCAAAAAAACCTGTACCTCTAATATGAGGTACAAAAATGGGGGTATGTAAGCCATACCCCCATATAATAACTAATTATTTGGGTTGAATTTGATCTAAGTAAACGCGCTTACCATCTTTATAGCCAATAATACCGATAGGCATTTCAGCGTCATGAGTAGCGTTGATGGTCAAATTACCAAAAGGAGTTGGTAAGTCTTTTGTGGTGGCAAGCTTCTCGGTGATAGCTTCTTGCTCTGCACTGTTAGCACGCTTAATGGCGTCCATAATCATCATGTAGCTGGTATAACCAAGAGCAGCGTTCATGTTAGTTTCTTTGTTAGGATATTCAGCATTCCAAGCATCGGTGTACTTTTTAGCTTCTGCACTCATATTAGGCATATTGGCAGCATAAGGGAATGCAGTTAGCAAGAAACCTTCAGCAGCACTACCTGCAATCTTGAGAGTATCAGGATTATCCATAGCATCTGCACCCATAAGGCGGAAAGTAGCACCAAGTTCACGAGCTTGCTTCATGATGATAGCACCTTCAGCAAAATAAGCAGGCATAAACACTATATCAGGTTTTTTAGCAATAAGTTCGGTTAGTTGTGCTGTAAAGTCAGTATCGCCAGAGCTATACTTCATTTCGCTAACAATTTCACCACCAAGTTTGGTGAATGAACGTTTGAAGAATGCACCAAGGCCAACAGCATAGTCATTGGCTACGTCCATTAGAATAGCAGCCTTTTTATAACCTAGCTTATCATAAGCATATTGAGCTGCGCCAAGACCTTGATATGGGTCGATAAAGCAGGCGCGGAAATAATATTTCTTACCTTGAGTAACTAAGGGGCTGGTGCAAGATGTACCAACAACCGGAGTCTTGGCTTTTTCAGCCACTTCACCACCAGCCATGGCAAGAGAAGAACCATAAGTACCTATAATGGCGTTTACTTTATCACGCTCAGTAAGACGCTTTACAGCATTGGCTGCTTCCACTTTATCAGACTTGTTATCAACAACAACAAGCTCCACAGGGCGACCAAGAATACTAGACATTTGCTTATTGGCAAGCTTAATGCCTTCAAGCTCAAGCTGACCGCCAAAAGCGTTTTGTCCGGTTAGGGGTAGATATACACCAATTTTAATAGGCTCAGCGGCAAAGGCCGGGGTGGCAGTAAATGCCATTACTGCAAAAACAAGTAAGAACATGCATTTAGCAAACTTCATTCTCTTTTCCTCCACGGTTTATCATTTTTATCACAAAATACTGCGATGTTTGACGGGCATGATACACATAAGCAACAAGTCTGGCAATAACATAATTTAGAAGTAAAATAGCTCTACATCAACATTTTTCAATGTCATATTTGCGTTGTGCAAAAAGATTCTATTTTACTTATGCCTTATAAATTTATATGTTAGCAAAACGATTAATACGCTTAAAGCTTTCGTCCTTTCCAAGCACAGCCATGACCTCTGGTAGGGCTGGCCCCCCCATATAACCAAGTAAAGCCACCCGTAAAGGCGGGCCTACTTGCTTAAATTTAAGGTTTTGTGCTTCTACAAAATCATGCATAATTTTTTCTAGGGTCTGAGCCGTAAAATCGCTGACAGATGCAAAGGCTTCACCAAGTTTTGCAACAATAGACGCACTTTCTGCACTATGTGTTTTCTTGATGGCTCCCTCATCATAAACTAATTCTTCAGCATTTAATAATAAGGGCTGTAGGGCCTTTGCTAAGTCTATCAAATTAGCTGCACGCTCTCTAAATAATTCAACCATGGTGCATAGCTTTTGCTCGCTAATTTGCTCAAACCCCAAAGCCTGTACAAAGGGTTTGGTACGCTTTGCTAAATCTTCTATGGGGAGAGCGCGAATATAATGTCCATTTAACCATTGTAATTTATCAGGGTCAAAAGCCGAAGCTGCCGCATTTAAATTATTACCATCAAACAACTTAATCAGTTCATCGAGGGTAAAGATTTCTTGGTCACCATGTGACCAGCCAAGGCGTACCAAATAGTTAACCAAGGCTTCGGGCAAAAGACCATCTTGCTCATACTCAATAACAGCACGCGCACCATGACGCTTAGATAGTTTTTGTCTATCTGGCCCCAAAATCATGGGCACATGACCAAAACGCGGTAGAGGTAAGTTTAAGGCATTATAAATTAAAATCTGACGTGGAGTGTTAGAAACATGGTCATCTCCACGTATTACATGGCTAATACCCATATCATGGTCATCAACCACTACGGCCATATTATAAGTGGGCATACCATCAGAACGACGTACAATCATATCATCAAGCTCAGCCACATCCACAGACACAGGACCTTTGACCATATCATCAAAAATAACCTTGCCAGTTAAAGGTGCTTTTAGTCGCACACAATGCCCATGCCCTGGACCAACATTTTTTTCTCGGCATTTACCATTATAACGTGGCTTTAATCCTTTGGCCTTAGCTTGTTCACGCATGGCGTCCACTTCATCTGGCGTACAAGAACACCAGTATGCATGCCCACTTTCTAGTAACATATCCACGTATTTATTATATAAATCTGTTCTAGTGGTTTGATAGACTGGATTAGCATTCCAATCAAGACCAAGCCAAGTCATGGAAGCTAAAATGGAGTCTGTATACTCTTGCTTAGAACGTTCAACATCTGTATCTTCAATACGTAAATAAAATTCGCCCCCAAAATGACGTGCTAGCAGCCAGCAAAAAATAGCTGTGCGTGCGCCCCCAATATGTAAATGGCCAGTAGGGCTTGGTGCGAAACGAGTAATAACTTTTGACATAAAACACCTATTTTTTAAGTTTTGAAAGAGTGGGACTTTGTTACGAAGGCTTAGAGTATAAGTCAAGAACAAAGATTAACCCGTCAAAAACTGTTGCTTTTGACGGGTACTTACAAAATTTTTCAAAAAAATATTTATCTAGCAGAATTATCAAACCATATGCCGCTTTTAAATGAATTTAACGAATAGTATTATTATCCATTCTTTAACATCCAAGTCTGTAAAGTTTTATAAAGAATTTCTGCATCAATGGGCTTTGTAATGTGCTCATTCATACCATGAGTAAGGCTTACCTCTCTATCACCCTTCATGGCATGGGCAGACATGGCTATAATGGGAAGTTTAGCGAACTTTTCTTGCTGGCGTATGATTTTTGTGGCGGTATATCCATCCATAACGGGCATTTGAATATCCATAAGTACACAATCATACGCATTTTTTTCTAACATTTCTAACGCCATTTGCCCATTGTCGGCAATATCTAATGTATAGCCGACAGCATGTAAAATTTCTTGAACAACAATTTGATTTATCTCATTATCTTCCACAATAAGCAGGTGGCCACTATGAGGTGCTAGCGTCATATCACCATGTTCAAATTGCATATCTTTTTCTTGCGGTATATCCGAAGCTATGGGAAATTTGGTAGTGAAGGTAAAAATTGTACCTTTGCCAAGCTCACTTTCAACCCAAATATCACCACCCATAAGATTAATAATTCTTTTTGAAATAATTAAACCAAGCCCTGTACCACCATATTTGCGCGTCACAGAACTATCTGCTTGTGAGAAAGCTAAAAAAAGTTTTTGCACTTGTTCATTAGATAAACCAATACCTGTATCACTTATGGTAAAAGTGCAATGGAGCTCTGCATCATTATGTATAAAGCTTTCTGCTTCTAAAAATATTTTCCCCCCTGAATTGGTAAATTTAATAGCATTACTTATAAGATTAAAAATCACTTGTTTTAAGCGTAAGGCATCACCTAAAACAAACACTTCAGCATGCTCACTACAAGATACATCTAAAATTAGGCCTTTTTCAGCACATATATGCCCATATAAATCCGACACCTCTTGTCCAATACCATGCAAAATGAAGGGCTGCTTTTCCATTTCCATTTTACCGGCTTCCATTTTAGAAAAGTCTAAAATATCATTAATAATACGCATGAGATTTTTTGCTGAAGTATCCATTTTTTCAGCATAACTTTTTTGAGTATTATCTAATTGAGTAGAGTTAAAAAGGTGTAACAATCCTAAAATACCATTCATGGGAGTTCGAATTTCATGGCTCATATTAGCCAAGAATTCGCTTTTTACCTTATTGGCACTTTCAGCCTCTTGTTGAGCTATACGTAATGTCTCTTCCACCGCAATGCGTTGGGTTACATCAAAAAACATTGCTCCAATACCTTCGATATCTTTACTTTTACCAAATACAGGAAAAATTGCAGCAGCATACAACTTACCAGAATTATCAAAGGCAAAAACTTTTTCTGGGTGTATGGCTTCTTGAGTGGTTAAAACCTCTTTTTCATAATTACATATATCTTCAAAAATTTGAGCATGCAAACCCACTTCTATATTATCTTTTCCCTGCAAAAGTGTATAGCTCTTGGTCAAAAGCTCATAATTTCTATTGGCCATGGTATAACGCAGTTCAGAGTCTTTTAAGTATGCTAATCCATCAGTATTGTTCATAAAGTTTTGCAATGCTGCTTGTCTCTTTTCTACCTCATCAATGGCATCACTAACTCTTTGCTCCAATTCTTGATTAAGTTTGAATAACTGCCCTTCGGCATAATCACGTTTTTGTCCATGAATCATCATTTTTCGAAAACCAAGAGTGAAAAACATCACACCTAAAAACCATATAAAAATATGGGTGTTCAAAAGCTTAGTAATATTTGCGCTGGCAGCTGCATTAAACGGTGCCATAGGAACATATACACTAATACCCCCTCGCACTTCACCCACCTTATAACCTTGGAATGCATGACAAGGCATACAACTTTCCTGCACCATTAATGGTCTAATAAAGTGTAAATAGTCCTCTCCGTCCAATTCACGTATTTCAGAAACTTCTTCTACCTGCCCACTCTCTAACAGAACAAGGGCTTGTGCCTCCCACTCAGACGGCTTATTGGCAGGACGTATAGGATCATTACTAGTAATATGCCCACGCACCCCGCCTCCTATTGCACCCATTTCATGTATTAATCTTGTCATATAGGCAGGGTTTATCTTAGTAAGCTTTAGGCCATTATCAGTAGTAACATCTCGACCCTCTTCCTCAAGGTAGGGATTGGGTGGGCTTGTTTCGGTAATCTTTGCAAAGACTCCACCCAGCATTGAATTCCAATTGCGATAAATTACATCCTTTTCAAAAGCTGTGCGAGCTTGTATGCGTGCTGCTGCTTCACTATAGGCATAAGTATTATGCATATTAAACCAAAGCGAACCCGCAATAATAAGCGTCCAAAATAAAATTAACAAAAAAAGTGATAATTTTAATGTTATGCTAAAATTACTTTTTTCTTGCTTTGTGGATGAGGCCATATTTTTCCCTTTGCAAAAAATGTTTAAATTAATGCACTGTAGATACCAATGGCGTTATACTAAGCAAATAATGCTTTATAAATATTTAAGGTTACCATATTTGTTATGTGAGGCTACAAAGTACTAACAATATGGATATGACATATATTAAAATATATAGTATTAATAACAAAATAGCAAATATTTTCCCTAAAATTTACTACATTTTAAAACTTGCAGCATAGATTATGCAGTCAGTCTAAATCTGTGTATTCATTATATTATACTACAATTTCTGCAACTTTTCTCGCAAGCTCTTTGCCTTGGCCTTACCAATGCTAGGAATTTTGGTAAGTTCATCCTCTGTTGCTTTACGCATGGCTTCAATACTTTCAAAATGTTGCCAAAGTAATTTAGCCGTAGCTAAACCAACCCCCGGTATTCGCATAAGCTCACTAGATAAGGCAGCACCTGTTCTAGCCATACGATGCCGCCCAAGAGCAAAACTATGTGTGCAATCACGTACATATTGCAAAAATAATAGCTCTGGTGCGCCTTCGCGCAAGGGTAGTGGATTGCTACGCTCTGGTAAAAAAATTCTGTCACTAATATTACCAGCTCTCCTATCGGAGCGACCATCCTCGTTACGAGCTTTAGCTATAGCTGCCAAGGAAAAAAGACCTTCCCTACCAGCTTCTTTTAAAGCTCTTTGCACAACATTTAACTGCCCCTTACCGCCATCAATAAGCAAAAGATCAGGCCAAGGTGGCCCAGAATCTAAGCGTCTTAAAATCCAAGCTGCAAGGGTAGCATAATCATCGGCATTATCAGGCATGGCATAGTTGCGATAAGCTGATTTTTGGGGTTTTCCATCCTCAAAAACCACCATACCCACACGATTTTGCTTACCTGAGGTATGTGAAACGTCAACACATTCAATGCGTCTTGGGGCATGGGGCAAATGCAATGCAATGGCTAAACGATCTTCCATTGATTGATCTTTACGTCGCAAAGCCTCTTCTCTAGCATTGGTTGAGGCCATATCCACAAGGCTGTTTTCTTCTATACTTTTAGCCGCCACAATACGCACAGTACCTCCGCGTATGTCACTTAAGCTTTGAGCTAAGGTATTGAGCATATGAGTATCTTCGTCTATTTCTTCATCCTTGGTTTCACCGGAAGCATCACTCTCCACTACCCCCTTTGGAATCCAGGGTAATATAATGCGTGATGGTGGTGTAATAGCCCCATAAAATTGTGCTAAAAAAGAAAGCATTAATTCTGGGCTATCCTCGAAATCAAGCCCAGGCCAAAAATAGGTTCGTCCATCCATAAGTAAGCCTTCACGCACAAATAATATGCCAAGAGCCATGCCTTTTTCTGTGGCATGCAAACCCAAAATATCCATATTAGCTCCACTTGGAAGCACAGCCGCTTGACGCTCTACCGTGCGTCTAACAGCACGCACTTGATCGCGTAGCAATGCGGCTCTTTCATACTCTTGGGCTTCTGATGCCATATGCATTTCTTGCTCAAGCTCGTGGATTAACGCACCAGAACGTCCTGCAAGCACATCCATGACCCTTTTTACTCCCTGAGCATAGCCCTCAGGGCTAATTAAATTCATGCATGGAGCTGGGCATTGTCCCATAAAGTGATATAAACATGCTCTAGTTCTATTTCGCATGCCTCGGTCTGTGCAACGCCTAAGGGCGAAAGCCTTATGCAATAATTTCCAAGTTTCACGCGCCGCTTGAGCAGAAGTAAATGGTCCAAAATACCATGCCTTATCCCGCTTAGCAGTGCGCACCACCTCTAAACGCGGATATGGATGTTTAGAAGAAATCTTAAATAGTACATATTGCTTATCATCACGCAAAACAATATTATAATGTGGGCGGTGTTTTTTGATTAAACTTGACTCTAGGAGCAATGCTTCCTTTTCTGTATTAGTGGATAAAGTTTCAACATCTACAGCATGACGTAGCATGGCTTTTGTTTTAGGAGCTAGACCATCTTCACGAAAATAAGACATTAAACGCTTGCGCAAAACCCGTGCCTTACCCACGTATAAAATACGTCCCTGCGCATTTTTAAATAAATATACTCCAGGAGTTTTGGGGATAGTTTGTGGGTCTGGTCTTTGCATCACGCCTTAAATTAAATCAAATTAGGACCTACCTGCAAGCAAAATCGCACAAAAAAAGCCCTTATGGTTAGGGCCATAAGAGCTTTCATGGAAGGATAACATATGTATTAATTTATGGGCATAACACCCTTACTACAACAATTACTTGCCTGCGTAGGATTTGTCTGACAAGCGCATTGATGTTCAGACTCTTTTGGGCAAGCACAAGATGCTTCTGATGCACAACCTACACACTTAACACCCTTTCTCTTTTGAATAATAATATAACCAATGGCCGAACCTAAAATTGCAAAAACTATTGCCCAAATAATAAAATCATTCATATTTTTGCCCCTTCAAGTTAAACCTTCCCTACAGCTAACAGTACTTATGAAAATTTCACTGTAAGGAAGGTTATTACAAATTCATTGCCTATTGTGCAATAGCTGCCTTGTAATTTTGGGCAGAGATAGCATCACCTTTTTTGACAAGGTAAACTGCCAAGGCAAGTAATGCCGCAACAACCATAAGTCCGGGAACAAATGCTGTGCCCACCGTACCTAGAGTTATTATTGTACCAATTTGATAAATCAAAAATGCAACCACAAAAGCTGTACCAAATTGTAAACCAATGCCTGCAAAGAGCCATTTTTTATTTTCCATTTCAGCATTCATGGCGCCAATGGCCGCAAAGCATGGAGGAGTAAATAAGTTAAACATAAGATATGCAAGAGCAGCCACTTGAGTCATGCCCATAGTTTGAGCAACAGTGGTTGCACCTTCAATAATGGCAAGCTCTTCTGTATCAATAAAGTTTGTGATGCCATATACTACTGCCAATGTACCAACTACATTTTCCTTGGCAATAAAGCCAGTTATAGCCGCTGCTGCGAGCTGCCATGCTCCAAATCCAAGTGGCAATAATAATATGGCAAAAGGACCTGCTACAGATGCTAATATACTTGTGCTCTCAGCACCTTCTGCAACTACTTCAAATGACCAATTAAAGGTTTGCATAATTTGCACTACAGCATTACAAACCAATATTACCGTAGCTGCTTTAATTAAGAAGGCCTTACCACGTGCAAGCATGGATAGTGCTGCGCGGCTAAAGCTTGGGAATTGATATTCAGGAAGCTCCATAATAAAGAATGATTGTGCATCCTTATGCCCTGCAATACGCTTAATCAAAAAGGCACCAAGTACAATCAAGCCAATGCCCATAAAATACATGGATGTACCCACCCATGGATCGTCAGCAAAAAATGCTCCAGCAAACAGTGCAATTACTGGCAACTTAGCACCGCAAGGCATAAATGGAGTTAACATGGCTGTGGTTCTACGTTGGCGTTCGTTTCTAATAGTACGTGTAGCCATAACACCAGGAATAGCGCAACCTGTCCCAATAACCATGGGGATAATGGACTTACCAGAAAGACCCACAAATTGCATATATCTATCCATAACCACAGCTACACGGGCCATGTATCCGCAATCTTCTAGAAGAGCTAGCAAGAAAAACATAACCATGATAAGCGGTAAGAAGCCCACAACAGCACCTACACCACCAATAATACCGTCTAATAAAAGCGATTTAGCAAGGGGGGATGCTCCTTCGCCCAGAGCTTCGCCAGCCCATTCATTAAACATATCAATGTAACCAACTAAAAAGTCAGCTATAAATGTACCCAGAGTAGTTTGAGAAATATAAAATACTGCCCACATAACAAGAGCAAAAATTGGTATACCAAGGTATTTATTTGCTAGAATTTGATCTGCTGCATCTTGCATAGACTGCTTATTGCTGGCAGTTTTACGATCTTCTACGGCATCAACTATGGAGTTAACAAATTCATAACGCTTGATGTCGTAAGCTTTAGCATCTTCTTTATTAGTAATACGTTCTTCTTGATTATAAGGAGCGACTTGACCCTGCCCTTTTACAGAGAAAACCTTAGCCAACAATTCCTTTAAGCCATTGTCGCCTGAGTTGGTAGCTGTGGTTGCAACCACAGGGCAACCTAATTTTTCAGAAAGCTTTTCGATGTCAATTTTAATGCCCTTTTTTAAGTTAAGATCACTTTTATTAAGAGCTACAACCACAGGTACACCCACTTCCAAAAGCTGCGTTGTAAAGAAAAGACTGCGGCTTAAGTTAGTGGCGTCAACAATGTTAATGATGGCATCTGGATTTTCATCTTGCACAAACTTACGGGTAATATTTTCCTCAGATGTAAATGGCGACATGGAATATGCACCTGGTAAATCTACCGCAATCATGGACTCTGAGCCACTTAAAAGATTTTGCTTAATGCTGCCTTCTTTTTTTTCAACGGTAACCCCAGCCCAGTTACCAACCTTTTCAATCTTACCAGTAATAGCATTAAATAATGTGGTTTTACCACTATTGGGATTACCTGCAAGTGCTATGCGCATTTTATTCTCCTAAATATAAATAATTTACTAAATTAATATAGCATTGGCCAAACTTTCATCAATACTATATCTGGCATCTTTAATGGTTATAACCAAGTTGCGGTTAAGTTTTGATACAATAGTGACTTTTTGGTCTACATAACAGCCTAAGGAAAATAAAAATTTTTCCATTTCTTCATCACCTAGGGTTTGAATATCTGTTATAATATACTCCGTATTAAGCTCGCCTTGTGCTAATGTTTTTGCCATTTTACATCCCTTTAGCTTTCAATATATAATTATTACGCATAGAAAAATTACAAAAACAAAATATTTTTATATGAAAATCTCCACGTCGCTTTAGAAATAATGCAAGTGATTTTCATTGTCAATTTTAAAATGATTTTTTTTGAAAACATTTATCACCATTAAACGCTTAATATCCATTAAACATATAAAATATTTGATATTTACTTAAAAAAGAATACATAAACTTGCTTTAAATTTTTAAATAGTAGATAAATAGATATGCGCAGACCATATATTGGTATAATTTTATTGGTGGACGAGGCCAAAGAAAGCTACTGGATGTTGCCAGGATATATGGATGGCATTGAGCAAGCTGGTGGTATACCTATTTTATTACCTCTCACTAATAACGAAGAAGTGCTCAAACAAGTAATATATAATATTGATGGATTACTTTTAACTGGTGGACATGATGTTGACCCAAGCCTTTATTATGAAAAGGCGCATGCAAAGACAGGTACGCATTGCTGCATTCGGGATAGCTCTGAGGCTTTTTTGATTAAAGAAGCTATTAAAATAAACTTGCCAACTTTAGGCATATGCCGTGGATTGCAATTACTAAATGTTGTACTTGGCGGTTCACTGTATCAAGATTTACCAAGCCAAGCCCCATCTGACATCCAGCATCAAATGTCGCCACCCTATAACCGCACAGCACATTGTGTGACAATTTCTCCAAACACCCCTCTAAGCAGCATACTAAATGCAGAAAAGATAGGCGTAAACAGCTATCATCATCAAGCAATCAAAGCCCTTGCCCCTAGTTTACAAGTGGCGGCAACATCAGAAGATGGGCTTATTGAGGCAGTATATTTACCAGAGCAACGGTTTACTCTAGCTGTACAGTGGCATCCGGAACTTTCCTACAAAGAAAATCAACATAGCTTGGCTCTATTTCAAGCCTTTGTGCAGGCCTGCTTTAAGAAGCTGTAAAGACGTGACTTGTATTATAATTTAATTTTAATGGTAATGATTCTTTATTTTCATACTATATTGTAAAGTGCTAACAACATATTGCTATGAAATAATATTTGCTTCACGCAAAACATCTGCAGTTGTTCTATAGAATGTATGTGGCACGGGCTCTGCTTGCATGATATTTTCCCATTCTTCAGTTGAAATACCTAATTTATTAAGTACAGTATGTTTCATTTGCTGAAGTGCTGCACCAGAACAAGCTGGTTTGCTAAGCTCGTAAATTGCATCCCTTCTACTCATTTGCTTCGAATGTATTAAGTCAGAAAAGTGAGCTCTGCGTTTATCAATCCCAAACTTAACTGGCAAGTAATATGCTTGATAAAAACAGGTAAAAATACTTTCATAATGTTTATATGGGTAAGGTTTCCAACCATATGCTTTTTGTAATATGTCAATAGCTTTGCTTTTTGAATAATGTTCATAATTTAATGGGTCAATTTGAATAAATTTTTTCACTGTCTCAAAAACCACATAAAATGGAAAATTATCTATAGAAGCATTAGAGTTTTTTTCAACTATATCTTTAATATTAACAATATCTTTTTTATCATAATTCCAATTTGCAGGCATGATAAATTCAGTAGCATAATTACTACCTATTATAGAATATTGTAAGCCATGCTCTTCAGCTTTTTGATATAAGATCGCCATCATTGCATGATCTGTCAATACTTCAACATCACATACAGATGCTCTAAAGTATGCTTTTTGTAACTCTTTAAACATATCAAAATCAACAGTAACTCTTTCAAAATCAAATTGTGTTTTCTCAGTAATACAACGGATATTATATTCGGCAAGGTTTGAATTCCATCCATTGTCTACATGAATAAGTAATGGTCTTACACCAAATTCGTACATTACGTGACATAAGTAAGAACTATCAAGGCCACCACTCAACCCAATAATACAATCATATTTTTTATCCTTTCCTGCATCCTTCATTATAGAGATTTTTTCTTTTAGCTTTTCAGGATTGTAAATATCTGACGCTTTAATTTTTGCTAAGTAATGCTCATAAGAATGACAAAAGTTACATATGCCATGCTGATCAAACTTAATTTCTCTAGCACTAGTATCCATAACACAACGAGTACATATTTGATTCATAATTAGTTACCCAAAACACAATACGTTAATTTATAACCTTATAAGTATTTAGTTACTGCCTACTAACACCATAGTATTTTTCAGATATCATAAAATAATATAGATGATGTGTTCCACTGTGTCAAGAGTTCACCTAAAAATTTTGTAGATTGCTTGCCTTATCACAGTGAGGCCTCAATACAACTTAGCCTTTATCGCAATTGCAATCCTTAGCTCAATTATTATCAAAAAAACTTTCACATACTGTAATAACAATATTGCATGACGGTGCAAAATCTCGGATAATCATTATGTATACTTAATTTCCCTGAATAAGCTCTAGCACTGTTGCATGTATGAGCTCGTTATTTTTTTCCCAGCATAGTTCTTTTGCAGCAATGTTTGCATTGTTTTTAAAAACATCTACGGTATCAGCTTCTAAAGACAATATAGCATCAGTAAGGCTTACGGGGTTAAAGCTACTTGTAGCAAAACCTGTTTTAGTTGCCTTTACCCAAGACTGCATTTCTGGCAAAGGAGAAACAATTATGCCTAATCGAGCTTGTATAAATTCAAAAAACTTATTAGGTAAGGCGTGTTGATGGTTAAAAGTGTTGGGGGGCAACAAAAAAACCCCCATATCATATTTTGCTATGGATGATACGATATTCAGCATAGGTACAGGGGGGATAAAATTAACATTGGGCACATCTTTGGCAAAATGCTTTAGTGCCTCAAAGTATTGAGGTTCCAATGGTACTAGCATAAAATCAAGACTAGCCTTACCTTCCAATGGCTTGAAGGCCTCAACCATATACTCTAGATGACGTTTTGATAAGGCATTACCATGATGTATAAAACGTAAATGCTTTTCTGTTTTGTGTGGTGTTATATCGTGGAAATAGGCAAAGCTTGCTAACAATGTACAATCAACATCATACAATTGTTTATATCCGGATACAATTCCAGTTGAAACTGTAAAAACTACATCAGCTTCTGGCAGATATTTTTTACAAATATGATCAATTAAGGGTTGAGTACGTGTACACCAATAGGGATCATTTTCGAATTGACGAGGATAAAATTCTCGCGCATCCATAATTAAACGGCACTTCCCCTTGTTTTGTGGAATATTTTTTAAAGCTACAGCAATTGGGAGCAACTCTATTTCATGGCAGACAATTAAAGAGTATGGTTGTTTTTGTAAGTTACGTAAATCTTCTCTATAATGTGGTGTCCAGATGCGATTCTCAAATTGTTCTGTTTTAATTGCATCATCCCATCTCTCACTTTTTAATTTTATGAACTCAAGGCCTTGACTAAATTCAGCCATGGGTGCAAGTTTTGAAGCCACTGTGACATTCGCGCATTTTACAAGCTCTTTATAAAAACGTAACGGGCGGGGATCTCTACCTAACACACTGGTAAATAATTGTAATATTTTCATAGTTGATATTCTTTCTCATTAAATTTGACTAATAATGATTTATTTTACTTAGTATTGTATTTTTTCATTTTCAGACTGCTTAGCACTTATACAATGCATTAAAATAATTAAATTTTACTACGTTCATTTTAATTTATACAAACGATTATTATTGCAAGATAAATCAAAAATAACAACAGAATAATGATTTGATTTAACTCACAACAGATTATACTTTAAAAATAGCAATTTACAATGATATAGAACTTTTTTTCAAAAGTAAAATATTTATCCAAGAATACAAAAAAATAAAATATTGTAACATTGCACAAATATACGACTATGTTTAGAGCAAATCACGAAAATACAAAAAAATAAAATGTTTTTAAGTCGATAAAGCTTTATATTTTTGCACCAATGAATACTGCCACCATATGATTTTTCATTAGCACTGCAAATGCTTACTTCTTATCTATAAAGCATTACATAAAACTCATAGTCATGAGACGTGATAGGAGTATTTCTGTAAAATCGAAAAATTTTATTTGGCAATTTGAACTTTTAACGTTAGAAAAACGTCAGACATTATTCGTTGCAACTAAAATAAATCAAAAAATCATATTAATGTGACATTACAAAAAACTGATGGGAAATTAAATGCCCAACATACTAAAACCTAGCCAATACCAAGATCGTCCTTTACGCATCTTGCAAGTCCATACGCACTATCCTAGCTATGTACCTATTTTTTATAATTTATACCCTCATGTAGCCAAGCAAAATTTTACCAAGCAAATTCAAAAGCTCTATGAACATGGCATGCAAGATATGTATATGGTGGCACCATTACTTGCAAAATTAGGTTGTGAAGCTCAACTTGTTTATAGCAATACCATGCCAGCTCAGCGTGCTTGGTGTATGGAAAATGGCCTACCTCTAGACATTTTTGATACACCTAACTGGGAACAAATAGTACTAGCAGCACAAATTGAAACATTTAAACCTGATGTATTATTTTTTACTGATAACCATCATTTTGATGGAAATTTTTTGCAAAGCTTAAAATTCCAACCCAAGTTGGTTGTTGCTTGGCGCAATGCCTCCATTGATTTAGATGTAAATTGGCAAGGTTTTGATATTTTGCTCTCTCCCTTGCGACGCATTAGAAATTTAGCATTACACCTTGGTGTAAAAAAATCTGTGCCATACTTATTTGGACTCTCTCCTATTTTTGAAAATAATTTTCAAGAAAACGCGCTTGCACGAGATATTGTTTACTGTGGCACATATCAAAGCCCCTTTGTACCACATTGCCATGCTGAACGACGGGCCATTCTTGATATAGCTTGCCATGTGAACCAAGAATTTAGTACCAAGCTAGGTTTATTCTTAAATGATACGCCAGCTAGTCTTCCTATCCATATCAAGCAGCATATGCATGTTCCACTATATGGCAAAAGTATGTATAAAGAAATTGTACAGTCAACCATAGGTATTGATAAAATTGGTATAGTCACTGCCAATAAACTTGGCCAAACTATTTTATGCCTTCATGCCGGAGATGTTTCAAATATGCGCCTTTTTGAACATACTGCCTATGGTGTTTTGGCCTTTACTGAATATAGAGGAAGATTAAATCAACTATTTAAAATAGATGAAGAAATAGTAGTTTATCGCTCTAAAGAAGATTTTGAAAAGAAATTGCGTTACTACTTAAGTCATAAAGACGAAGCCATACATATTGCTAAGCAAGGTAAAGCAAGGGCTAAGCAAGACTATAATCAAACTAAATCATTAAATAAATTATTACAAATCTTTCAACAAGGCTTAGCCGAAAAGCAACACATATCAAAACAAGAACCCAATAAAAATATTCCCCCGGATATGGTTCTACAAAAAATGCTTAAAATTTTATATAGATATCCTGAAGACATACCAGAGCATGACATAAAATATAATGATGCATGGGAACTTGAAGAGAACTTATTTAATGTTGCTTGTACCCTTGCTACTCAGGGTGAATATGCTAAAGCTCATGAGCTTGATATACTTATTAGAAATGCCCCTTTTGTAAAAGCAGATATGGGATATTTGGTTAACATACAATAACTTTTATCTATAACTAAAAAGAGAAAATCATGTCTAATGCCGTAAAAAAATTAAAAGTATCTGATGTTAGATGGCGTGGTTACGCCTTTATGGATGTTAATTTTAGGACTTTTTACTATGAAAATTCTTTTTATCGCGCAACCCTGCCTACAGCAATAAATTTAGTAAAAGATAATTCTTTTCAATTTTTATTAAATTCCTTAGCAAAGGATGGTTTTATACCAGAAACTACCCAAGTTCCCATAGAGATTGAAGGTTTTGGTAAAATATATAAACAACATACAGAATTTTTTAACGTCCCCATGAGCTATGCCAACCCCATACAGCTCAAAGAGGCTGCTTTACTCTTTATCAATCTATGTAAGTCATTACATAAAAAAAATTTATGCTTAATTGATGGGCATTGCTATAATATAATTGTACAAGGTTTAAATAAGCCTCTTTGGTGTGATGTAGGCTCCATCATACCAAGCCAAGGTGAAAATTACTTTAATGACATAGTAGAGTGCATCAAGTTTATGATCTACCCTTTGCTATTGCGTAGTAAAAGTTTTGACCTTGGAGACATGATGCGCCACTGTACCACGGCTGGCATAACTAATGCTGCAGCTGGTGCTTTGCGCCTAGCAACACCTAAGACCTTCTCACCAAAACGAGGAGAAGCCCTTAATGAACTAGAAAAATTTGTACAAGATATTGACTTCCCATGGGAAAAGACATTGTGGAGTAATTACCACGACAGTAAAATCAACAATGATGATATTGACACAAAAATTGTACCTCATGCACCCAACCGTGATGCGCTTATCACCAGATTGCTTAAACTCTTAAAACCTAAAACCGTGGTGGATATTGCTGCTAATGCCGGAGTTTTTTCGCGCTTGGCAGCTCGCCTAGGTGCCGAAGTACTAGCTATTGAACCAGACGAAACCGCTGTTGCCAGTGGGCATCTTTATTTGCGTGAGCATGGAGCAGCAAATAGTGTTAAATTTATGGTTGCTGGGGCAGATGGAAACCTCAAACAACCAGCCGATGTTGCCCTTGCACTTGCCTTAACACACCACCTTTTCTTAACTAATCACCACCCATGGAAGCTTATAGTACGCTATCTTTCAGGCCATACTAACAAACACTTGATTACAGAGTTTATGCCCAATGGACTTATGGTCCACGAAAAACAGCCTAATTTGCCAGCAAACTACACCTTAGAACTCTTTGTGGAGCAATTGGAGCGTTATTTTAGCAAGGTAGAAATTATCGAGCGCGAAGTTCCAAAAGGGTCTGCCAATCGCATCTTAATTCTTTGCACGGACAAGAGAACACAACCTATTGATGATAATAAAAATTTCCTTTGTTAACTTTTTATTATCATCATGAGTATTGCAATTTTTTTAATTTTCAATCAGTAGGTTATATAAAACACATAAATACATGCCACAAAAACATAAAGATATTTACATATTGCGTGGTAGGATTGCCCCTACTTTTTTTAGATTTTCTATACCTTGGGCTTTAGGCATGTTGCTTGTTACATCTGCTTCAGTAGTAGATGGCCTTTTTGTAGGACGCT
>CAYJDF010000032.1:0-158 GCA_964368845.1 uncultured Desulfovibrionaceae bacterium
AAATAAATCAATGTGTTATAAAGTTATAAATGTAACAAAAATTTTATGGATTGCTTCGTGGGGGGGCGGCCCCCCGAGCGCAGGGGGGGGGGCGGGGTTGGGGCAAAACAAGGGGGTGTTTTAATTATTGTGTTGTTAAATTATGGGGGGGGGGGGAG
>CAYJDF010000032.1:168-19040 GCA_964368845.1 uncultured Desulfovibrionaceae bacterium
AAAAAATTCTTCAAAAAAACACCCCCCCCCCACGCCCCCCCCCACGAAGCAATCCATGCCTTTTTAACTCAGAAAGTTGTAATTTTATACCGTAACGTGGCTTAGTGGCCATTTAGCCAAGACTTGCAATTATTTTATACTAAAGGCATAATGTACATGTTAAAATGTATATTATACTTTTAATATGCGGAGGGTTTATGCAAGTACAATTTTTGGGTGCAGCAAAAACTGTTACTGGTTCTTGTTATATGATAGAGGCTTGTGGAGCTCGCTTTACTGTGGATTGCGGTATGCATCAAGGCAATAAGGCCATTGAGGAGCGTAATTTTAATACAGATTTATATGAGGCAGCACGCATTGATTTTATTCTTATGACCCACGCGCATATTGACCACTCTGGTCTTTTGCCGCGTATGGTTAGGGAGGGCTTTAATAAACCCATATATTGTACTGCACCAACCGTAAACCTTTTAGAAATAATGCTCTTAGATAGTGCACATATTCAAGAGATGGAGGCTAGGTTTAAGGCTGAAAAATATAAGCGCAGAGGTAATAAAGAAGTTGTGCAGCTGCTTTATAATACAGATGATGCCACCAAGACCTTGCCACTTTTGCGTGCAGTTGCCTATGGGCAAACCTTTGAACCTCACCCCGGCATTAGTGTAACATTTTATGATGCAGGGCACATCTTGGGTTCGGCCTTTATTTATGTAGAGGCTTTGGAAGATGGTAAGAAGGTAAGTGCACTTTTTTCTGGGGATATTGGTAAACCCAATACACTTATTATTTGCGATCCAGCACCACCCTTACCAGCAGATTATGTTTTTATGGAGTCCACCTATGGAGATCGTGAGCATAATATGTCCGTGGACCCAGTTACAGAACTCGCTGAGGCCATAAAATATAGCTATGAACGCGGTGAAAAGGTTATAATCCCATCATTTGCGGTGGAGCGCACTCAAGAAATCTTGTACTGTTTGCATCAATTAAGCGACAAAGATTTGTTGCCACAAGATATGCCCATCTATGTGGATAGTCCCTTAGCCATACGAGCAACGGATGTTTTTCGTAAGCATGAAGATTTATTTGATGATGATGCTAAGGCTCTTTTAGCTAAGGGTGAAGATCCTTTTGAGCTACCAAACTTAAAATATACTATGCAGGCCGATGAATCGCGTATGCTCAATGAAATGACTGGCCCTGCAATAATTATTTCTGCCAGTGGCATGTGCAATGCTGGGCGTATTCGTCATCATTTACGGCATAATATTTGGAAACCAGGAGCAAGTATTGTTTTTGTGGGTTATCAAAGTGTGGGCACTCCGGGACGTAAGATTGTTGAAAAAGCAGCCTCCATTAGGCTTTTTGGGGATGACATACCCATTGCAGCCAAAATTTTTACCATTGGTGGTTTTTCTGCACATGCGGGCCAAAGTCAACTTTTGGAGTGGATAAAACCTGCTGCTAGTCAAGGTAGTCATATTGTTTTAACTCACGGTGAAGAAGGTGCACAAAATGTGCTTGCCAAAAAGATACAAGAACTTTATGGCTCAGAGGTCTTTATTCCAGATTATTTGGAAACGCTACAGCTTATACCAAACGCCATGCCACTTATACAAAAAAATGAGCAAGCTACCAAGAGTGTGGATTGGGCCTTTATTAAAACAGAACTTGAAAATAAAATTAAAGCTCTGCATGGTAAAATGCAAAATCTTGAGCAAAGGCCTTGGGCAGAGCAAGTGGAAATTGGTGAACAGATGGCAAGTCTTAACTATGAATTAACTAAGTTATTGTTGAAGCTATAATGCGTATTATTGCAGGCAATTATAAGGGCAGGAAGCTAAAGACTGTGCAAGGGCCTGGATATAGGCCAGCCATGTCTAGGGTGCGCGAGGCTCTTTTTTCCATGCTTGAGTCTAGGGGTATTGTGTGGTCACAGAGTACAGTCTTAGACTTATTTGCAGGTAGTGGTTCGCTGGCTTTTGAATGCTTAAGTAGAGGGGCACTCAAGGCTATGTTAGTGGAAAATTCCGCTCAAGCTGTACGTTGCTTGCAAGATAATATGCAAGTATTAGAATTAGATAATGCACGGTGTAGCATTAATAAGCAAGATGTACTAAAAATATTAAATAGTAAGATAGCCCTAGCTTTTGATGTGGTTTTTATAGACCCACCTTATGGAAAAAATTTACTTGAACCCACGTTACATCGCCTTTTGCGTAATAATTGGGTGCATGAAAATAGTATTGTAACGGCTGAGGTGGAATTGTCCACCAACTTTATGCCAGAGAAGGCACATGAAAACCTTGAGGTACTTACAGAGCGTACCTTCGGACAAACAAGAGTAATATTATGGGCATTAAAAAAGAGCGTATAGCCATTTATCCTGGTACATTTGATCCCATTACCAATGGTCATGTAAGCCTAATTAGGCGTGGATGTGAAATATTTGATACTGTGGTGGTTGCTGTGGCTGATAATACGCCAAAAAATCCACTGTTTAATCATGAAGAACGTGTTGCACTTGCTAAAGAAGCCTTGGCTGATGTTCCGGAAGCTGTGGTTGAGCCATTTTCTGGCCTCTTGGTAGACTATGTGGCAAAACGTGGAGCACAAGTTATATTGCGCGGACTTAGGGCGGTTTCTGATTTTGAATATGAATTTCAATTAGCATTAATGAATAGGAAGCTACGCCGTGAAATACAAACAGTTTTTTTAATGACAGATTACCAGTGGTTGTTTATTAGCTCAACCATTATCAAAGCTGCTGCCAGTCATGGTGGAGATGTTGAAGATCTTGTGCCTGAAAATGTAGCTGCTGCTTTGCATAGCAAGTATGTTTCTGGTGAAGTTAGGCAAGCAACACCCTGTTTGTCCCCTTCAGCTGGTGGATTTAAAGCTTTATGAGTAAACCCCTGCTAGCACTATGTCTTGCTGGCCCAACTGGTGCTGGTAAAACTGAAGTAGCTCTGCATTTAGCAGCCAAGCTAGATGGTGAAGTCATAAATACCGACTCAAGGCAAGTTTATGCGGATTTTCCTATTATAACGGCTCAGCCAAATGCGGTTGAGCTTAATACTTGCCCTCATCATCTCTATGGATTTATGTCAATGGAGCAAAAGCTTTCCGCAGGTAAATGGCTAGATATGGCCTTAGAAGTGGCCCGTGATATATGCGCGCGTGGTAAACTACCTATTTTTGTTGGTGGAACTGGGTTATATTTTAAGGCCCTTTTAGAAGGCATTGCAAATATTCCACCCATTGCGGAACATATTTCCAAAGAGTTAGTACATCGTTGTAAGCATGATGGATCGCAAACCTTACATCAAGAACTTATGCAATTTGATCCCATATATGCAACACGCATTCATCCTAATGACAGCCAAAGAGTTGTACGCGCATTGGAAGTATTTTTGAGCACAGGTAAAAACTTTACTTGGTGGCATGAGCATGCCATGCCAAAGCCGATGGTTAAAGCTCTATATTTAGGTGTTGATATTACACTTGAAGCCTTAACTCCACGTTTGGGCACACGTATAGAGGCCATGATGCAGGCTGGGGCTTTGGATGAAGCAAATAAAGCCCTTAAAATTTGTGGGGATAAACACGCTCCGGCTTGGTCTGGTATTGGCTGTGCAGAACTATACGCACATTTATGTGAAGGGCTAAGCCTTGCAGATTGCTTAGAGCTTTGGCGCAAAAACACTCGTGCTTATGCAAAAAGACAGCTTACTTGGTTTCGTGCTGTTAAAGATATATATTGGTTTACGACGTCAGATACAAAAGCTATGTTAGGCAAGGCGCAAGAATTCAAAAAAAATTTTAGTTAATCTTCTTCGTACTCTCCTAAGTACTCTAACACATCATAGTGCACGCTATCTAGAATGTGAGATATTTTATCTACACATTCATCGCTTGCTGCATACCCCAATAGGTTTGACAAAAATGCTGCTCGCTTAGCATTAATTAAGGCTTTATAACCTTCATGATCTGGTCCAAAGGGTATGGATGCAATGGATTTTGAGAAGGTTTCAAGATCTTCCTTGGTTAATCCAACAATTGTTTGAATTTCATTGTCGATATAAACCAAGTTGTCTTCTAGGCGCAACATAACAGGAGCACCCTTCATATAGGCTATGCATATTTCCATGATAATTCTCTACATAAAAATTGTTTTTTTTAATCACTAGGTAAGCATACTTGGTGTAAGAGATTTTGTAAATGCTTTGCCAAGTCTAATTTTCTTTCTTGGCGTGATATTATAATTTGCTCTAATATTTTTTCTGTATAATTATCAAAAATTTCAATATTTTGATTGTTGTTTATTACACTATTGCAGGCAGCCATTTTTTTTGCTTGCGGCCATTGCCAACTATCCATGCTATGGCACTTTTGCTCTGACCATTTACGTTCATGTTGCAAACGCGCATAGCGTAAATTTTGGTCACACTCAACACCAACAATATAAGTATCTTCAGCATATGGACGACCATTTTCTAGGTAAAGCGGTATTTCAGCTACAGCAACAATATGCCCATCATCTTTGCTCTGCTCCCAAAACTTCTGCAATACATCATAAACCAAGCTATGGATAAAATTGTTAACCTCTTGGCGTATGCTAGCATCTTGCATAATGTTACGTAATGCTTCGCGGTTTATTTCTGCCTTGGCATGCGCAATACATTCACTGCCAAAGCGTTTTAGTAAATAAGTATGCCCAGCCGCACCTGGTTTGTAGAGATTTTTAACTATTGAATCTGCACTAAATGTGGGGATGTCTTTAGCCGCAAACTTTTGTAGTAGTGTGGATTTACCACAACCAGGTAGGCCCACTATAATTATTTTTTGTAAATTTTCGCTTAAATCTAGGGCGCAATCAAGCATATCCTCTGGGGGGGCAATGCAAAATTGGCGTACATCATGATGTTTGGGGTGGGTAAAAGCAATTTTATAAGCATGTAGCATCTGACGTTTTGCTATGTTTTGCTCATACTGCGTATTGTTTTTATGGCCATATACTTTATCACCCAGAAGCGGAAAACCAAGGTGGGACATATGTACACGTATTTGGTGGGTGCGACCGGTTAAAATTTCAACTTCTATCAGTGAAAAACGTTTTTTAGGGTCAGTATATAATCTTTTCCAGGTGCTATGTGCCTCTCGTCCACCATGTTTTTGCTCCACAATGGCCATTTTTACCTTCACTTGTGGATGACGCCCAATGGGTTCTTTGACCTCCCCTTGCTCTGGTGGTATTCCATGAACCAAGGCTAAATAGCTTTTTTGCACCCTTCTTTGAGCAAAATCATCACTAAGCTTGAGCCTTGCTGCTTCTGTTAAAGCTATGAGCATTAGACCGCTGGTATCTTTATCTAATCTATGTACTATGCCTGGACGTAAACCTTCTTGTTTTAGTAAGATAGGATAATGACTGGCAATGCGCTGAATATAAGTACCACTAGGGCAAGATGGGCAAGGGTGAACTGTTATTCCTGCAGGTTTATTGCATATTAGCACATGCTCATCATGCCAAATTATATCAATTTCTCCATCTTCGGCTATGATATTTTCTAAAGGACTTTCTAAACTAAGCTCTAAACTTTGACCAATCTTTACACGCTCAGCTGGGTTGTATACAATAATGCCATTAATGTTGCATTGTCCACTTTGTATGGCACGCTTTATTTTTTCACGCGATATTTCAGATAAATAAGCAGCAAAAAATCTATCTAAACGCTTGCCAACATCGAGGTTTGATATGGTGTAGTGGTGCTTTTGCATGCTAGTATAATTGTTTTTTTATGGCCTAATTGTTGTGCCAGATATGGTAGACATTCCCCCAATACGATGCAGCAAGGTTTGGTTTTCATTAATATTGTCTAGTTCTAAACCTGGCTCAAGCGAAGTAACCACAGCGCGCCCAATGATGTGGCGATTATCCTTGTGGTCTTCTTCATTAATTCTAATTCCCCAAATATTGTGGAACATAAGAGCCTTGCCCTCATATTCACCAAGGTATAAGCCAATGTGCCCAGGAAGCCACACAAAAGTCATAAAGGGTATAGCTTTTTGGATTATAACGTCTTCCTTGGATTTAGGACTTAAATTTTTTAAAGGCCATGTGGAGGCAGAATTGTATTGGGCTGCAGAATTACGAGGTAGCCATATGCCAAATGGAGTGAAAAGATCATGCAGGGTAGATGAGCAGTCTCTATAATTATTAGTTCCACCCCAGCCATAGGGTTGGGCCATCATTTCATTCCCAATTTTGGCAATGCGCACGGCTTGGGCAGGCAATGGCTTTTTGACAGCATTGTTATGATCAAGTATAGCCTTGCTTATGCTAGCCATTCCTTTGGCATCACGCATGGGTATGAGCACAGTAAGGCCATTGGCATCGGAACTAACAAGTGGAAAAATCGCTCCAATATAGGCATGTCCAAGGTTTTGACCTTGGTTTGTCATTAGCCTCACTTTGTCCTTAATGAGTGCGGCATAACTAGCTTTTTTGTAATTTGTCATAAATTGTGCATCTACAAAAGCCACATGCATGGCTGGTATCCAACCCGCTGCTAGAGGGTTTTCGGCAAAATACCACAAGCCATCTTGGGATACTTGAGTAATAAATAGAGGCATGCCAGGCGGTAGGGCCGAATATTGAAAATAGTCAAAAGGTGCTAGGGCAGGATTTGGTGTGGGTTTTGAATATCGTGGCTGCATGGTTGGGAGTTCGCGCAAATTGGTTTGATGCACTGTAATGGCTGGGCGTGCTGTATTGGGATAGTGTCCAATATCAGCATTTAGTTTAAGATTTTGCCATTGTGTGCTTGACCAAGGTGTAACACCACTATAACCCTTGGCTGAGCCAAAAGTATTTTTAAATGCACTAGGACTTAAAGAAGCAGACTGCTGTTGCCAAGGGCTAAAATAAATACGATTAAATCGTTCATCTTGTTCTTGTTGCGCGCTTTTGCTTAAGAGATTTTTTTGTGAGCCTTTAGCATAAACCATTAAGTCTTGAGGATAATCGTATAAATCTGCTATAACTCCACGCTGCGCAAGGGGGCTATCTTCGCGAATTGGTGGATGTGTTGCACAAGCAGAAAGTAATGCCATACAAATTAGCACACTTAATACAATTAACTGATGGTAATGTTTTTGAATATCCATATTATTAGCCTCAAACAGGTGCAATGTTTAATGTATATTTTTTCAAAAAATTAGTCGGTAAATAACTGGTTTTAGCATGGCGCAAGCCTTCTTCATCAAGGTCTTGACCACGATTAACTAATGTACTGTTAAATCCGGCATGTTGAACAAAGCAAGAATTCATGGTTTGATATACACCTCTGTATCCGGTGTGACCCTTTTCATAATGCACACCTAAGGTGTTTGTATCTAACATTTCTCCCACACTAAAAGCTACCAAGGTGTCGTCTATATATAAAGATCCACCTATGAGCCCAGAAAAATCACTCCAATGGGAAAGCACTCTGTTAATGGCGTCATTTTCTGCTTGCAAGGCATTGGAATTGGTGCATTCATGCCATTTACACCACTCATCTTGCAGGCTTAAAACATCTTCCAAGACAGAATCATCTATAGCTTTATAATTAGGTTCGCCATATTTTTTTTTATAACTATTAACATGATTGCGCTTTTTATGATAGCGATTGCCTGGTAAGTTCATAAGATCTTTTGAATTATATATGTATTCCCATTCTCCTCGATCTTCTATTATTTGTACTCTATTAGGTAGAGCTTTTTCAATGGCTAGGGCTAGTGGTTCGGGCACAAAAATAAGTGTAACTCCTGCATTGAACATTGTTATTGTTTGCCAGTCAATATCATGCCAATTGCCAACCGGAGCCCAAAGGCAATTATTATTTCCTTGTTTAATCCAACAAAGTTTATCGCTAAATTTCCATTGTAATTGATAATAATTACTCCAACCCCAAATAGTTGCAAGACTGTAATCAATGGAGTGCTCAGGCATAGCGTGCCAGTAGTGTAAATATTCTGTTTTCTGCTTAAGGTTTATGGGTGTGAATGAGTTGTTCATATGGGCTTATTTTACATAATATTTATGCTTTGACTAGTTATTTTTTGGATTTCGCGCTCATGGCATGTTTTGTCCAATCAACCTTATATAATACGACTAGCATTATGGTCGACTGTACTACTTGAGATAAAACCATGCCCAAGAATACACCATCAGCACTTTGCCAAATATAATGCCCAAAAATCCAAGCTATAGGTAGGCGCACTAGCCAAAAACTACTGCCATAAACTATAAGATTATACTTAGTCGCGCCAGCTCCAGTCATGACCCCACCAAGAATCATGCTCATAAGGGTAAATGGTGTAGAAAATATATTAAAGTACATATAGTTACGCGTTATTTCTTGCGTTTCTGGGGATGATGATAATGTTGATGCTAAATATGGAATAAATGGCCAAAGTATGGCTGCCACAATGCTCATAATTGATGCACCTGCAATGACTAATATGCGGGCAAGGCGGTAGGCTTGGGGTATATTTTTTGCTCCCAAACTATTACCCACCAGAACTGCTGCTGTCATGCTAAAGGCCATGCCGGGTAGGAATAATAAAGCTTCAAGACGCATGCCTGCAGATAGGCCAGCTAGTGCATGAACATTATTAAATGGTAGTGAGGCAACTACCGCAAAAAGTACAATATATCCTGTTTGCCAAACAATTTGACTGCCTGCAGCTGGCACTGCCACCTTAAGAAGGTAGGGTAAACTAGCTTTCATCCAACGTATAGGGGGAATATTTTTATAACTAAAAAAGCCACGTTGACTCAGTAATAAAACATTGCAAATAGCCCCAAAGGCTGTACATACAAAGGTGGTCCAGGCAATGCCC
This sequence comes from uncultured Desulfovibrionaceae bacterium, assembly GCA_964368845.1. GTDB lineage: Bacteria > Desulfobacterota > Desulfovibrionia > Desulfovibrionales > Desulfovibrionaceae > CAYJAD01. The sequence goes on from CAYJDF010000032.1 coordinate 9,058, forward strand.
ATGTAGCCATAGGCAGGTAGGCCAAAATAGCCAAGGCCAAATCCTAAATTTCCAAAAAAATTACCAAATGCCATGGTAGCGGCTACAAATATTGGTGGAATAACTTGCCTTGTGGAACGAAAAATCGATGTAGTGGTTGAAAAAACATAGGTTAAGGGCATGGTAAGTAAGATTATGGACCAATAAAATATAGCTATGGGGCGAATGTTTTCAGGTGTTTGCAAAAAACTAAAAAATAAATTTTTACCTAAAAAAGCCGTGATAGCAACTAAGATTCCCATAGCTAGGGCAAGCAAGATGACCATGGATACATAACGCCTAGCTCTTGTTTCGCGCTTAGCCCCTAAAGATTGACTAATGGCAGCAGTGGCACCACTACCTGTGGCTAGAGCTAAAACTTGTAAAAAAACAGCACCTTGACTAACAATACCAAAGGCAGCTTGCACATCATTACTCACTTGCCCAGCAGCCCAAACATCACAAAGACCAATGCAAAAAAAGAATAGCATGACCAACATTTGTGGCCAAGTAAGTTGCCACATGGTGGCAAAGGAAAAACTTAATTCTTTTTTTTGCATATGCTTATAATACCCTGCCTTGAAGTTAGCACAAATAAAATTTTTACACTAAATATTTAAACATAAAAAACGTATTTTCACTGTTATAAAATTGCCGTGAAAATCGCAAAGTCTGATTATTTCTTGGTAATTATATTTATACACCTTTTCATAAAAAAACATAACATTTTACGGTTTTAATATGCTTTTGGAGTATAAATAGATTCTTAATGTCTTACCTAATAAAATTGCCAGAAACTGTATGGTGAATTTCTGGCAACTTTTGATATAAAATATAAATCTATGCAAAGTAATATTACATATTATATAAACTTAGTAAGTCATCAATGTTTTCACGTCTACGGATAAGGCTATGATTACCATTTTTATCTATAAGCACTTCTGCTGGGCGCAGTCTTTGATTGTAGGTTGAAGCCATAACATAACCATAGGCACCGGCATCTAAAATACCGAGAATATCACCTTGCTCAATGCTTGGAAGGGAGCGTTTTTTGGCTAAAATATCACCACTTTCACAAATATTACCTACAACAGATTGTTCAAAACACTTATCGTCTGGTGTGCCATTTTCACGGTAAACCTCCACATCGTGATGTGAGTCATACATCACAGGGCGAGCTAGGACGTTAAAGCCTAAATCTGTACCAACATATTTATTGTCACCATTATTTTTAATTACATGAACAGTACCAAGCAAAACACCACACTCTGCAACCATATAACGCCCAGGTTCAATAAAGAATTTACCTTGATAGCCAGTTTTTTGTGCCCAGTTTGACAAAGCATTGTGTAATTTTGTGCCAAGCTCTTGCATATTGAGGCGTTCTTGCCCCGCATATTTTTGATATGGTATACCAAATCCACCACCAAAGTCTATAATTTCAAGGTTTTCTAAGGCGTTTTCTGGTAGATGTTCAGCTAGAGTAAGCAAAAACTCTACAGCTTCTAAATATCCATTGGCTTCCATAAACAGAGAACCAATATGTTGATTAATACCTGCAAGAGTAAGATTATATTTTTTTAGAATGTTAAATACTTCTTGCATGGTAGCAGGGTCAACTCCAAACTTTGTTTCCTTGCCAGCAGTAATAACTTTTTGGTGATGTCCAGCTCCAATACCAGGATTAAAGCGAATCATAACCTTGCCGCCTTCATTCAGACTACCTAGTAACTCCAGTTGTGAAAGTGAATCAACGCTAATAAGTACATTATTATTTAGTGCATTTTGTATTTCTTCGGCAGAAATATTATTACAAACATATAAAATGTCATCGCAGCTAAATCCAGCCTTGCGGTTCATAACAAGCTCACCAGGGCTCATGGCATCTACTACACAACCCTCGTCTTTGATGATGCTTAAAAGGCTAAGATTTGTATTTGCTTTTGCAGAATAGTTTACCTTGAAGCTTGATAAACTACTGAGTGATTTTAGCTCATTACAGCGTTCGCGTAAGATGTTTTCATTGTACACATATAGGGGGGTTCCATAGGTTTTTGCTAGTTCTTGTGGGCTTGTATTACCAAAGAAATTGCAAGAGTCAGTATACGATGAGCGAATATTGGGCATGAAGGACCTCGTAAAATTAAGTTTTTGTGCAAGTTTAGTTATATGTTTGCTGTGGTGCTTGTCAAGATTTGATTTTGGGGTGATAAATAAAACACCTGCTTTATAAGTTAGAAAAAACTTGCTGAACAAGCTTAATTTTGTTACTTTTATCAAATTATTCATGTGTTTTATATATAGGGGGCATATAGTGGAAGTTTTTTATAAACAAGCACTTAGTTTAGTTAAAGCTCAAGCACGTGTGCGCATTATGACTGAGCAAGAAATGTTAATAATGGTGCAAAACTTGACCCTTGGTTTACGTAAACTTTGTGAAGAAGAAAATTATGATAATAACAATAAAGACAATGTGTTAAATCCTAAGGCTGCCATTAAGGAGCGCAGTATCACTTGTCTTGAATGTGGAAAACCCTTTAGAGTTATAACCAAAAAACATTTATTAAAACATAATCTAAGCCCAGATGAATACCGCGAAAAGTATGACTACAAAAGAAATATGCCCTTGGTGTGTAAGTCATTACAGCGCGATAGACGCAAAAAAATGCGCGAAATGCGACTTTGGGAAAGGCGCGGTACTACAGAATAATTTTTTTGAAGAAATATTACCATACACATTGCTACTTGCTCAACAGCTTAAAGTTGTGTACAATGAATTATTGTTGATTTTTTCAACTTAAAAAGGAGTTTTGTTTTTGACAAAGGTATTATGGGCCCCATGGCGATTAGAGTATATACTTGGGCCAAAGCCAGATGAGTGTGTGTTTTGTATTCCTGCACATACTGACGAGGACAGTGATCGGCTTATATTATACCGTGCTAAACACAACTTTGTAATTATGAATAAATACCCATATAATAATGGGCATTTGATGGTAACACCTTATAGACATCTGATGGATTTTACAGCTCTTTTAAAAGAAGAAGCTGTAGAGATGACAGAACTTTTGCAAATCTGTGCTGGCATTTTGCAAAAAAGATTTAATTGTCAAGGTATTAACATTGGATTAAATATGGGAGAGGCAGCCGGTGCTGGCATACGTGAGCATTTGCATTTTCATCTTGTGCCACGTTGGAATGGAGATTCGTCATTTATGGCTGTTATGGACGAAGTACGCATGGTACCGGAACATTTAAAGGCAAGCTACGAAGCTTTAAGACCACTTTTTGATCAAGTATCCCTAGCAAAGTGAGGAGGCCTTGTTATGCGTTATTTGAAAGTATTACTACTAGTATTAATTTTCTTTGTGAGTATGGTCTTCTTTTTTCAAAATCAGGCCACACTTTCAACTCAAATGGTGTTGCATTTAAACCTATTCTTTATAGAACCTATGCAATCCATTTCTTTACCGTTTTACTTTTTGGTGTTGGGTGCATTTTTAATTGGAGCTTTGGCCGCAGTGCTTGCTTTGGTATGGGATAAAGTGCAACTATCTACTAAACTTATGAAGGCAAATTGGAATGTACGTTCCCTTGAAAAAGAGGTGGAAAAACTTAAGGTAGCTCAAACAAAGCAAAAAGAAAGTGGTGGTATTTTTGGGACTAAGGCTGCAAAGCCAGCCATAAATGCTGCACCATCGAAATTTGATGATCTCACCCCACCAGACCCAGATAAGCAAATCTAATGACTGATATTATAGGCGTGCCTCATGGGTGCGCCTTTTTTGATGCAAAAAATATTCTTAATAAGCACTTAGCATGACCCATAGCAAAACTCAGCATAAAGACAACAAGGATTCGTCCTCATCTCAGTTAACTAAGCCCAAGTTAACCCCCATGTTTGCGCAATATTTGCAAATTAAATCTGAGCACCCAGATAGCTTACTTTTTTATCGCATGGGTGATTTTTATGAGTTATTTTATGATGATGCTGTGGTGGCAGCTCGTGAATTGCAAATTGCACTTACCAGCAGACATAAGGAAAGTGACAACCCAGTGCCCATGTGTGGTGTACCATGGCATGCAGCCAAGGCTTACATTGCTCAATTGGTAGAAAAGGGTTTTCATGTGGCCATATGTGAACAAGTGGAGGATGCAAAGCAAACCAAAGGACTTGTAAAGCGCGAAGTAATACAGGTTGTTACACCTGGTACTACCATTGAAGATGACAACCTTGATGCCAAAAGTCATAATTATCTTGCAGCATTTTATTGGGATGAGGTGGCAAAACAAGGAGCTTTGGCTTTTGTAGATGCATCTACTGGTTATTGGTCAGGATTAATAAGTAAAAAATTCCAAGATTTATGGCAGTGGGTACAAAAAATTGCTCCGCGAGAATTATTATTGCCTGATATGGAAAAAATCCCCTCTAATTTTTTATTGGAAGGGGTGCAAGTTATTCGGGTGGCTGTGCGCAGTCACTTTGATTTAAACACTAACAAAAGGCTAATTTTAGATGCCCAAGGGGTTAAGGAATTACAGGCCCTAAACCTTGAGCAAAAACCAGAGCTGGTGCGCACTGCTGGTGCACTCTTGGTTTATCTTGGACAAGTTCAACGCTGCAATATTAGACACTTACAGCCTTTTGTCCCCTTGGATTTAAGTAAACATTTAATTGTTGATGAGTTAACCGAACGTAATTTAGAATTATTTGTACGTCTTAATGGGCGCAAAGGTGTTGGTACATTGTGGCATGTGTTAGACCATACTTTGACCCCCATGGGTGGGCGGCTTTTAGAATTACGTTTGCGTCACCCTTGGCGTAATAGTTCAGTTATATTGAAACAACAGTTAGCTGTAACCTATTTTTACGCTAATAATGAATTACGTGGCCTTGTGCGTGAAGCCCTAAAGGCAGTATTTGACCTTGAACGAATATCTACTCGTATTAATTTACAAAAAGCAACTCCACGTGACTACATTGCCCTTAGAAATAGTCTTTTGGCCTTACCTCAAGTTTTGCAAGCTATTTGCTTAGAAAATTCTGACCAAGCATCTTTGCCCATGCCTGAAAGCATACAAAATGTAGTAGCACATTGGGATAATCTTGAAGATTGTGCACAGCTTTTACAACAAGCTCTTAATGATAGTCCACCCAATGTTATCAGTGATGGGGGGATTTTTAAGGCAGGCTATAACTCTGAACTTGATGCACTTATGGACCTTGCTGAGCATGGCGAGCAAAGGTTGAAAGATATGCTGGCAAGTGAACAACAATCCGCCAATTTACCTAAGTTAAAGCTAGGATATAATAGAGTTTTTGGTTATTATTTTGAATTATCTCACTCAGCTCAAGGTCAAAATATTCCTGAGCATTTTATTCGTCGTCAAACTCTTGCCAATGCAGAACGGTTTACTACTACTGCCTTAAAAAATCTAGAAGAACAAATCATGCAGGCAGCTGAAAAGCGTAAAAGCCTTGAGTATAATTTATTTCAAGAGTTACGAGAACGTATAAGCCTTGAGCGTGCACGTATATTATTTGCTGCCCATGTCATCGCTCATGTAGATTATTGGCAATGCCTTGCCTATGTGGCAAGAAAGCATGTTTGGTCTGCTCCAGAACTTGAAGAAGGACAAGAACTTACCATTAATGAAGGGCGTCATCCTGTGGTAGAATCTATTGTTGGAGCGGGAAATTTTGTACCAAATGATTTTTGTTTGGATGAAAAACGCAGACTTTGTCTATTAACTGGTCCTAATATGGCTGGTAAGTCTACAATTTTGCGTCAAACAGCCATTATTTGCCTTTTGGCTCAAATGGGTTCTTATGTGCCCGCAAGTTTTGTGCGTATGGGTACAGTAGATAGGATTTTTTCGCGCGTGGGAGCCTCGGATAATTTAGCAGCAGGCCAAAGTACCTTTATGGTTGAGATGATGGAAACAGCTAGAATTTTGCGCTTAGCTACTAAGAATAGTCTTGTTATCCTAGATGAAATTGGGCGTGGCACCAGTACTTATGATGGTCTTGCACTAGCATGGGCTGTGGTGGAGGAACTTAGCAAACGTTCCCAAGGGAATATTCGAACTCTTTTTGCAACACACTATCATGAACTTACAGCTCTTGAAGGCAAGCTTGAGCGTGTTTTTACTATGAATATAGCTATATGCGAACATGGTGGTGAGATTATTTTTCTGCATCGTCTTGTGCCAGGTCCTTCGGATCGAAGCTATGGTGTGGAAGTAGCACGCCTTGCCGGAGTACCCATGCCAGTGGTGCAACGAGCAAGGGAGATATTATCTGATCTTGAGTTAAGCCGTAGTGGTAAGAGCAGAATAAAGGAAAGCATTAGCATGTTGCCTGGTATTAATATGCCAATAAAATTAAATAAAAACTTTGAAGCCCCCCCCAGTCTTCCCAATGTTAAGCCAGAGCCAGAGGTTCATCCTCTTATTAGTATTTTGCAAGACTGCAAGCCTGAAGAAATGAGCCCCATGGAAGCACTTAAAAGAATTAATGAATGGAAAATGCTTTGGGGGAAGTGATAACTTGTAATGATGCGTTATTTTTGTATTATTTTTACATGCTTTTTACTTAGCTCTTGTCTTGTGCCGGATAAGTATAATGCCATACTTGAAGTAAGCAATAAAGCTTATTCATTTGAATTTATAGGTGAAATGCGCATAATGCTTTTGTATACTGACGATTATAAAAGTGGTTCACTTAACTTTGCACCTCATGCTGAACCGCTGCAAAATCAGGTGGTGGACCAATTTAAGCGCGTTATTAAGGAGCGCGAAAATGCGCGTATTGAAACCAAGCATGATGAACCCACCATTTTTCAAACTTCCTTTGGCTATTCATCCGTTTATGATTACCCCGAAGCTTCTGGTCTTTTTAACTTTGAGATAAATAACAATATCTTAACAATACGTTCACGTCATATTAATCCTGAGGATAGAGAGTTGTTGCTAGCGCATAATATCCCATCTAGAGGCAAGCTATGCATTAAAACCACCGGTCAAGTGTTAGAAAGTAATGCCACAACTCATGCTAATGCCTTTAATCGTTGTAATACTTGGGAGCTAAAAAACCTTGACGAAGGTGTAAAAATGATTATTAAGTTTCATGAACCCATTGTCTTAAATAAAAAACTAAATTAATTTCCTTGTACTGAAATAATAATTAATATTTTGTGCAGTCATTGGCAGTTGATTTTTTAATCATATTGTTTAGGAAGGTAAAATCTATATGCATAATAAAGCACGCTTGCTAACCCCAGGCCCAACCTCCATACCATCACGTACACGTTTAGCTATGGCTCAAGAGATGGTTCATCATCGCAAACCAGCATTTAAAGCTGCTATGCATGCTCTACAGCCGAAATTACAAGCACTGTTTGGTACAGAGGAAGTCGTTTTACCTTTAAGTTGTTCTGGAACTGGGGCCATGGTGGCGGCTGTGCATAGCTTATTTAAGCCAGAAGAAAAACTATTGGTGGTGGAGGCTGGTAAGTTTGGGGAGCGATTTGGCGAAATTGCTACAACTTATGGCTGTAAGGTGCAAATATTAAAATTAGAGTGGGGTACAGCCATTGACCCCAAAAACATTAAAGATGCTCTTGATGCTGACCCTAGTATAAGTGGGGTGTTAATGCAGCTTTGCGAAACTTCTACAGGAGTCTTGCACCCTGTGGCTGACATAGCCTATATTGCAAAAGAGCGAGATGTATTGCTTGTGGTTGATGGTATTTCTGCTGTGGGTATTTCGCCATGTCCTATGGATAATTTAGGTATTGATTGCTTACTTACAGGTTCGCAAAAAGGCTTAATGGTTCCCCCCGGTTTAAGCTTAATTGCCCTGTCTAAAAAAGCTTGGCAAAAAGCTGAAAACATCAAGCAAACATGTTATTATTTTAATTTAATTAAAGAAAAAGAAAATGTACTTAAAGATCAAACCCTTTTTACCACACCGGTAAATTTAATTATTGGTTTAAATGAAAGCCTTGATATAATAATGGAAATGGGTCTTGATGCTCTATATGCCAAGCAATGGGCTTTAAGCCTCATGACAAGGTGTGGAGTGGAGTCATTGGGTTTAAGTCTTTTAGTTAAAGAACATTTTGCTTGGGGTCTAACTAGTGTTTTACTGCCCAAGGGCGTTGATGGAACTCAAGTTGTGCAATTTGCAGCTAAAAAGTACAATGTTATCTTGGCAGGTGGGCAAGATCACCTTAAAGGTCGCATTGTGCGTATTGGGCACATGGGTTATGTGGATGCGGGTGATGTGTGTATGGGGCTTTATGCCTTGGCAGAATCCATCAAGCACATTGGTGGGTATACAGGTGCTAGAAATTACTTGGAACAGGCTTTAGCTGTGTATGATATGGCCTTAGCTAAGGGTGCCGGCCAAAGGTAAAATTTTTTGATAATAGCTTAAATTTATTGTTGGAGTGCATTATGCATAGCGAAGAAAAAAAGACTATTGATTGTCCCATGCCTGAGGTTACTTTTTCGACCTTTATCCTATCTCTTGCTTCATCTGCCTTGATGCAGCTTGGTGAAGTACCAAACCCCGAAACAGGTAAGATTGAAGAGGATTTATCTATGGCCTGTCATACCATTGATATTTTAGATATGCTGGCCCAAAAAACCAAGGGTTGCCTTGATGATGAAGAAAAACGCCTTCTTGAGGGAATACTTTATGAAGTGCGTATGAAATATGTTATTAAAAAGAGTTAATATTACTTCAGTATTGTATAATATATGGGGGCTTTAATGAGTAGTGCTGCAAAAATTCGTGTGGGTCTTGTGGGGGTCACAGGTTATACAGGTATGGAGCTTGTGCGTCTTTTGACAACACACCCATCCATGCAATTAATTTTAGCTTCATCAAGGGCAGAAGCGGGGAAGCGTTTGGGCGATTTTTATCCCTTCATAGATGGTCTTGCTGGAAGTGACATTGTTATCTCAAATCTTGACGTTGATTTAGTGGCCGAGGCTTGTGATTTAGTATTTTTGGCTGTTCCTCACGGTACTGCCATGGAGGTTGGGGCACAATTACGCGAAAAAAATGTGCGTGTTGTGGATCTTTCAGCTGATTTTCGACTTAATGATGCCAGTGTTTATGAAAGTTGGTATGCTACACCGCATACTCAAAAAGCAACCTTAGCAAAAGCAGTTTATGGTTTACCAGAGCTTTATGGAGCTGATATTGCGGGTGCTAAATTAATAGCAAATCCCGGGTGTTATCCAACGGCTGCCATATTGGGTCTTTATCCTGCCTTAAAGCATGGTTGTATTTATTTTGAAGATATTGTTATTGATGCAAAGTCTGGTACCAGTGGCGCAGGACGCAAGCCAAGTGTAGGTACACTTTTTTGTGAGGTTGCAGATACATTTAAGGCTTATAATCTAGGTAAACACAGGCATACTCCAGAAATTGAACAAGAACTATCACGCATAGCAAATACTCCCATAACTGTATCTTTTAATACGCACCTTTTGCCCATAGGGCGAGGTATTTTGTCTACTATGTATGGTAAGCTCACCAAGGATATGAGTCTTAAAGAGGTGCATGATATATATAGTAAAACTTGGCAATCTAGCCCTTGGGTGCGTGTGCTTGCTATGGGGCAATTACCAGAAACTCGTCATGTGCGCGGTACTATGTTTTGTGATATAGGGCTAGTAGTTGACCCAAGGACCAAGCGTCTTATTGTGGTTAGTGCCATTGATAATTTATGTCGTGGTGCATCAGGTCAAGCCATTGCCAATGCCAATATTATGTTTGGATTACCTGCCACAACTGGATTAATATTAGCACCATTAATGCCTTAAAACACAATTAATAAAAACTATTTTAGTTGCCTAAGCTATGTGGGTCTTTTGCCTGCATAGCTTAGGCAACTTGTATTTTATGTCTATTAAAATTTTTACACTTGCTAGTAATGCCTTTTGCTTAT
>CAYJDF010000032.1:19140-21647 GCA_964368845.1 uncultured Desulfovibrionaceae bacterium
TTGTATTTTATGTCTATTAAAATTTTTACACTTGCTAGTAATGCCTTTTGCTTATAGTATTTTTGCAGTACTATATATTTGCATATTTAAAGCTATGAATGCGAGGATGCTGTGCAGGTAATTATTTTATGTGGTGGGCTTGGTACGCGCTTGCGCGAAGAAACGGAATTTCGCCCAAAGCCTATGGTAGAAATAGGTTCAAGGCCGGTGCTTTGGCATATTATGTCTATTTATGCCCGCTTTGGTTATAAGGATTTTATTCTTCCCTTAGGTTATAAGGGAGATATGATAAAACAATACTTTTATGATTATAAAATACAAAACTCCGATTTTACAGTAGACCTTGGCTCAGGTACTGTAGAAAGTCATGAAAGTGTTAGTGTTGATTGGCGTGTAACTCTTTGTGACACTGGTGAAAAAGCATTAAAAACCCAGCGTATTTTACGCGTAGCTAAGCATCTTAAAGGTGAAGATTTCATGCTCACATATGGTGATGGTGTGGCAGATATTGATATTGCTACTCTTGTGGCTCATCATAAAAAACATAATAAAATATGCACTTTTACAGGTGTGCGCATTCCGTCGCGTTTTGGTACGGCCAATACAGACGCTAAGGGCAAGGTGCTTTCTTGGGATGAAAAACCAGTGCTTAATGAATATATTAATGGGGGTTTTTTTGTCTTTAAGCGTGAATTTTTAAACTACTTAAGTGAAAATGATACATGGGAGTTTGAGCAAGATACATTTAAACAGCTGGCAAGTATGGGAGAGCTTTCTATGTATGCACATCCTGGGCGATGGGAGTGCATGGATACTTTACGAGATACTTATTATCTTAATGATTTATGGAATGATAGAAAAGCGTTTTGGACCAAAAGCGTAGTTGGTGATAGCGATGTTTAATCAAGCTTATGAAGGGCGTAGGGTCTTTATAACTGGGCATACTGGTTTTAAGGGGTCTTGGCTTAGTGCGTGGCTAGTTTCTCTTGGGGCAGAAGTGGCTGGATTTTCAAATGCTGTTCCAACACAGCCATCCTTATTCGATACCATTGGACTTGAACAACATATGCTAGATATACGTGCTGATGTGCGTAACTTCGCTGACTTAAATAAAGCTATACATGATTTCAAACCACATATTATTTTTCATTTAGCAGCACAAGCCTTGGTGCAAACATCCTATGAACAACCAGTAAATACTTTTGAAACCAATACTATAGGTACATTAAATGTGCTTGAAGCTGTGCGCAATGCGTCATTTGTACAAGCTCTTGTATGTATAACTAGCGATAAATGCTATCAAAATAATGAATGGGTTTTTGGCTACCGTGAAGATGATAAGCTTGGTGGGCATGACCCTTATAGTGCATCCAAAGCTTGTGCAGAAATTGTGGCACAATCTTACTTTGCTTCATATTTTAAGGATGGCCCGGCTTGTGCTACGGTGCGAGCTGGTAATGTAATTGGTGGTGGAGACTGGGCTAAGGACAGAATTATTCCTGATTGTGCTAGAGCTTGGGCCAATGGAGAGGCTGTACATATAAGAAATCCTTGGGCTACACGCCCTTGGCAACATGTTCTTGAGCCTTTATCTGGTTATTTATGGCTTGGGGCAAAGTTGCTTTTACAAGAAATTAAACATGGTGAGTCATATAATTTTGGTCCAGCAGCGCATATAAATGCTACTGTTGCAGAAGTTGTGGATGCACTCAAATTACATTGGCCTAAGTTTACAAGCATTATGCATGAAGCTTCCCAAGATAAATATGAGTGCAATTTATTAAAACTTTGTTGTGATAAGGCCTTGGCGCACTTGCAATGGCGGGCTGTATATGATTTTGAGGAGTGCATTCGCAGCACAGCAGAGTGGTATCGCGCGTATTATAGTGGTGATAAAGTAAATCTTTTTGCATTTAGTATGGGGCAAATTGCAGCTTACACCAATATGGCTCAAAATCGAGATTTAATGTGGACAAAAACATAACCAAGCAAAGTCAAAGTCGTGACACCAAAGCAAGTAGTGCAATTAATGGGGTAGCGTGCATTGATTTAAATATTATACCACAAGCAGATGGCGCAGTTTTACATATGTTACGTGTAGATGCGTCATTTTTTACGCAATTTGGGGAAGTCTACTTTTCAGAAATTCATCCTTACGCGGTTAAGGCATGGAAAATGCATACAAAACAAAGTCAGCGTTTAGTTGTACCATATGGTTTAATTAAGGTGGTGCTTTATGATACACGTAAGCAAAGTACAACTTATGGCTTAATTCAAGAAGTTATTTTAGGACGAGAGCAGTATAAACTATTATGTATTCCTCCAAAAATTTGGTATGGTTTTAATAATTTAGGTGAAAATATGGCTCTTATTTGTAATTGTACTGATATAGCCCATGATCCAACAGAAAGTTTACAAAAACCTAAGGATGACCCCGAAATACCTTATAAGTGGGATTAGTGGTGTTAGTGGAGATATAACATGCTTGAGCAATTATCAATGATTAT
>CAYJDF010000033.1:0-21271 GCA_964368845.1 uncultured Desulfovibrionaceae bacterium
GGAAAATATTAGATAATTAGGTGGTAGATAGTCTTATAGTGTGTATAGAATAAGGAGAGTATAACTATTGTGAAAAATGGTATCAAATGGTACAATAATTGCAGATGTCAGAAAAATAATCAGTAATCTAGCAGAAAGAGTGAAACTATGAATAAATACAAGATAGTTGTGGTTGATGATGAGGTAGAAATCAGAGAAGGTGTTGTCCGTAAAATCGAGTGGGAAGAATTGGGATTTGAAATTGTTGGAGAAGCTGAAAATGGGATTGAAGCATTAGAAATAATCGAAATGACTAAGCCTGATTTAGTGATGACAGATATTCGGATGCCATTCATGGATGGACTAGAACTAATCGAGCAAATAAGTGTATCAATGCCTGCTACAAAGATTGTTGTATTTTCTGGATTTGAAGAATTTGAGTATGCTCAAAGAGCAATACATTTAGGGGTAGAAGAGTATATACTAAAGCCTATTTCTGCAATACAGATCTCAGAACTTCTCACTGGCATGAAGCAAAGAATGGATGAAGAATTAGAAAAAAGGCGAGACATAGATCTTTTACGAAAAACTTATCTAGAGAGTTTACCACTATTAAGACATCAATTGTATGCAGAACTTATAGAGGGCGACTTAGAAGAATCAGTAATTCTACGTAAAATAGGAAACTTAGAACTATCCTTACTAAGTAAATACAAAGTAGTAATTACTCTTGGAATAAATAAATTATCATTGGATTTGGCAAAGAGAAATACTTTTGCAGATGAGGAAGAATTGATTCCGATTTTTATTCAACAAACAATAGAAGGAATTGTTAGAAAAAAAGAAGCATTTTATATTTTTATACACAATTCTATGTTAGTAGGAATCACAAGTTTTGAAAAAGAAAAAGATGTAACAAAATTATATCAGCAGTTAAATGAGGTATGTAGAGAAAGCAGTGAAATTATCGGTGTCCCAGTAATAGCAGGAATAGGCAGCGTACAGCAGGAATATAAGAATTTGAAATATTCTTACAGAGATGCGAATGAAGCATGGGAATATGCTATGATGTTTCGGAAGGAAAATGGACACATATCTTATATTAAAGATATTGAAGCAGTAACTCGTACTTCAAAAATACATATGAAATCCTTCGATGAGCGTTTGTTAATGCTAATAGTAAAAAACTATGATACGGAACGAATTCGTAATTTCTTTGAAGAATTATTCAGTGAACTAGAAGATGCAAAACTACCATTTTATGAATATCAGACTTATATTCTAGAAATTTTAGCGAGCATAATGAAACTTGCAAGTACATTTAAAATAGATCCGAGTAGTATATGGGGAATGGAAAAGAATTACTTAAGTATAATATTTAAACAACATTCATTAGAGATTATGTGTGAGTGGTTTATTCAGAGTTGCTTAAAAATTGGTAAATACATAGTTAATGATAAAAAGGACTCGGTAAAATTGTTAATTGAAAAAGCAAAGATCTATGTAGATGAACATTATGCAGATGAAGACTTATCGGTTGAAAAAATGTGTGAAGTATTACATGTAAGCTCAGCCTATTTTTCTACTTTGTTTAAAAAAGAAACAAGGGTCAATTTTGTTACATATGTTACAGATTTACGGATTGAGTTAGCGAAACATTTATTGGACACAACACAAGATAAAACATATATAATAGCTGGAAAAGTAGGGTATTCAGAACCGAATTATTTTAGTTATGTATTTAAGAAAAAAGTTGGTACTAGCCCTTCAAAATATAGAATTAGGGAAATCTAGAAATTCTAGAAAATAAAGGAATCTAAAAGAGATGGGAATGAATACAACAGGAATTGCTAAGTTATGGAACCGATTTATTTCGAATTACCAAAAAAAGAGTTTGCAGTACATACTATCAATTTCATTTACCCTAGCAGCAGTTTTTGTAGTTGTAGGAGTAATGATTTGGTCAAACTATGTATTTATAACAAAGACAGAAGACCAGGTAATTGAGAATCATAATAATGTTATTCGACAAATGAATTATAATTTAGATAATCATATTAATAATATGATAGATATTTCTAATACACTTTATTATGGAGCCATTAAAAATAGTGATATAGGTAAAAATGGAATAGAAGAAATATCGAGTCAAATGGAATTACTTTATAAAGCGAATGATAGGAAAGTAGTAAGTGTTTCTATTTTTGATGATAGTGGAACATTTATCATAGCTCAACCTTACAGCAGAGTAAAGCCTGGAATTACACCGCAAGATGATGAATGGTTTACTAATGCAAATGAAGAAATTGAAAATGTTAACTTCTCTTCTCCGTTTGTAGAGAACTTATTTGTCGATTCAGACAATCGATTTCACTGGGTTATATCTCTTAGTAGATCTATTGAAATTACAAATCATGGACAAATTTTACCGGCTGTTTTGCTTGTGAATATGAATTTGACAGAAATAGAGGAACTCTGTAACAATGTTGAGCTTGGAGAATCAGGCTATGCTTATATCATTGATAAAGAGGGAGAAATTATCTATCACCCAAAACAACAACTAATTTATGGAGGGATTGAAGAGGAAAATAATAAAATAGCAAGTACTTACGCAGATGGGAATATCAAAGAGAGTTTCAATGGAGAAGAGCGAATAGTAACTGTGAAAACAGTAGGTTATACAGGATGGAAAATTATTGGAGTCTCACCAACGAAAGATATTACTAAAATATATACTGAAAACCAATCAATTTTACTTGTTATTTGTTGTATATCAATTTTACTGTTGATTATTATTAATATGGTGTTATCTTCAAAGGTTGCTAACCCGATTAAGTTATTAGAGAAAAATATTCAAGAACTAGAGCGAAATAATTGGGATGCGCCAATTTGTATAGGTGGAACTTACGAGGTACGTCATTTAGGCGAAACCCTTCAATCTATGGTTATTACAATGAAGAAACTTATGAAAGATATTGTTAAGGAGCAAGAGGGGAAAAGAAAAAGTGAAATGGATGTTTTACAATCTCAAATCAATCCACATTTTTTGTACAATACGTTAGATTCAGTTGTGTGGATGATTGAAAATGAACGCTATGAAGGTGCAATTACAATGGTTACATCACTGGCAAAACTTTTCCGAATTAGTTTAAGTAAAGGTCACAGTATTATTACAGTTGAGCAAGAGTTGGAACATGTACGAAATTACTTAATTATACAAAGTGTAAGGTATAAGGAGAGGTTTAAGTACTATATTGAAGGAGAAATTGAAATCCAAAATTGCGCAACAATCAAATTATTAATACAACCGTTAGTTGAAAATGCAATTTATCATGCAATGGAATATATGGATGATGAAGGGGAAATATCTATCAAGGCTTATGAAAAGGAGAAAAAATTAATTTTTGAAGTTATAGATAATGGTCCGGGAATGCCTGAAGACAAGGTAGAAGAATTGTTATGTGGAAATATAAAGTCAAGTGGAATCAAAGGATCAGGTATTGGATTTAGCAACGTGCAACAAAGAGTTCAACTATATTTTGGTGAAGAAGATTATGGGGTTTTTGTTGAAAGTGAGCCAGATGAAGGGACGACTATTCGACTTGTGATACCACTTTGCTCTGTTGATGAAATGGTGCGATTAAAGGGAGGAAAATATGATGCATAAAACAAAAAAAATGTATTTTTTAATGCTTATATTTATCGCTTTGATATTTGGCCTATTACATTTGAGTATAGGTGAAGAAAAAGAAATTTATCAAATTTCATATATTAACCGTAGCAGTACATTAAATGCGAGTCAGCAAGTTGTAAAGCAAGGAATTATGCAAGCGGCACAAGATTTTGAGTTTGAGCTCAAAGAAGTAACATTCGATGACTATATTACACCGAAAGAACAAATCGATCTTATAACGAAAGAAGTTAATAATGCAGCAGATGCAATCATTATTGAATCAATTGAAAATGAAGAAATCTTAGAATTTCTCAAAGAGATTGAAACGAAAATTCCAGTAGTATTTATTAATGGCTGCGAAGAGAGTAATGACCCCAATTTTAGTAATGTTAATGTAGATAATTATGAAATGGGCCAAAAATTAGCGAGATATATTGTCCAAAACAATGCTAACCAACGAATTTGTCTAGTGGATGATGGAACTCAATTTACAGATAAGATTAAAAGGCAGCAGGGAGTATATGATGAGCTGATTCAAAATAAGAGAGAAGTATTAATTCTAGAAATAGATAAAAATTATTCGCTAGAAGAATTATTAGAAGATATGGCATTGGGAAAGTATATTATAGATGCTATTGTTGTATTTGACACTGCAAGTTTAGAGGCGGTTAGTGATGCAAAAGATAAAAAAAATGCGTTAAAGAATATAAAAATATATGGATTTGGAAAATCAAATCAGGTTATTACAAGTTTAGAAGAGAAGCTGATCAGTGGAATTACTGTTCCAAATGAATATAGTGTTGGTTATTTGAGTGCCAAATTAGCTATTCAAGAATTGGAAAAGGAAGTGAAAAACAATGTAATTGTTAAACATGAACTAATTCACGATAAAAATATATATACCACCGAAAATCAGAAACTACTATTTCCTATTATGCAGTAGGGAAGAGAAAAGGGGGATTTATGAAGCGCATCAGGTTGTTTTTGATAATAGCAATGATTTTTAGCGTTATAGGAAGTTGTACATCTCTTAGAGAAGATGAAGTAGAGCAACTTAAAATTGGGGTTTCTCTTTATCAAGCGGAAGATCCATTTGTATCTTCAATTTATAACGAAATGGAGCAAATCATTGAGAAAGCAGAGGATGAAACAGGACAGAAAATTATTATAAATATGGTAGATGCTAAAGAAAGCCAGGGTAATCAGTCAAATCAAGTAGACGAATTTATTAGTAAAAGATATGATGTATTGTGCATAAATCTTGTAGATCGAACTGCTGCTTCTTTAATTATTTCAAAAGCAAAAGAAGCAAGTATTCCTGTAGTATTTTTTAATAGGCAGCCAGTAGACGAAGATCTCAACATGTGGGAGCACGTATATTACGTTGGGAGTGATTCAGTACAAGCAGGCGTTTTAGCAGGCGAATTGGTGGTAGATGCTTACGAGTCGGCACCTCGAGAGGTTGATCAAAATAATGATGGGATTCTTCAATATGTAATGATAGAAGGTGAAGCAGGACATCAGGATACGGTAATTCGAACAGAGTATTCGGTAAAAGAAATTTTGAGCCAAGGAATTAAATTAGAAAAACTAGCAAGTGGTACAGCAGATTGGAAGCGATCACCTGCATACGAACTAATGTTAGAATGGATTCAAGAGTATGGAAGCAATATTGAAGTTGTTATCAGTAATAACGATGAAATGGCAATTGGTGCACTAGAAGCAATTGACGAGTATCTTATGATGGATCCAATTGTGATTGGAACAGATGGAACGGAAATAGGGATAGAGATGTTAGAGGAAGGCAAGATGTACGGAACGGTCTATAATGATGCACCAAAACAGGCAGAAGAAATTATGGATATTGTAATTCAAGTTGCAAAGAATTTAACAGTTGACGAACCTGTAGTTATGGTACCACATTCAAAAATGAAATAATTGTAATTCCGATTTTGATATAAAGAGAGAAATAGGCATGGTATATTTTACCATGCCTATTTTATAATATGGAAAAAGGAGGTTGATGATGAGTAAACGAATCATTTTAATTACAGGTGCAAGTAAGGGAATAGGGAAAGCAACTGCACTTGCATTTGTGAAAGAGGGTGACATAGTGATTGTGAATTACAATACAGATTACCTAGGTGCAAAAGAAGTATGTCAAGTGGCAAAAGATAGAGGGATAGAATCTATGATAATCCAAGCAGATTTGACAAAGGTGGAGGAAATAAAAAAAATGTTTCATACTATTTTTGAGGTGTATGAAACGATTGATATTTTAGTAAATAATGCAGGAATTAGTCATGAGAAATATTTTCTAGATACAAATGAAGCAGATTTTGAATTGGTGAATTCTCTAGATTGGAGAGGAACTTATTTTTGCTCTTTATATGCAGCAAAAAATATGATTGCTAATCAAAAGAAAGGATTAATTATTAACGTGTCTAGTAATCAAGCTGTTGGGTGTTGGCCAAGAGCAACCATATATGCACCGGTAAAAGCGGCAGTATCTAAATTTACACAAAATGCGGCAATGGAATTAGCTCCACATGGAATTCGAATGGTAGGGATTGCACCAGGATATACAGATACAGGATGGCCTTTAGATAGTCACTTGCATCTGGCGAAACAAAAATTACCACTTCAGAGTTTCGCGACACCAGAAGATATTGCAGATAGTATTGTTTACTTAGCTTCGCCGGCTGCAAAATATATGACAGGATCAATACTTACAATTGATGGAGGTGCCACACTTCCAGTAGTTGCTTGTAATGATTTTGTGGAATAAAGGAGAGAATAGTGGGAAATCAAGAACATTATAATGAAGTTTTACGTGGAGATAGTGGTGCGTTAAAAAGAGCGTTATATAAATCTATGGGATTTACAGATGATGCATTACGAAAACCGATTGTAGCAATTGTAAACACCTATACTAATGCGACACCAGGGCATTATAATATCAATGAAATGTGTGAGCATGTAAAAGCAGGGATTGAAAGTGCTGGAGGAACAGCCATGGTTTTTGGAAGTATTGCACCATGCGATGGGATTGCAGAAGGTCATGAAGGGATGCGATATATTTTACCGTCTCGAGATTTAATTACATCCTCAGTGGAATGTATGGTACGTGCTCATAAATTTGATGGGATGGTTTTACTGGGCTCTTGCGATAAAATTGTGCCTGGATTATTGATGGCAGCAGCAAGGCTAGATATTCCTGCTATTTTTTGTAATAGTGGACCGATGATGCCAGCGACTTATAAAGGGAAGCATTATGATGGAAATATTGTAACAGAGGCTATTGGGTGGAAACAAAGAGGCGAAATTACAGAAGAAGAATTTCGTGTGATTGAAGATTTAGCAGAACCTTGTGTTGGTTCTTGTGCCATGCTTGGGACAGCTAATACGATGGGGTGCCTCGCAGAGGCTCTAGGGATGAGTATACCAGGAAGTTCTACAATTCCTGCTATCTATGCCCAAAGAATGCAAATTGCAAATGAGTGTGGTGTAAGAATAATGGATTTAATAACACATCAGATTACAGCACGTATGATTATAACGAAAGAATCAATTGAAAATGCGATGTCCGTTTTAATGGCAATTGGAGGATCCACTAATGGTATAATGCATCTACAGGCTATTTACAAAGAGGCAGGGCTAGGAGAGTTACCATTAGAATCCTTTGATAAATGGAGTCAAATAGTACCACAAATAGCATCTGTTTATCCAGCGTCGCCTTATGATATGGTTGATTTTCATGAAGCAGGTGGTGTGGTTGCTGTAATGAAAGAATTAGGGGATCTTATTGAGGGAAGTTGTATAACTGTGACAAGAAAGACCGTAAAAGATAATCTCGCCCTTAAGAATGGGAGTGTACGTAATGAAGTTATAAAAACACGACTCGCTCCTTTTAATGAAAGTGGGGGAGTTGCCATATTGAAAGGTAATCTAGCACCTCTTGGAGCGGTAGTAAAACCTGCCGCAATTCCAGATAATTTAATGGAATTTGAGGGAAAGGCAAGAGTGTTTTCAAGTGAACAGGAAGCTTGTGAGTCAATTTTGAGTGGTCAAGTCAAGCCACATTCTGTCATTGTATTACGCTATGAAGGGCCGAAAGGTGGACCAGGAATGCCGGAAATGTATCGGCCAATGAAATCTTTGGAGGGTATGAAATTAGCAGATTCATGTGCACTTATTACTGATGGCAGGTTTTCAGGTTCCAATAGAGGTTGTTTTGTAGGGCATATTTCACCAGAAGCATATGAGGGTAGTGTGCTTGCACTTGTAGAAGAAGGGGATGTAATAGGAATCAATATTGAAGAACGTTCTTTGGAACTGAAGGTAAGTGAAGAAGAATTAGAAACGCGACGAGAGCATTGGAAACGACCAAGAAAAGAAGTAAAAGATGGGTATTTAAATACATATAAACGAATTAGTCAATCAGCTGCACAAGGAGCAATTGTGGAGTAATAGTGGAGGAAATTATGATTACATGGGAAAATGATAAAGAGTTATTTCAAATAATGAAAGACGAATTATATACAGCTGTGCTGGGAGATATTATGGACAATATGGGTTATATAAATCAATTTTTACGACCAGAGGTAAAGCCCATACAAAGAGATATGGTGGTAGTCGGCAGGGCAATGACAATTCTCGAAGCTGACACAGACAAAGGGATGCCAGAAGGATATGAAGAATTAAAAAATAAGCCATTTGGATTAATGCTAGAAGCTTTAGATGATATAAAAGAAAATGAAGTTTATATATGTTCAGGTGCGTCGCCAAGTTATGCGTTAGTTGGAGAACTAATGAGTACAAGAATGCAGATTCTAGGTGCAGCGGGAGCAGTGATGAATGGATACCATCGAGATACTAGAGGGATTGAAGCCTTAAATTTTCCGTGCTTTTCTTATGGTGCTTATGCCCAAGATCAAGCACCAAGAGGAAAGGTAATTGATTATCGTGTGGAGATTGATATTGATGGTGTAATCGTTCAACCAGGAGATTTGGTTTTTGGCGATTTGGAAGGGGTTTTAATTATTCCACAAGAAATCGAGGAAGAGGTTATAAAAAAAGCATATGAAAAAGCAACTGGAGAGAAGATGGTTGCAGAAGCAATCAGAGGTGGGTTAGGTGCAGTTGAGTCTTATGCAAAACATGGTATTATGTAATTTTGATAAGAATGTAGAGGTAGAAAGCAGAGGTGAATCATTTGAAGGAGGGA
Organism: uncultured Desulfovibrionaceae bacterium; assembly: GCA_964368845.1. Lineage (GTDB taxonomy): Bacteria > Desulfobacterota > Desulfovibrionia > Desulfovibrionales > Desulfovibrionaceae > CAYJAD01. The sequence goes on from CAYJDF010000033.1 coordinate 8,880, forward strand.
TATTATGCTGAACAAATTAGTGGCGACTTGGAGCTGGGAGAAGGTTGTATTTGGGATTCCAAAAGAAGTGCAATACATTACATAGATATTACCCAATTCTATATTTATACCTATAATACAAAAACGAAACATATATCTAGAATATTTACTGGAGATTATGTGGGATGCATTGTTTTGGATCAAGACTTTAATATTATTGCGGCGGTTAGAAATAAAATTATAATGTTTAAGTTAGAGTCAGGCGAGAAAGAAGAATTACTAGAAGTTCCTATGGATGAAGGAATGCGATTTAATGATGGAAAATGTGATAGAAAGGGAAATCTTTGGGTAGGAACTATGATGATTGATCAAAGCACCCCACAGGCAAAACATGCAGGATCATTATTTTGTATTGGGAAGAATAGGGTGTTGGCTGAATATCGAGGTTATGGAATACCAAATGGTTTGGATTGGGTCAATACTTCAAATGAATTTTATCATATTGATACTATTACACAAAAAATACAGAGTTACGAGATGGAAGGTAGTGTCTTACAGAAAGGATCTAAAAGCATAGGAATTGAAAAATCATTGGGCGCTCCTGATGGTATGTGTCTGGATAATGAATATAATTTTTGGATTGCCTTATGGGGAGGGCATAAGGTTATTTACGTGGATAGGTTATCTGGAAATATAGTGAAGTGGATTCCAATGGATAATGTAAATATAACTTGTTGTACATTTGGTGGAGACAAACTCCAAGATTTATACATTACAACTGCACGTGATACAGATAATAGAAAAACGGGAGGATTGTTTTGTGTAAAAAAAATTGGACAATATGGACGACCTGCCCATCCATATTGCCATTAAATATTTGAATTATTGTGATGCATTTCTAAAGTTCAATGGTGAAACACCACAATACTGGGTGAATCGTTTGCTAAAATGAAATTGATTTTTGTATGCTAATTGCTCTGAAATTTCTTGGATAGAAAGAGAACTATTGAGTAAAAGTTGTTTAGCATTTTCTAGACGTATACGATCAATATATTGCTTAGGAGAGCATTGTTTCTGTTGTTTAAACAAATTGTATAGAGAACGATTGGAGATTAGAAAGATTTCTGAAAGGTCATTCACATGTAGCGTCTTGTAATTAGTTAAAATATATTGCTCTATTGATTCAAGTAAGACTGTTGCGGCAGGGGCAACTCGCCTATTTTCACCTAATGCAATAATTTGAAAAACAGAACAAAAAAGTGATTCAGCAATGAGCCAATTATCCTCTTTGGCATAGCGTAACGAATGTTCAAGAATACTAAGTTGAAAAGATGTTAATGTGGATGGAATCACTTGAAACAATGGCAAAAGGGAAGGCAAGTGATTAAATTCAAACCACCAAAATTCCCAAATGTTATCTGCACATTTATAAGATAAAAAAGAGGTTGGTTGAATTAATAATATAGTATTAGAGGATAAGAAATATGTAGAGTCATCTGCGCGGAGGCATCCGTTTCCACGAGTTGTTATTACGAGGTAATATTTGTGTGGGTCAATTTTTTTTGATGGAACACAGTAAGATGTATTACCCCATACACGAAAAATTACTTGTAGTTGAGTATGAGTAGGTATATTATTTTTGGGGCAAATGGAGAAATCTATATTCATAAAAGGGCTCCTTCCAAATTACAATTTTAGATATATTATAAAAGGAGTTTGAAGGATTAACAATAATAATTAGTCAAAAAATATAAAGGAAGTGAATATAATGAAGATTACAGAGGTAAAAGTATGGCTTGTAGAAGGAATTTCCTACAATTGGGTACTTCTAAAGATTTATACAGATGAGGGATTTACGGGTATTGGAGAAGCAACAAGTTGGCCAGGTTCACCAGTAATTGAAGCAGCAACGAAGTATATGGGGGATCAGGTTATTGGTATGGATCCGATGCGTATTGATTATATATGGACAAAATTATATAGAGATTCTAGCTGGATTGGACCTCATGGTGCTAGTTTATGTGCAATTAGTGGAATTGATATGGCGTTAAATGATTTAAAGGCTAAGGTTCTGGGAATTCCACTATACCAAATGTTAGGAGGAGCCTATAGAACTAAATTACGAACATATGCTAACTATTGGTTTATAGATTTGCCACACACGCCGGAAGCTTATGCAAAGCGTGCAAAAGAAATGATAGAAAAAGGATTTAGAGGTGTAAAATATGATCCGTTTTCTCATACAACTTATACATTTGATGATTTTCAAATGACAAGTGAGTTGACTGAAGAAAGTAAAAATCGAGCAGTGGAAATAGTAAGAGCGGTGAGAGCGGCAATCGGTGATGATGCTGATATGATGATTGAAACCCATGCATTATTGGATTTCAAAACATCTGTAGAAATGGCAGAACGTTTAAAGCCATATGCCATAACTTGGTATGAGGAGCCAGTAGGACCTGAAAATGTAGACACCTTACTGTTAACTCGAAAGAGAATTGATGAGAGAATACCAATATGTGTTGGAGAACGCCATTATACAAGATTTGGGATTCGTGAAGTATTAGAAAAAGGAATATGTGATGTAATTATGCCAGATATAACAAGATGTGGTGGTCCAACAGAAATGAAAAAAATGGCTGATATGGCGCACACGTATCATGTTGCGATTGCTCCTCATAATCCTAATGGACCTCTCTCTACATTGGCTAGCGCCCATGTAATGGCAACTGTGCCTAACTTTTTTAGATTAGAATATTTTGCGATAGATGTGAAGTGGAGAGATGACATATTGACTCATCCGATTGAATGGAATAATGGAAATATTTGTTTGTCAGATCGACCTGGGTTAGGATGTGACTTGATAGAAGAGGAGTTGGAAAAGCATCCAGGCATCACTAAGAAGGATTCAATTCCTCAAAATAGGGTGTTTTACATATAAAAACATGATTAATAAATAATAAAAATATAATGTGACTTTATATAAGAATTACTCAAAATAAAAGAATTTTCTAGTATTTGTAAAGAAATTTCTATTTTTTTTTTAAGATTATTTTTATATACTTCAATTGAGAAGGAAATAAGAGAGATAGAAATGAGGAGGGATTGTATGGGTCATGTTCTCGAGTTTCAAGGGATATCAAAATATTTTCCAGGTGTAAAAGCACTTGATGATATAAGCTTTAAGGCATATGGTGGGGAGGTACTTGCATTTCTGGGTGAAAATGGTGCTGGAAAATCAACATTGCTTAAGGTGTTGAATGGGGATTATCAGCCAAATGCAGGAAAATATCTGCTGAATGGAGAAGAGAAACATTTTAAAACACCGCATCAAGCAATTAAAGAGGGTGTAAGCGTTATTTATCAGGAGAGGCAGATTTTATTAGAGCTAAGTGTTGCGGAGAATATTTATTTAGGTCGTATGCCATCAAATAAGTTAGGTGTTATCAATAGTACTAAAGCAAATAAAATGGCAGAGCAAATCATTGCAGATTTTGGATTACCTATATCGCCAACTTCAAAAGTAAAAGATTTGAGTATTGCATACCAGCAGATGGTAGAAATTATGAAAGCGTATAGTAGAGAAGATTTGAAAGTTATTTGCTTTGACGAACCAACTGCAAGTTTAAGTGATGCGGAAATAGAGAGTTTGTTCTCCATTATTGACAAGCTAAGAAATAAAGGAATCATTGTAATCTATGTAACTCATAGAATGAGTGAAATTCAAAGAATGGCAGATAAGGTAGCCATATTCAAAGACGGATTATATGTAGATACTGTAGTTACAAGTGAGGTTCCAGAAAAAACACTGATTCAAATGATGGTAGGTCGAGACTTAGGGGATATCTATGATAAACTAGATAAGTCAAAAGAGATAGGAGAAGTGTTACTGGAAGTCAAAGGTGTGTCTTCAGAGAAAGTCAAAGAAATTTCTTTCAAATTACACAAAGGAGAAGTGCTTGGATTCTCAGGGCTAGTAGGAGCAGGAAGAACAGAGATAATGCGAGCTATTATTGGCGCAGATAAGATGTTGACTGGAGAAGTGTTATTAGAAGGAAAAAAGATTCTCAATCGCAATCCAGGAGAAGCTGTAAGAAATGGAATTGTACTTGTTCCAGAGGATAGAAAGCTACAAGGTATTATTTCTAATTTGAGTGTTGCAGGAAATATTAATGTCTCCTTACTAGATAAGAATTCTAATAAATTGGGAGTTATCAAAGAAAGTAAAGAAGCAATGGAGGCAGAAAAAGGTATTCAAGAGTTTAAAATCAAAACTCCTTCGCCTAACAAGAAAATTGTTGAATTATCAGGTGGTAATCAGCAAAAATGTATCGTTGCGAGAGGAATTGCTACCAACCCGAAGGTGTTAATTTTAGATGAGCCAACAAAAGGGATTGATATTGGTGCAAAATCCGAGTTTTATGAAATGATTTGTGCATTTGCAAAGCAGGGGCTAGGAGTTATCTTAATTTCCTCTGAGTTACCAGAAGTTATCGGCTTATCAGATCGAATAATTGTAATGAAATCATTACAAATTTCAGGAGAAGTATCGGCTGCAGAAGCGACAGAAGGTAAATTATTAAGTCTAGGAATGATGGGGGAAGATGAATAATGAAGAAGAATAAAACGGCGGAAAATCAAACAAATATTCTAAAAAAGATAGTTAGCTTTATTGGAAGTGACAAGCTAGTTCTTATTATAGCAATTATTTTAATATGTATCTTATTTACATTTTTGAATCCTAACTTTATGTCAGTTCAAAATATGATTAATATTTTAGTGGCATCATCTTTAGTGGGAATGGTAGCAATTGGTCATACATATTTAATTATTGCAGGTCAAAATGACTTGTCACCAGGTTCTTTAGCGGCATTCTCTGGGGTAATTACTGCGATGCTGTTAAGCTATGGATTACCAATTATTGCTGCTGTAATATTTACCTTGATTGCAGGAGTTGGAGTTGGATTATTCAATGCCTGGATGGTAAATAAAATTAAATTAGAAGCGTTTATTGCAACCCTTGTAACACAATCGATTATGCGTGGGTTTGCATATATTATTTGTGATGGAAAACCAGTAGCAATCGCCAATAGAGAATTTATTGATTTCTTTAATATGAGATTTTTGAATATCCCGTTTTCAGTATGGTTAATGATATTCTCCATTGTCTTCTTTGGTTTTATTTTGAAAAATACAAAGTTTGGAAGAAGTGTTTACGCAATTGGAGGAAGTGCAGAAGCGGCGCGATTGGCGGGATTAAATCCCAAGAAAATTATAACATTATGCTATATTATGATTGCAATACTAACCTCTCTTGGAGGAATTGTTTTTGCAGCACGTATGAATGCAGGACAACCATCGGCTAATGTAAACTTAGAGTTTGATTCGATTACGGCAGTTATACTTGGCGGAGTATCTTTCCTTGGTGGTGTCGGAAGTATGGGAGGAACTGTACTTGGTCTAATCCTAATTCAAGCATTTAATACTGGATTAACAATGGTAAACGTGCCATCATTCTGGCAATATGTAGCACGTGGTGGATTATTGTTATTTGCACTTACACTTGATTATTTAAGAAAAGAACAACGCGATAAAGAATTGCTAGCGGCTAGTATGAAGAATGCTTAAGTAAAACAAATCACGCAAAGGGCGTGTTTTGATAAAAAAGGAGGAAGAAAGAATGAGATTTAAGAAAGTAATGTCGATTTTGGCAGTAGTAGCAATGGTTGGAACTATGATGGTGGGATGCTCTTCAGGGGATACAGCTACAGAGGAAACACAAGAAGAGTCAAAAAATGAAGAAGCTGAAGGAACAGATGAAGCAGCTTCAGGAGATGAATTAGTTGTATATGGTATCTATAAGGCTGGAGACCAGTCTTGGTTTATTGATGAGGGGGCAGCAGCTCAAGCAGCTGTAGAAGCAGCAGGCGGAGAGTTTATCTTTGTTGATGCAAAAATGAATCCAGAAGAGTATTTAAAAGCAATCGATAATGCAATTGCAAATAATGCTTCAGGTATCGTAACTTGTATTCCGGATCAAACAATGTCGCAAGCAGTTGTTGACAAGTGTGCAGAAGCTAATATTCCAATTGTAGCAGCTGACGACGCTCTTCAAGATACATCAGGTGCAAAAATTGCTCCATGGGTAGGAATCGATGGATATGTAATCGGAGAAGCGAATGGTGAATGGCTTGCAAACTATGTACACGAAAATGATTTAGCAGAAGATAAAGAAACAGCATTATTATTAATGACAATGGATACAGTATCAAGTTGTGTTCCACGTATTGATGGGGAATATGATAAGTTTACTGAATTAGTGCCTGAATTTTCAAAAGACAATATCTTCAGAGCTGATTATGACGGGACAACAGATAAAGGTAACACAGCGGCAGCAGCGGTAATTACAGCAAATCCACAAATCAAAACTTGGATTGTTACAGGAGCAAATGAAGAGGGAACAATTGGAGCTTTAAGAGCACTTGAAAGTGCAGGACTTGAAGATAATGCTTGTATCGTTGGACTTGGAGCATATATGGCAAAAGATGAGTGGAATAACAAGGGTGCAGATGGCACAGCTATGAAAGCGGCAGCATATTTCTCTTCTGAGTCAGTAGGAGCAGGTTCTGTTGAAGTGTTACTTGACATTATCGCTGGAAATGAAGTACCAGAATCTACAGCAGTTGATGCAATTGTAGTAACACCAGAAAACTACAAAGAGGTTATGGGGAAATTTGCAGAGTAATTTAAAATTATCAATTTAATATGTACGAAAAAGCAAGTATAGGAAGTCACTATACTTGCTTTTTAATTTTAAAATAAATTGTTGTTTGGTTAAGATACTATAATGCAGATGTAGCACGATATTTACTAGGAGTGGTATATTCCCATTTTCGAAAAGTGGAACAAAAGCTACTCTCACTTGTAAATCCAGTATTAAAGGCAATTTCTTTTATTGATAACTCTGTAGTAATCAGAAGAAATTTTGCAGAATTTAAGCGTGTTGCAATGAGATACTGGTGGGGAGTCATGCCAATTTGTTTTGTAAATAGCCGAGTAAAATAGAAGGGGCTTAAGGAAGCCATTTTCGCCAAATCATCTAAAGTAATTGGTTGAGAAAAATGTTCATTGATATATGAAATAATTATATCCAAAGGATTAGATTTATCACAGGTTCTGCTGCTTGTCGTTTTTGCAAGTAGCAACTCTGTTAGTAGAGCAATAATATATTTGGAAATAATAGGCTCACAAATTGTTTTTGAATTACGGAAGGTATGGTAAATCTTTGTTAAGGAGTGTTCCACTATTTCTAAATTGCTAGGAACTATTTTATTGCCAAAGGATTGAGTGATTTGCTCGTAATAATCATGTGCTAGAGGTCCATCAAAATGTAACCATAATGAGTTCCATTCATCGATACTTTCATATTGGTGTGGCTCGTTACAATTAATAAATACTACATCTCCGGTGCTTGCAAAAAAAGAAGTACTAGAAGTGGTGATTTTACAGGTTCCCGATTGAATAAACATAATAAGATAGCTAGAATACTGATCACGTTTTAAGCAGTATTCCCTTTCGTAATAAAATAAGCCTAAGCAAATAGGATAAAAATATAATTTTTTAGCAGATGATGAAGGGGTATACAGATAGTAATCTGAATGTTCACTGATGTGATTCTCGTAAGAACGCATATATAGCTCCTCTCATATTGTATTATTTTTTATTATAAATCGAGTAAATGAAAGTTACAAGATAAAAGAGCAATTTTTTGATATATAAAAGCAAAAAAAAGTAATGAAAGCCTATGATATATAGAATATAATTTATGTTATAGAACGCAATAATAATTAATGAATTGTTAGGAGGAATGTATGAATAGTGTAAAAATTTGGGAAGAAGAATTAGTAATACCGACTTATGAAATTGGAGCTCCTGATAAAAATCCTATGTTTTTAGAAAAACGTGTTTATCAAGGAAGTACAGGAAAGGTGTATCCATATCCAACTATTGAGACCATTAGCCATGATAAAACGGATAAAGTATATAAAGCGGTATGGATTGAAAACGAATACTTGAGAATCATGATTTTGCCAGAGCTCGGCGGAAGAATTCAAAGAGCTTATGATAAGACAAATGATTACGATTTCGTGTACTATAATGAAGTAATCAAACCAGCATTAGTGGGACTTGTTGGTCCGTGGATTTCGGGAGGGATCGAGTTTAATTGGCCGCAGCATCACAGACCGACAACTTATATGCCAGTGGATTATATGTTAACTGATAATGAGGACGGAAGTAAAACTTTAGCAATTAATGATGTGGATCAAATGTATGGTACAAAGGGTGTGACTCGCTTTACACTACATCCAGACAAAGCTTACATTGAAATTAAAGGTCAACTATACAATAGAACACCTTTGCCACAGACTTTTTTGTGGTGGGCAAATCCAGCAGTAGCAGTAAATGATTATACACAATCTATCTTCCCACCAGATGTACATAACGTATATGATCATGGGAAAAGAGCTGTTTCAAGATTTCCAATCGCAACGGGGATGTACTATAAACATGATTATAGTGAAGGAGTAGATATTTCAAGATATAAAAATGTACCTGTACCAACATCTTATATGGCGGAGAAGTCGGAATATGATTTTGTTGGAGGGTATGATTATCAAAAAGAAGCAGGGATTTTGCATGTTGCAGACCATCATATTTCGCCAGGGAAAAAGCAATGGACATGGGGACATGGAGAGTTTGGCCAAGCATGGGATCGTATTCTGACAGATGACAATGGTCCATATATTGAGTTGATGACAGGGGTCTACACAGACAATCAGCCAGATTTCACATGGTTGAAACCATTTGAAGAAAAAACATTTACTCAATATTTTATGCCTTATAAGAAAGTAGGGCAAGTGAAAAATGCTACGATAAATGCTGTTTTAGGAGTAGATGTATCAGAGGAGATAGCAACAATTATTGCTTATGGAACAGGCACATTTAATCAAGTGAAAATCATTGCAGAATACAATGGAATGAAAGTGTTTGAAGATGTAACTAAACTATCACCAATAGACATTTATACTCATAAATTAACAATTAATGTGAAGGATGAAAACTTATTAAAAGTTAAAGTCGTAGATGGGAACTGTGCACTCAAGGATGAGAAGATATTAGTAGAATATCAAGCAAAAGAGCAAGGGATTCCAGAATTAGCAGAGCCTGCAAAAGCTGCAAAGCAACCAGAAGAAATTAGGACAAATGAAGAATTATATATCACGGGTCAACATATTGAACAATACCGACACGCTACGTATTTACCAGATCCATACTATATAGAAGGCCTGAAACGAGATGGCGGAGATAGTAGAATCAATACAGCGTATGGAATGTTACTATATAGAAGAGGGTTATTTTCTGAAGCAGAGGGCTATTTTAGAAAAGCGATTGAACGATTAACATGTATGAATCCAAATCCGTATAATAGTGAAGCTTATTATTGCTTAGGTTTGACCTTATTTTATCAAGAGAAGTATGAAGAGGCGTATGATGTATTTTTTAAAGCAACTTGGTCGAATGAGCAGCAGGAAATGTCATTCTACTATTTAGCCGCGATTCAATGTCAGAAAAAAGATTATATGTTTGCACTTGAATTTATCGAAAAAGCATTGGTTAAAAATGCTCATAATATTAAAGCACGTGGAATGAAAGTTGCAATATTAAGAAAAATTGGAAGATTGGAAACAGCTCAAAAAGTATGCATGGAGAATTTCGAGATAGATCCATTTGACTACCAATCACGTTTTGAGTACAGTTTACTTGATGAAAAAGCATCTCAAGAGACGTTGAGCTTAATGAACCACTTGATGCGTGATTTTCACGAAAATTATTTGCAAATTGCAAAGGATTATGCAGATGGTGGATTCTATGAAGAAGCAGTAGAATTATTGTCTTGCTGTACAAAGAATCATCCGATGATTCAATATTATATTGGGTATTATTTGTTCAAAAGTGGAAATGCAGAAGAAGGATTATTAGCTTATAAATTAGCGGAGCAGAGCTCACCATATTGTTGCTTTCCTAATAAGTTAGAAGATATTCTGGTATTAGAACATGTAATCAATGTTGATTTAGAAGAGTCTAAAGCTAGCTATTACTTAGGCAATTTATTCTATGATAAATTACAATTTGAGAAAGCGATTGGATTATGGGAGAAATCAGAAAAACAAAACAACCAATTCCCAACAGTATTACGTAATTTGGCGATTGCTTACTACAATAAGTGCGAAGACCCAGATAAGGCAAAAGAAAAACTAGAGAGAGCATTTGAATTAGATAATACAGATGCGAGAGTTTTCCTAGAATTAGATCAATTGTACAAAAAAATAGGTGTAACTTGCAAGGAACGATTAAAGAATTATGAGAAATATCATACATTGGTTTCTTTACGTGATGATGTTTATATTGAGTATGTTACGTTACTTAACTTAGCTGGTAGATATCAAGTTGCTTATGATGAAATTATGAAATACGAATTCCGTCCTTGGGAGGGTGCTGAAGGAAAAATTACAACACAATATAAAATATGCTTACTTGAACTTGCAAAAATAGAGTTGAAGAAGAAAAATTATAAAGAGTCAATTTCTTTTATAGAAAAAGCACTCGAATATCCAGAAAATCTAGGTGAGGGAAGATTAGAAGGAACGAAAGATAACCACTTATACTATACATTAGGTTTAGCTCATGAAGGGCTTGGTAACAGGAAAGAGGCAGAAAGTTGTTATCATTTAGCTTGTTTAGGAGCCGAAGAACCAGCAGGTATGCTTTATTATTATGATCAACCAGCAGATATGATTTTGTATCAAGGATGGGCTCATGAGAAAGTAGGAAAATCCCTAGAAGCAAAAGCAAGGTTTAATAAGTTGATTACTTATGGTGAAAACCATTTAAGAGATATTGTGACAGATGACTATTTTGCAGTTTCGCTTCCAGATTTTTTAATCTTTGATGAAAATATGGATCGAAGAAATCAAGTACATTGCTATTATTTAATGGGTCTAGGAAATTTAGGGTTAGGTAGAAAAGAAATCGCAAAAGAATTTTTTGAGAAGGGATTGGCTATGGATCAGAATCATCAGAATTGTGAACTATACCATCAGATGTCACAGTAGATGAAGAAAAGATTTGGGGTAACAAAAAGACGAGAACATGCACACCTGTTTGAATTGAAAAATAAGAATGGAATAGAAGTTCATATTTCTGATTGGGGAGCTACCATTGTTCGAATGTTAGTTCCCGACAAAAAACAAAGATTAAGAGATGTGGTATTAGGGTATGATTCAGTAGAAGATTATGAAGAGGATTTTGAGCGTCACGGAACTTTTTTTGGAGCAACTATAGGAAGGAATTCTAACAGAATTCATGGAGCATCTTTTAAGCTGAAGCAAAAAACAATCAAACTGGACGACAATAATAATGGGAATAATTTGCATAGTGGATTGGATTATTATAGTACTAGAATATGGGAAGTAATAGAAGCAAAGGAACAATCTTTGATTTTAGGTTTATACAGCTCAGATGGAGATCAAGGATTTCCAGGAAATTTAAGAATAACAGTACAGTTTCGATTATTAGATATCAATGCATTGGAAATCCTATATCAAGGGATTAGTGATCAAGATACAGTATTTAACTTAACAAACCATAGTTATTTTAATTTAAATGGACATGATAATGGTGTGATATTAAAGCACATGTTGCAGATGGATGCGACCCATTATTTAGAAACGGATATAAATTCGATTCCAACCGGCCAGATTTTAGATGTAGTTGGAACTCCCCTTGATTTTAGAAGAGCAAAGGCAGTTGGTCGAGATATTTTCGCGCCTTATGGAACATTGATAGAAGAGGGTGGATATAATTATCAATTTTGCTACAGGGAATTGCGAACTGGAGTACAAAGGGTTGCAATGGTTAGAGGTGATGAATCGGGTATTAGAATGGAAGTATCTACAGATTTACCAGGAGTCCAGGTATATACAGGAAACTATCTGGATAAGAGTATTGTGGGAAAACAGGATGTAAGATATGGGAAACATCATGGTATTTGTTTTGAAACACAATGCTATACAGATGCAGTTCATCATGAAGAATTTCCAAGTGCTATCATTGAAAAAAATGTAATTCATAGGACAAAGACAATATTCCGATTTTTTTAAATATTATTTCGATTTTGTTAGAATTCATATATGAAAAGCAACATAATTAATGTTAGGTACAAAATAACTAAAGATGGAATTGGACATTTAACTCTATGTCATGTATTATGATTTTATGAAGTAATACAAAATATTTAATACAGGAAGCGTAGAGGGATATACAATGAAGGAAAGTGGAAAAACAAAGATGAA
>CAYJDF010000034.1:0-21104 GCA_964368845.1 uncultured Desulfovibrionaceae bacterium
TTACATAAAGAAGCTTTACAGGTTGCTAAGGAATTGGTAGCAAAATTTATTGAGACGCGCACCATTTCTCCCACAAATTTTGCGGAGACATTTCCGGCTGTTTATCATGTTGTGCTAACTACCATCGAATCCCATGCCAAGAAACAATCAGATACAAGTAATGCTGATTAATGGCTAGATATTGTAATTTTGAAATTTATTAATTTATGTAACTAATATGACCTTGCCTAAAAATTCTACCTCTCAATCGATTGCCAACATGTTTGAACGTATTGCCCCTTGGTATGACGTACTAAATACTGTGCTAAGCCTTGGTATTGATAGTATGTGGCGCAAAAGGCTTGTACAAGAGGTAAGGCCCTTTCGTACTGGCCGTGTGCTTGACCTTGCTGCTGGTACACTGAAAGTATCACAAGTTTTGCAGCGTAAATATCCCACCATTTGTATTCCGGCTTTAGATTTTTGTCCGCCTATGCTCTTACAGGGTAAGGCAAAACTTAAAGCTAAGCAAGCTACGGCTATTTTGCCAGTGGGAGCAGATGCTAGATGTTTACCCATAAAGGATGCTAGTGTGGACGCCATAACCATGGCCTTTGGTATACGCAATGTTAATCCACGTGACAAAGCATTTGCAGAAATGCTTCGTGTACTAACACCTGGTGGGCGGGCTTGCATTTTAGAATTTGGTTCTGGGCAGAATAAAATTCTTGGTGGTTTATATAATTTTTATTTGAAACATATTTTACCGCGTATTGGAAATTTAGTTTCTGGTCATGATAATGCATATAGCTATCTTGCTAAAACCATACATGAATTTCCTACAGCCACAGCTCTTGAAGATGAGATGCGCGCCGCAGGTTTTAATGCTGCTTGGCATATTCCCATAAGTTTTGGAATAGTTTGCTTACATATTGCTGAAAAGGCGCGTAATTAGGTGTAATTACGCACAAGCCAAACCAAGAGTAAGCCTGCTCCAATGCCCATAAGGCCAATACGTCTTAGTTGCCATGTTGGCGATGTTGTCATATAAAGCATGGCCTTGCGCATGGCGTCTGGGAATAGTGCCCAAGGTAGCCCTTCGATAATAAAGGCAAGGCCTAGAGCAATAAGAAATAGTTCTAAGTCAAAATTCATGCTTCATGGTGAAGTAGAATACATTTTTTGTAAAGAGCTAAAGCAAATTTATTTTGTGAGTGAATTATGCAAATTATAAAACAACGCCTACAATTAGAATTACCCCTCATTGAAACTGCTTTAGATAAGGCTCTGCATACCTTGCCAAATTCTGTACAGCCCATTGCTGCACATATATTTTCTGCTGGTGGTAAGCGTTTACGTCCATTTTTGACTGTTTTGATGGCACGTTTGTTGGGGTATAAGGGCCAAGACATTTATGATCTTGCCATTAGTATGGAGATGCTTCATGCGGCCACATTATTGCACGATGATGTTTTAGATGGTGCTAGTACCAGACGCGGACAAAGCACTGCTCATAACGTCTTTGATGTACGTAGTACCATTCTTGCTGGGGATGCCATGCTTGCTGCAGCTAATATGCTGGTGTCTAGTTTTGATGATATACGCCTTTGTCACTGTTTTTCTGAGGCCACCATGCGCACTGCAGCGGGTGAAATTTTAGAAATCAAACATCTACATTCCATTAATCAAGATGCTAATATTTATGAAGAAATAATACTTGGTAAGACAGCTTGGCTTTTGCGAGCCACTTGTGTACTTGGGGCATTGCAAGCTAAGGCCTCTTTGCATATCATAGAGCAAGTGGGTATTTATGGTCAGGAACTGGGCATGGCTTTTCAAATGGTTGATGATGCTTTAGATTTTGCTCCGGAAGAAATTACTGGTAAGCCCACAGGTGGTGACTTACGCGAAGGTAAACTTACTCCACCTTTGCAGTTTTACCGTGAAAATCTTGTTGAAAGTGAACGCGCTCAGTTTGATAAAGACTTTATGGCTGGAGCGTTTAGTGCAGATGATGCTAAACGCATTGGAGCTGAAATATGTTCTCTTGGTTTTGACAATAAAACTCGTAAACTAGCTGAAAACTCCATTGCAAAGGCTTTGCAGGCTTTAGATTCTTTGCCACGTGGCTCGGAGTGGGATGTATTAAAAGAAATGACAGACTATGTTTTAAAACGAGAAAAATAGGTTTTTGCAAATGGTTAACAAAGTCTTCTGGGGGATAAATTTTTGAAAAAAGTTATAACCCAAGGCTTTTCTTAAAAAACTTTAACGGCGGCATTGTGTTAATTTGAAAGATAATTTTTTCCGCATTAAAATGATTTAAATTTTACTTTTTAATATGGCTTTATCCACAACCTGCAAAATAAGTTTTTTAAGGTTGATGGCAGATAATTTTTTGTTAAAAAAATATTTACTCAAAACTTTCGCAAAAAACTTTACGGGGTAAATCATGTTGTATCGTATTGAAGTAGGTTTACACGCACATATCGAAGATACTGTAGGTAAGAAGACTGCTACGCATATAGCCAAGGCTTTAAATATTTCCTTGGGAGCTTTACATCAAGTTAAGGTATTTACCGTTGATGGCTTAAACCTTGAAGAAGTGGAGCGTCTATTGAATGAGGCCATATGGCATGATCCGGTTATGCAATATGCTAGCCTTAAACCACTGCCATTACATGCTGAAAACCCAGAAGATTTTATTTTAGAAGTTGGGTTTCGCCCCGGTGTAACCGATAATGAAGCTCGCACTGCTCGTGATACCGCAGCCATGGTTTTGCGTAAAAATAGAGATGATATTAGCGTATATACTTCTGTGCAATATCGCTTGTTAAGCTCAAAGGATATAGCACTTGATTTAAGCAAGGTGGAATTTATAGCTTGCAATCTTTTGTGCAATGAGCTCATTCAGCGTTATCGTATCAAGAGCCGTACCGAGTGGGAGGCAAGTGCTGGGTTTGAGGCCCAAGCAGCTCAAGTTGCGGGCACAGCCAGCGATGATGTAAATATTGTTAATCTATCTAGCATGGATGATGCAGCCATGCTAAAAGTTAGCCGCGATAATACTTTAGCTCTAAGCCTTGAAGAAATGCAATGCATACGTGCATATTTTAAAGAGCCAAGTGTAAAAGCCAAGCGCGCTGAGCTAGGTTTACCTGCCGACCCTACCGATGCAGAGTTAGAAGTTTTAGCCCAAACTTGGTCAGAGCATTGTAAGCATAAGATTTTTGCTTCTAATATAGACTATACCAATGCTGAAACTGGCTTAAAAGAGCAAGTTGATAATCTTTATAAAAGTTGCATTCGTGATGCCACGGCCAATATACGTGAGCGTCTTGGTGAAGGTGATTTTTGTAGATCTGTATTTAAAGATAATGCCGGAGTTATATCATTTATTGGGGCTTATGATGCCTGCATTAAAGTAGAAACGCATAATAGCCCATCTGCTCTTGATCCTTATGGTGGTGCGCTTACTGGTATTGTGGGGGTAAATCGTGACCCCATGGGCACTGGTATGGGGGCTGAGTTAGTGTGTAATACTGACGTATTTTGTTTTGCATCGCCGTTTCATGCCGAAAGCTTGCCACCAAGGCTTCTGCATCCAAGGCGTGTGCTTGAAGGTGTGCGTGAAGGGGTTGAACATGGGGGCAATAAGTCTGGTGTGCCAACGGTTAATGGCTCCTTAGTCTTTGATGAACGTTTCTTAGGTAAGCCATTGGTATATTGTGGTACTGTTGGTATAATTCCCACAGAAGTTGCTGGTAAGCCGGGTTATGAGAAAAAAGCTCAAGTTGGTGACTATATTGTCATGGCTGGGGGTCGTATTGGTAAGGACGGCATACATGGAGCTACTTTTTCATCTGAAGAATTACATGAAGGTTCTCCGGCTACTGCTGTACAAATTGGCGATCCTATTACCCAGCGTAAGATGTATGACTTTATCATGCGCGCACGTGACCTTGGTTTATATAATGCCATAACCGATAATGGAGCGGGTGGACTTTCATCTTCTGTTGGTGAAATGGCCGAAGATACTGGCGGTTGTGAACTTGATTTAGCCAAAGCACCGTTAAAATATGATGGTCTAAAACCATGGGAAATTCTTATATCAGAAGCACAAGAGCGCATGACCTTGGCGGTACCACCTAAACATTTAGAAGAATTTTTAAGCCTTGCTAAAACCATGGATGTAGAGGCAACTGCTCTAGGTAATTATACAAATTCTGGTTATTTTCATATTACATATGGTCAAAAACTTGTGGCCTATTTGCATATGGATTTCATGCATGAGGGTGTACCACAAATGCAGTTAGAGGCTTGCTGGCAAGCTCCAAAACATGCTGATACGCGTGTAGAAGTTGACACAGCTCATACTGGAGGTTTGTTAAAAGCCCTGCTTGGACGCTTAAATATTTGTTCTAAAGAATATATTATTCGTCAATATGACCATGAGGTGCGTGGCGGTAGTGCTATAAAGCCCTTGGTTGGCGTGATGCGGGATGGTCCTTCCGATGCTGGTGTTATACGTCCAGTACTTGAGTCTGACGCGGGTTTGGTCATAGCCCATGGTATTTGCCCCAAGTTTAGTGATTATGACACTTATTGGATGATGGCTAATGCTATGGATGAAGCCATACGTAATGCCGTGGCGGTAGGTGCTAATCCACTTCATTTAGCTGGGGTAGATAATTTTTGCTGGTGTGACCCTGTTCAGTCAGAAAAAACCCCTGACGGGCACTATAAATTAGCTCAGTTGGTACGAGCTTGTAAGGCATTGTCGCACTTTTCCTTGGCTTATGGTGTACCTTGTGTATCGGGTAAGGACTCCATGAAAAATGATTATACCGGTGGAGGAGAGAAAATTTCCATTCCACCAACGGTATTATTTTCTGTGCTTGGGGTGATTGAAAATGTAACGCGCACTCAAACTTCTGACTTTAAGAAAGCCGGGCATCAAATATTTATTCTTGGTGGCACAGGACGGGATATGGCTGGTTCAGAAGTGGCTTCAGAGCTTAAACTAAGTTGCAATACTGTTCCAACTGTAGATGTTCAAAGTGCAAAAGCACGTTATATCAGGCTGCATCATGCCATATATGAGCGTGTGGTCTCGGCTTGCCATGACTTGTCGGATGGTGGACTTGGGGTAGCGCTTGCAGAAATGTGCATTGGCGGTCGTTTAGGTGCAGAAATAAACCTTGATGCTATACCATTGCTTGATGAAATTAACCCCACGGAAATATTATTTAGTGAAAGTGCCAGTAGGCTTTTGGTTAGTGTGGCGCCGGATAAAGTTTCTGCCTTTAAGAGTTTTATGCGTGGAACACTATATGCGCACATTGGTCAGGTGACTGATAATGACTCTCTTTGCATTAAAAATGGACCTAATGTTTTGTGTGAGGAGAGTGTAGAAGACTTAGCTCATGCCTTTAAGGGCACTTTAAACTGGTAAAAAATTTAAAATTAGT
Source organism: uncultured Desulfovibrionaceae bacterium (assembly GCA_964368845.1). Taxonomy (GTDB): domain Bacteria; phylum Desulfobacterota; class Desulfovibrionia; order Desulfovibrionales; family Desulfovibrionaceae; genus CAYJAD01. The sequence continues at coordinate 5,451 of CAYJDF010000034.1, forward strand.
GAAAAAAATCTTTTGCAAAATGCACTGATTTTATTATATAAAATATTTTAAAAATGTAAAAAGGTGTACTTTTTTCACTTTCTCATTGACATAAGTGCGAAAGAGTGTTCTTAATGCTTTATAGGGCCGCGTGATGGTAAACAGTTTTACCAAGAATTTGTCGCGGAATTTTAGCTATTTTTTGAGAGGTTTTTTCATGTCCAAGTCCATTTATGTTGGTAACCTTCCTTGGTCCGCAAACGAGGAGCAGGTTCAGGATTTATTTGCCGAATACGGTACAGTGCTTTCCGTAAAACTTATCAGTGATCGAGATACAGGCCGAGCTCGCGGTTTTGGCTTTGTAGAAATGGAAGACGCTGATGCCGGAGCAGCCGTTGAAGCTCTTGATAATGCGTCCTTTGGTGGTCGGACCTTGCGCGTCAACGAAGCAAAGCCACGCGCCCCACGTCCATCTCGCTATTAGACTAGTTTAAAGCGCATTTAATGCCCCGGGCAACTGGGGCTTTTTTTCTTTGGTTTGATTTGTTATAACCATGTAATGTTAAAGTAAAACCTTAGTATTTAAGGAGTTTTGGCAATGCTTGATCCAAAACAATGCGTTTTGTATAGCGGTGGTGCTCCGGGAACAGAAACTTTTTTTGGCTCTCTTGCTGAAGAGTGGGGCATTGAAGAAGTAAACTATAGTTTTGAAGGCCATCAATCCCAACGTAGTCGTGGTATTCGCATTTTAACTAATGATGAATTGGCCCTTAAAGACGTTAGCTTGACCTATGTTTCAAAGCTTATGAGTCGTGAATATACCCGTGCACCTTTATTTCGCAAAGTTTTGCAGTCCATTTGCTGGCAAGTAAGTAGCGGCGGTGAAATTGTCGTTGTTGGTGTTATTCAACCTGATAATACCGTTAAAGGCGGTACAGGCTGGGGAGCGGAATTTGCTAAAATTTGCAACAAACCTTTACTAGTTTTTGACCAGTCTAAACTGTCTTGGTTTACTTGGGAAAAGGACGCTTGGCATGTTACTAAAGATCCTTGCATTCTTCGTCCAAATTTTTCCGCTACCGGCACTCGCTTTTTAGAAGACTCAGGTCGCAATGCCATTCGCGAACTTTTTGAACGCTCTTTTACAAAGTAAAGTATAATTTTTAGCGGGAAGGTGTAATGCCTTCCCGCATTTATCAAGCTCTATGTCAGCCTCCACGGATAATAAAAAGCAACCATTGTTAGGATTTTGGTCTGCTGTATTAGCTTATTTTGTTTGGGGTGCGCTGGTTTTTTATTGGAAATTTTTAGACAATGTACCAGCTATTGATACAGTAGCCCACCGTATTTTTTGGTCTTTCGTGACCCTTCTCCCTATCACTTTTTTAATGCATTCTTGGACAGAAATTCGTCAAGCTTTGGCGGACAAAAAAACCATGATACGCATACTTATTGCTGCAACAGTGCTTTCCGGTAATTGGTTACTATATATTTGGGCCGTCACTCATGAGCGCATAGTTGAGTCAAGTCTTGGCTACTTTATGAACCCACTTGTTAGCGTAGTTATAGCACGCTTATTTTTGGGCGAGCAAATGACTAGGCTACAAATGTTTGCCATTGGTGTAGCATGCTTTGGAGTGGGTTATGGGGTGTGGGCTTATGGGCAAATTCCTTTGGTTGGTCTTTGTCTTGCCTTTAGTTTTGCTACATATGGCTATTGCTGCAAAACCGTTTCAGTAAGTGGTGTTACAGGGCTATTTTTAGAAACAATTTGGCTTGTTCCTGTAGCATTTGGTTTTCTTATTTGGCAGGAATTTAATTCGGCCAATTCATTTTTTGCTTACGACTTTAATACTCAATTGCTGCTTATGGGCACTGGTATAATTACCACAACCCCCCTTTTACTGTTTGCTTTTTCTAGCCATAATATTTCTTTGGCTAGTCTTGGGCTCTTGCAATATATTGCGCCCACTATTAAACTGCTAGCTGGTGTATTTATATTTGGTGAAATTATGAGCGAAAGCTCAAGAATAACACTGATTTTTGTTTGGATTGGTTTAGCCATTTATTCATGGTGCATCATTAGGCAATGGAGAGCATTGCCTCTAAAAAAACTAAATGGAAGTTAATTATGGCTTATAGTTTTAGCGGGCAAGAAAATGCAATTCTACGCATTGTACAAGATAATTTACCTAATACAACTACCCCTTATGCTGATATTGCTAAACAGGTGGGCTGTACAGAGCAAGAGGTTATTGATTTACTTAGTCGCTTGGTGGAGGATGGGGCTATTCGTCGCTTCGGGGCAAGTATTAAACATCAAAAAACTGGCTGGAATAATAATGCCATGGTTGCTTGGATTGCCACTGAGGACGAAGTGGAAGAATGCGGCAAAAAGGCAGCTACACATAGCAATATATCTCATTGTTACTTTAGACCATCTTCTGCTAGTGATTGGCCTTATACTCTCTACACCATGATTCATGGGCGTAGTGCTGAGGAATGTGAGCAGGTTATACTGGATGTACAAAAACTAACAGGGCTTAAAGAATTTGCTGTCTTGGACAGCATAAAAGAGCTTAAAAAAACTTCAATGAAATATTTTTAAGTATATAAATATAGGAAATTATAATGCAAGAAATAAAATCGCAAGAATTATTTGATAAGGCGAAAGAGCTAATACCAGGTGGGGTTAATAGTCCGGTTAGGGCTTGTAAAAATGTAGATAGCATTCCATTGTTCATTAAATCTGCCATGGGTTGTGAGCTTATAGATGCAGATGATAATAAATATATAGACTATGTACTGTCGTGGGGACCCATGATTTTGGGGCATGCTCACCCAGAAGTGACTGCCGCTGTGCAAGCAGCAGCAGCACGCGGTACAAGTTATGGTGCGCCTTGTGCGGATGAAGTGCTTTTAGCACAAGAAGTTATTGACGCTCTCCCATCGGTTGAAATGGTGCGCATGGTTAACTCAGGCACAGAGGCAACCATGAGTGCTTTGCGCCTTGCAAGGGCTATAACTTCTAGAGACAAAGTATTAAAATTTATTGGTTGTTATCATGGGCATGCTGATTCATTCTTAGCCGCAGCTGGTTCTGGTATGGCCACTTTATCAATACCTGGTACTCCTGGAGTACCAAATTCTGTAGTAGCCGATACTTTGCTTGCGCCCTATAATGACCTAGAAGCGGTAAAAGATATTTTTGCAAGAGAAGGCCAAAATTTAGCAGCAGTTATTGTGGAACCAGCCGCAGCTAATATGGGTCTTATTCCTCCTAGAGAAGGTTTTCTTGAGAGCTTGCGTGAACTATGCACTGCTCATGGTGCTTTACTTATTTTTGATGAAGTTATTACAGGATTTCGTTTAGCATATGGTGGTGCACAAAGCTATTTTGGTATTGATCCAGATTTAACCACCCTTGGTAAAATTATTGGTGGTGGTCTACCTGTGGGGGCTTACGGCGGTAAACGTGAATTTATGCAGCGTGTTGCCCCAAGTGGTGATGTATATCAAGCTGGCACTTTATCTGGTAATCCACTGGCTATGGCTGCTGGTCTTGCTACCTTGCGTGTACTTAAAAATAGCGATTATGCTAAACTAGAAGCACGTACCAAGGCCTTTGCTGAAAGTATGGAAAATATTTTGAAAGAAAAAGGTCTTAGTGTTAATGTTGCTGCACTTGGACCAATGTTTTGCCCCTTCTTTAGTGCTAATAAAGTGTATAATTTTGATGACGTTAAGGCCACAGATACAGCTATGTTTACAAAGTTTTATAAGGCTTTGCGCCATGAAGGTGTTTATATTGCCCCTGCTTCATTTGAGGCAGCTATGATGAGTTTTGTGCATAGTGATGAACATCTCGAGCGCACCCTTGAAGCAGTGCGCTGTATTAACTTGTAATTATTAGGAGATGTTATGGTTGTTGATAAAAAGAAAATAGTACTTGTTGGCACAGGTATGGTGGGTATGAGCTTTGCCTATGCCGCACTAAATGAGAGCCTATGCAATGAGCTTGTTTTAGTTGATATTGATAAGAAGCGTGCCATGGGCGAAGCTATGGACCTAAATCATGGTTTGGCTTTTTCTGCTTCTAACATGAATATATATCAAGGTGAGTATGGTGATTGCCATGATGCTGACATTTGTGTGCTTTGCGCAGGTGTCAATCAACAAGTGGGAGAAACTAGACTAGCCTTACTTAATCGCAACATGGAGGTTTTTAAATCCATTGTTGGGCCTGTGGTAGACTCAGGGTTTAAGGGTATATTTATTGTGGCTACTAACCCTGTGGATATAATGACTAGGGTTTGTTATGAACTTTCTGGTTTTGATGCTGGGCATGTGCTTGGTACTGGTACCACTCTTGATACAGCACGCTTGAAGTATATAATGGGTGACTATTTTAACGTAGACCCAAGAAATGTACATGGTTATGTCATTGGAGAGCATGGTGACAGCGAGTTTGTACCTTGGAGCCAAGCCATGATTGCTACAAAATCTGTGTTAAGTATTTGCGAACAATCAGGCACAAACATTTGTTTTAAAGAGCTAAAGCGCATTGAAGATGACGTTGTTCATTCGGCTGCAAAAATTATTGAAGCTAAAAAGGCTACTTACTATGGTATTGGCATAGCCATTATCAGAATTGTCAAGGCCATTCTCAATAACGAAAATAGTGTCTTAACCGTGAGTTCGCGTATGCATAATCAGTATGGCGAAACAGGTGTTTTTGCAGGTATGCCTTGCGTAATTAACGGTAATGGGGTGGATCGCGTTATTGATTTAGACTTAACTGAAGAAGAGATAGCGAAGTTTAAGAATTGTTGCTCTATTCTTAATGAATATTATAGTGGTTTAAAAATATAATTCAAAGCCCATGCTAAATCTAGCATGGGCTTTTTCACTTAAAGTAAATGGTTCTACACCATTATTTTTAGTATTATATTTGTGTTGTTACAATAAGTCTTCGATTTGCCAATATGTTGAGATTGCCATGTATGAACATGATCCCATTGCCTGCTATGCCTTAACTTCACAGGGGCTTAATCTTGCACATATTTTAGCAGATAAATTTAATTTACACATCTACGCACCCGAAAAACTGTGTAGCAAGAATAAACGTGATGAGCGTGCTTTTAACAGTTTAACCGAACTTATTAAGCGTACTTTCCATAGCTATGCAGCGCATATTTTTATCACTGCCAGCGGCATTGCTGTGCGCTCAATTGCGCCTCATCTTGTGCATAAAGGGCAAGATCCAGCGGTTATTGTTTGTGATGAACGTGGTCATTATGCCATAAGCTTGCTTTCTGGTCATTGGGGTGGAGCTAATGAACTTAGTAAGGATATTGCTAAATACCTTGCCCCAAGTCATGATACAAAGCCAGTTATAACCACTGCTACAGATATCAATAATATGCAAGGTATAGATGTACTTGCTAAGGAGCATGCTTGCATTGTGCTAGATTGGCCCAAGGTTAAGACCATTAGTGCGGCCATGTTAAATAAGCAAATCATACAGCTCTATGACCCTTGGGGTATATTTAAGCTTGTAGCATTGGAAAATGTTGATTTTCAATTATATGAAGATTTAAATTTAATAGATTTAGCTTTGCCAAGTGTAGGAATTGATTGGAAGGTATTGCCAGATTATGAACATTTTTTACGCTTGAGCCTACCAGCACTTTGTGTTGGTATTGGGTGTAAGCGTGGTACTAGTAAGGAAGAAATTTTGCATGCCATAGTGAAAACCTTTGCAGAAAATCAACTTGAACTGCGTGCTATTGCTTGCTTAGCTAGTGCAGAAATAAAAAGTAATGAAAAAGGCTTAGTACAAGCCGCCAAAGAACTTGGCGTTCCACTACATTTATTTGAGGCCAAAAATTTAGCTAATGCACCATGTCTTAATCCATCAACAAAAGCTGCAAAGTTGCTTAATGTTGAACGTGTTAGCGTCAGTGAGGGTGGGGCCTTGTTGGCCGCCGGAGTTTTTGCAAAATTAATTGTGCCCAAGGTAAAATATAATCAAACAATTACCATAGCAGTAGCTCATGGTTGCTTTGCATAGGTTGGAGATATAATGAAGATGGCCCCTTTACATATTATTGGTCTTGGCCCTGGAGATAGTGGTCTTTTGCCACCTGTGGCTTTTGATGCTTTGTCAGACAGTAAAGTGATTGTGGGCTATGACCTTTATGTGGAGATGGTACCCTTAATTTTACGCCAAGATAAAGAAATTATTAGTACTGGTATGCGCCATGAACAAGAACGCTGTCAAGCCGCCATAGACAAAGCTTGCCAAGGTTTTCGTACGGCAGTGGTATGTTCTGGTGATTCTGGCATATATGGCATGTCTGGATTAGTGCTTGAGCTGGCAGATAAAGCAGGGATTTTGCAAGATATGCAAATTGATATTATTCCTGGTATACCAGCTCTTTGTGGGGCGGCGGCTCTGCTTGGGGCACCTCTAATGCATGATTTTGCAAGTGTAAGTCTAAGTGACTTACTGACTCCGTGGGAAACTATTATTAAAAGATTGCATGGGGCTTTGGCTGCGGACTTTGTTTTGGTGCTGTATAACCCACGTTCGCGAGGACGAAAACAGCATTTACATCAAGCCCTTGATATAGCAAAAAAATATTTAGCAGACCAGACACCTGTTGGTATGGTACGCAATGCCTATCGTCCAAATCAAAGTGCGTCTTTGCATACTTTGGGTGATTTTGATCCAGAACTAGCTGATATGTTATCTATAATTATTATTGGTAATTCAAGTACTAAGCAGATGGGTAAATATATGGTGACTCCGCGAGGGTATAAACTGGCCAAAGTTTGAAATTAATATATTGCTTCATATTTTGCTTGGTCACGTTAAAGTTCACGGTTAAGTGCTGGTAAAGTATGCTGGGGAGAGAACTTTTTTGAAAAAAAGTTCTCTCCCCAGACCCCTCTCTCAAAAAACTTTAACGGCGACTATTTGCTACTTTTGAAAGATAATTTTTGCCGCAACGAAGTGATTTATTTTTGCAATTTTTTAATATTAAGGCTATGGAAATTATCATATGACTTTGTATTTATTTTAATTTTTATGTTTTTAATATGAGATTTGTATAGAGTTTATGGCGATAAAGTTTTTTGAAGAGGGGTTAAGGGGAGAAACTTTTGTGCAAAAAAGTTTCTCCCCTTAAAGTATTTCTTATGAATTATAAATAGCTTTTATGTAAAGCATCAGCGCGTTTGCGGCAAGCATTTACGCGTTCTACAAGGCTTTTGCGGTAAGCTTCCATATCCTTAATGGGTCGGCTAGCAATACCAGAATCCATGGCGGCTTGGGCAACAGCTGGGGTTTCCCATTCGATTATGCGCGGGTCTAGGGGTTTTGGAATAACGTAGTCAACTCCATAGGTAAAGTTAGCACCACCGTAGGCATCAATAACTGATTGAGGCACAGGTTCCTTAGCAAGGTCAGCTAGGGCGTGGGCTGCGGCAATTTTCATTTCTTCATTAATTTGTGAAGCACCTACGTCAAGAGCACCACGGAAGAGGAAGGGAAATCCTGATACATTATTTATTTGATTAGGGTAATCAGAACGTCCCGTAGCCATAATGCAATCTGGAACAGCATCTTTTGCGTCAGCATAGCTAATTTCTGGATCAGGGTTAGCGCAAGCAAAGAGTATGGGTTGTGGGGCCATGCTTTTAACCATTTCTTTACTTAATAAACCTTTAACAGAAAGACCAAGAAATACGTCTGCCCCTACTAAGGCTTCAGTTAGGGAGCAACTTTTTTCTTGAGCGTATTGTTCTTTATATTTATTAAGGTCGGTGCGTTCCTTGCAAATTAATCCACGAGAATCAAACATAAAGATATTTTCGCGTTTAATGCCCATGGTTACATAGAGGTTAGCACAAGCTATGGCGGCAGCTCCAGCACCTGATATAACTACCTTACAATCTTCAATATTACGCTTAGTAATTTCGCAGGCATTTATAAGGCCGGCAGCAGATATAACCGCTGTACCATGCTGGTCATCATGAAATACTGGTATATTCATTTCTTGACGTAGTCTTTCTTCAATATAAAAGCATTCCGGAGCTTTAATGTCCTCAAGATTAATGCCACCAAAGGTTGGTTCCATGGCTTTTACAATTTCGCAAAGCTTGCTTGGGTCGTTTTCTGCAAGGTTGATATCATAGACATCTATGTCAGCAAACATCTTAAAAAGCACGCCCTTACCTTCCATTACAGGCTTACCGGCCTTGGGTCCAATGTTACCAAGTCCAAGTACTGCTGTACCATTAGATACAACTGCTACCAAGTTAGCACGTCCAGTATAAACATCCACCATGCTCTCATCAGCGTGTATAGCTAAGCATGCCTCAGCAACACCAGGTGAATAGGCCATGGATAAATCTTTTTGAGTAGCGCAAGCCTTGGTGGGTAGAACCTCTACTTTACCGCGGCGTGGTAGTTCGTGATAGTCTAATGCTTCCTGCTTTGTGTATAATGTCATGGATTACCTCAGTTAAAATTAACTTACACGTTATTTATTTTCATGGCAGGAACAATTCTTGGCCATGAGGTTACGTAATTTTTCTGGAACAATACCCTTTACAGATTCAAGGGTTAGCATACGACGCATGATTCCCAATTGATCTTGAAGGGGAAGTTGCTTTGGGCATACATCTTGGCATGCAAGTAAACCCATGCAGCCAAACACCCCTTGGTCATTGCCTATAAGGTCATAAAAATCTTTTTTGCTACGCTCGTCGCGCGGGTCAATATAAAACCGTGCCATACGGTTAATACTAGTTGCACCCAAGAAATCTTCGCGCATGCGAGCTGTACCACAGGCAGCCACACAACAACCGCATTCAATACAGCGATCTAGTTCAAAAATTTCTGTAGCTAGATTGTTTGACATGCGTTCTTCGATGGCATTTTCATCAAATTCTGCTTGGCTGTGAATCCAAGTTTCAAGCTTTGTGCCCACATTGCGAAACCATGTACCTGTGTCAACAGACAAGTCTCCAATAAGTTTAAATATTGGTAGAGGGTGCAGGGTTATGTGTTCGGGCAAATCTGCAGTTTGAGTCGAGCATGCAAGGCTTGGGCGACCATTGATGACCATACCGCATGACCCACAAATGCCAGCACGACAGCAAAAATCAAATTGTAATGTAGGGTCTTGTGTTTCACGTAATTGCATGAGGGCCACAAATAGGGTCATGCTTGGGTGTTCTTCTAGGTAGAAGGATTGCATTTTGGGTACGCTAAGTGGATCCAATGGATTGTAGCGCATGATTTCAATATGTAGATTACGTCCCATATATTTTGTCTCCCTACTTTATGCGCCACCGAAAGGGCGAATTTTATCTTGAGGAATTTCTGATTGAATTATGCTTCCGCCGCCATAGCCACGTTCACCAGGAGGAATTTCATACCAAGGTGTTGCATCTTCATAACTAAGAGTGGGAAGGCTGTTACCTTCTTTCCAGACGGCTAGGGTACGCGTGAGCCACTTGGTATCATCACGGTCGGGGTAATCTTCGCGTGCGTGCGCCCCACGACTTTCGGTGCGCATAAGCGCGCCATAGGCAGTGCATAGCCCAAGTTTGAGCATGCCACGAATACGTAAAGCCATAGAAAGTTCAGGGTTAAAGCCTTTATTATTCCCGCTAAGCGCAATATTTTCTGAACGGGCCAAAAGTTCTTGCAGTTCATCAACGGCCTTTTGTAAGTCCGTACCATTGCGGAAAATACCTACATTATCCATCATTGTTTTAAACATAAGAGACCGAAGTTCATAACAGTTTTCTTTGCCTTTGCGTCCGTATACCATATTGTCAATGCGTTCGGCTACCTGCTTGTAAGCAAGGTCAGCTGCCATGGTGCTAAATGATGTTTCATAGCCTTGTAAATATTCAACAATTTTCTTGCCAACTACGCGTCCAGCCACAACAGTTTCGGCTAGAGAGTTGCCACCAAGGCGGTTAAAACCATGCATATCCCAACAAGCAGCCTCACCAGCAGAGAATAATCCTTTAAGGCCATAGGCGGCACCGTCTTTGTTGGTACGTACACCACCCATGCTGTAGTGATGGGTTGGGCGAACGGGAATTAGCTGATGAATAGGGTTAACCCCTAAAAATTTAGTTGAAATATCATACACTTCACGCAAGTTTGTTGTGATGTGTTTTTCTCCAAGATGGCGAATATCAAGCCACAAATGATCCCCATAGGGACTTTTTACTCCAAGTCCTTTTTTGATATGGGTTAGCATATGCCGTGAAACTACGTCACGCGAAGCTAGCTCGGCCTTTTCTGGTTCATAATCAGGCATGAAGCGATATTCATTTACATCAAGCAATGTACCACCATCTCCACGACAGCCTTCTGTAACCAAAATATCAGTTGGCACTGTGCCTGTGGGGTGAAATTGTACAGCCTCCATATTGCCAAGAGATACACAACCAGTATCAAGAGCTGTAATTTGTCCTCCACCATCACAAATAACAGCGTTAGTAGTGGCAGGGTAAATGCGTCCATAGCCCCCAGTGGCAATAAGTGTTACCTTAGCACGGTAGGCTACAAGTTCACCAGTACGCAAACAACGACAGATACAACCAGTGCAGGTTTCACCATCATGGATGAGGGCTTCGGCTTGCATACGGTCATGTACAGCTACACCAAGCTGCAATAATCTATTATCAAGAGTAAATAGCACTGAGTGCCCTGTACCATCAGAGGTGTAACAAGTGCGCCACTTGGCAGTTCCACCAAAGGCACGTGAGTGAATAAGGCCGCGCTTTTCTTCTAGTTCTTCTGCTTCAAATGGTTTACCGCCTCTATAATAAGTGTGTACACCAGGCTCTACACGACTCCAAGGCACGCCCATCCAAGCCATTTCACGCATGGCAATGGGAGCAGTATTAGCAAAGATGCGGGCTACTTCTTGGTCGCAACCCCAGTCAGACCCTTTAACAGTGTCAGTAAAGTGTACATCGGGACAATCACCTTGGCTCATGGCTGAGTTGCCAAGAGCTGCTTGCATACCACCCATGGCTGCTGATGAATGAGAACGTTTGGGCGGTACTATGGAAAGGCAAATAACATCAAAGCCTGCTTGTGCAGCTTCAACAGCCACACGTTCACCAGCAAGGCCAGCCCCCATGCACAAAAGATCGGTTTGAAAGGTACGCATGTGCTCTCCTTCTAGTGGCTTAATTTACGTTAATAAAGTGAAAACGAACCATGGTCAAAAGGCCAAGGCCCACATAAGCAAAGATTAAATACCAAGTGCGCTTGGTCCAAAGAGATCGTGTACTTTCGGTAATATAGCCATATTTGACCCCGATGCGGAAAAGTCCAATGCTTAAATGTAGCCCAACACAAATAAGTAAAACTACATAAAATGGTGACCAGCCACTTTGTTCGCGTAGGGCCGAGCTTTCTGCAGTGATTGGTAGAGCGCTTAAAACTACAAAGATGTGACTTGTGACCATAACTAGTAGCATAATTGCTGTTATAACTTGCACCAACCAAAGTGAGGTGTCACAGTGGCGCATGGCTTTGGCATGTCTAAAAAAAAGCTGCAAGGATCCAACATGGAAGGGCATTTTTCTTGCAGCAATAATAAAATGTATAACCATGATAAGTAGTATGAGTGGCCCACCTATTTGGGCAAGATATAACTCTTCCAAAAGCCATCCTAAGCCATTCATAAGGCTTGGGCTAATGAGCACAGTGCTTACAAATAGTAAGTGCATGAGAGTAAAAATTGCAAGTAAAGCTCCGCTTATGGCTTGCACAAAGTCCATGCGTCCTGGCAATGAAGTTTTGGAATAGGAACTTAGAGAAACATATTCGTTCATATGGGCCCCCTTAATTAGTTGTTAAACCTCTGTTACTATAGTACTAGCCGACCTATATTGTAAAGCATAGATTGTAGCTCTAAAAATCTTAATTTTCAACGTCATGGTTGAAAAAGCTATAGGTATCCTTAGTCATTTTTGAACGATACAAAGCTTTGTCGGCATTGCGATAAAGCTCTTCATAATTAGTACCGTCTTGAGGAAAGAGAGCTACGCCAATACTACTTGAAATAGAAATAGTTACGCCATTGTCTTCAAATGTTTGGCGGAAAAACTCTTGAATTTGGTCTATTTTTAATAGGAGTGGACCTAGGTTTGGCATGTCCTTAATATAGACGATAAATTCATCTCCACCAACACGTCCAACAATGTCATCACTTCTAAATATTTGTGAAAGTCCATCGGCAAGGTTTTTGATAACCATATCACCCATGGCATGACCAAAGGTGCTGTTAACTTGTTTGAAGTTATCAATGTCAATAATACAAAACGCGCCGCGCGTATTGCCATCTAAATCTAATTCTCGCTGTATAAGTTCGGCTGTGGCTGTTTTATTATAGAGAGATGTAAAGGAGTCACGTTTTACATCGTCGCGTAATTTATGTAGAATTCTTGTTTCTTTGTCTACATTCTCAATTTTACCAATGGCCTTTAGTTTTTCTGTTTCATCTCTCCAAGCAGTTTGACTTAATTGACACCAAACCCACTGGCCCTGATGGGTCTTAATGCGTAATAATGCGCTGGAATTTGTACCGCCTACTTTAATACGCATATGCATGGACATGAATAAATCCATATCGTCAGGGTGGATAATATCTTTGTTTATGGGGTAGTGCTCCATATTCAAGACATTGGGCAAAGGATAGTTAAACTTTTTGAAAAACTGTATTGAGACGCAAAATTGGTGACTACTTAAATCGTATTCATATAAAATATTGTCTGACATTTCTAATAGATATTTATAGCGCTCCACTATTTTTCTTTCTTGCACCTGAGATTTTTTTAAATCATCAATATCAAATATGACACACCATAAATAACTGCCCCTGTCATCAACCAAGGAATGAGCACGGTCCATGACATATATGTAGTTATTATTTTTACGTAATAAGCGATATTCAGCAGTTCTAATTTCTAAATCTTCATTGCTCATTATATTTTTTACTTGTTCTCTGTCATCTGGGTGTATAAGTGAATACCAACTGTTGTTGTAAATTGTTTTTATATCTTCAGGCGTTGCGCAAATAAGTTTGTTTAGGCTGTCAGAGTAATCTACAATTGTCCAATGTTCATCATTTAAGCATCGTACAATAGCACAAGGTATGGCATTAATAGTATCTTGTAGCTCTGTTGCTTTTAGGCGTATAGCAGCATGCGATCTGTTTTGTACATGCAATAAATATCCAGTAAGCAGCACAAATGATACAAACCAAACCCCAAGAGTACCTGTTATTATAGATATAGTTGAGTTAACATCTGATTGAACTTCTTGCGCAGGTAAAAGTGCACCTACAGCCCAATTAACTCCGATGATAGGAATAAAGCTTGCAAAAAATTGCTCATTGCCAAGGTTCAAGTTAATAATTTTTCTTGCATCGTTAAGTAGGTTTTGCTTTGCATTATCAGCGTTTAACCCACTTCTAAGATAAAAATTTTGTAATGTTTTTAGATATGCGGGGTTATTGCTGGCGGTTTCATGGGTGGAATTAATAACAAGGCCATTTTCATCAAAAATGAAAAATTCTATATCATCCCTAAACATTATATTATCAAGCATTTTAAATAATAATGTATGTCCTCGAATAATAAACACATAACCAAGGGTGTCATTTTGTCGAATAATAGGTGCGCTAATCATGTGCACATGACCATGCTCGGCAAAGCCCTCCATGCTGCAACTTAATCTATCTTGGTTTTTGATTATGCTTTGGATAAGATTTGGGCTTAGCTTAGCTTTGTCCCCATAAACATCTAAAATAGTAACTTCATTATCCTTGGTAGCAATACCAAAATAAAGATAGTCCTTGGTTATAATACTTGAAATTTGTCTTAAGGCGTTTGATGCGTTGAAATCGCCATCCACTTTAATAGCAGTGGCGGTAAGTTCTACCTGTTCGTTGACCGAGTCCATATACAGGCGGCTCATGTGTGCAAAATTTGTTGTAACTCCATTTAGCAATGAAGTATTGTGATACTCATATGTTTCTTCAAGTTCTCTAATTAAAATTATCACCATTACCACTAAAACAATGGTAATGGAGATAAAGGAAAGTATGATAATCTTAGAAGAATTTTTTTCATTTTCTATATGGCGCACATCATCACCCAAACAAATATATTTTCACAAATGACATTTAAACTTATACCAAGAAGTAGAAAAGAACAATACATGAGCTAATGGATAATCGTGATATGAAGAAAAAAAATAAACGCTTTCTGGATAATTAATTTATATACTAGTAGAAGAAATGGTAACTTTTATAATGTACTAAATTTTATTTTTTGTATGCTGTATACGCAAGTTTTTTTTTGTTAAAAAATTTTTTTACACTGCAATAAAAAAGGTTTGAAAAAAATATTTTAAAAATCAATATATTATGACGCTTATTGGGGTTTGATATTAAAAATGCTATGTGAAGGTTAAAAAATTTTTACTAAAAGACTTGCATTTTGCTGATAATTGTGCAATTTTGACTTCAGTCGCGGTGAATTTAGGCGTTTTTTACGCCAAGTCGCTGGAACAACTGTGCAAGCAGTATATTTTTTAAGGAAGGAAAACATTATGAAAAAGATTGTCACGTTGTGCCTAACAGCTGGTATGTTGCTTGGCGTAGCCACTGGTGCTTCGGCTATTGATTTCAAAGCCAAGGGTCAGTGGATTATGGGCTTTGGTATGCTTGATACTTACTATCAAGGTCAAAACGGTAGCGACACTTTTGCCGCTATGCAACGTATTCGCTTACAAATAGACGCTGTTGCCTCTGAAACTCTATCTGGTACTGTTAGCTTTGAAATGGGCGACACCACTTGGGGTAACGTAGGTTCTGGCGGTGCTCTTGGTGCTGACCGTACCATCGTTGAATTGCGTAACGCTTATCTTGATTGGTACTGGCCAAATACAGAGCTTAGCTTCCGTATGGGTATTCAGCCTTTGACCATGCCTAACGTTGCTGGTGGTTCAGCTATACTAGACGATATGGTAGCTGGCGTTGTGGCATCTTATAGATTTAATGATATGGCTAGCCTAGGTGTTGCTTGGGTTCGTCCTTTTAATGATAACTGGGTAAATGAAGACGAAGATAATCCTTCTAACTATCTTGATAATGTTGACTTATTCACCGTATTTGTACCTCTAAAGGGTGACGGCTGGAAAATCACTCCTTGGGTTCTTGGTGGTATGATAGGTCAAAATGCTCCTCTATCACTTGGTGGTGCTTCTGCTGGTTATGTAGCTGCTGGTCTTATGCCTGCTCCTGTGGTTAGGGGTAATGTTGGTACATCTCTTGGCGCTATTGGTTCTGGTCTTGACGACACAGGTTACGCTACTGCTTTGTTCTTTGGCTTGCCAATGGGCTTTAACTTCGGTGGTGGCTGGAATATTGAACTTGACCTTAACTATGGTCAAGTAACCGGTTACGGCGAAGCTAAAGACGTAGTATTTGGTAACATTGACAGATCAAACATGTTTGAAACTTCTGATATGTCTTTTGACCGTCGCGGTTGGTTAGCCAAGGCTTTGGTTGAATACAAGATGGATTGGGGTACTCCTGGTCTATTTGCTTGGTACGGTAGTGG
>CAYJDF010000035.1:0-21051 GCA_964368845.1 uncultured Desulfovibrionaceae bacterium
CAAATGTTGACAATTGTAGAATTTTGTGTAATGTTTCGCTGCGTGTTTAGGATGTGCATGTGATTTGGGGTAATAAGTTCTTCTTGATATTTTAACCTCCTATTTGGACTGCACGTTGTAATAAAGCCAAAGTGAGGGTAAGCTTATGGCAATACTCTATGTGTATGGAGATTCAACTAGCTTAGGTAGACCAGAAGTAGGAATAGGATTTCATGATACATATCACGCACTGTTGGCTCAACGCAATTCAGATATATTTTCTGTCGTTAATTTAAGTTTTGGGGCTGGTACCGTTTTCGACGTATATAATGCACTGTCTAGAACTATTGACTATTATTCTGAAAAATCAATTGTTATACTATCTGTAGGATTGGTTGATGCTGCTCCAAGACCGATTCCAGGATTTATAAAAAAAATAATTTCTAGGTTGAATATGAAGCTCAGAAATAGCATCATCGATTTTATTCACCATAATAGAAATACGTTATTGAAATTGAAAACATGGAATGCTACGCCGATAAAGCATTTTGCAGATACGTATGAGAAAATTTTAGATTTTTTAATTGAGCGTGACCACGTTAGCGATATTTATGTTGTAAATATTCCTCCACCTCATAGCGATGTATTAAAACAAAGCTTTAATGCAGATAAATATACTGTAAATTATAATAAAGTTATAACAGAAATTATACTTAACAAGAAGTGCAAAAAAATACATTTAATTGATTTATATAGCCTATTGCATAATGCAATTTTAAATAATGAATATGAAGAAGACGGCTTACTTTTGAACGATTGGCATTATTCTAAAACGGCACATAAGCTCTTGGCCGATTGCATACATGCGAAATTTATGCTTTGAAATAGTCTTGATTGTCAGTACAAAATTATCTGATAATGTATGCTTAAAATTTTAAGGTTTTCCAATGACGACAATTAATATTTTTAAATCAACATATAATATTATCAATAAAAAACACAAACGACAAGTTATATGGCTTGCTTTTTTAATGCTTATTGTTGGTTTTATTGAACTTGCCCTTGCTGCGGTTGTATCCTTGCTTGGTGTTGCTTTATCATCTCCTGAAAGTTTGTACAAAGTGCCCCTAATTGGAGCGTTTTTTCAATCTATATCCTATCCAGAGGCCATGCCGCCTGTTGTTGGTATGTTGTTGATAGTGCTAGTTTTTTTGCTGGGAGTAACTATTGTAAAAAATATTATTACCGCTTATGCAACCTATCAGCAAACTGGCATCGCCGCAGCCATAGGTTGGGATATAGGGAGGAAAATTTTCTCCAATTATTTGCATACATCATACATTTGGCATACGCAGCAAAATACAGCAAAATTACACAATGATTTAGAATGGCGTATGTATGTTTCAGCTATCTGGGTATCAGGCATGACTCTGTGTACTCAACTTATCATTATGTTTTTTCTTATGGTTGGGGCATTTATTGCATCTCCTTGGGCTTCGCTATTGCTGTATGGCATATGTGGTTGCGTAGCTGTGCTAATATACAAACTTACACAGGCAAAAGTGCGTAGTCTTGGCACGCAAGGGGCAAATATCAATTTGGAAGCACGTAAGACTGCACATTTTGCCTTACAGGGCATACGCGAAGTATTTATTTATAATCAACGCCGCGCCTTCAATACACAATTTGCTGCTTATGCTAATCCGCACATAAAAATTTTTGCTAAGCAAAGCATATACCCACCTATGCCTTTGTGGATTCTTGAAAGCCTCGGAATGTTATTGTTGCTTGGTGCAGTATTGCTTTTATATTGGCAAGGTAAAGGAATTGCCACCATTACAGGAACACTAACACTTATGGCTGGCATTTCTTGGCGTTTATTGCCAGCTATGAATAAACTTGTTACTGCCATCTTACAAATCAAAGCTAATATTGGACCAGTTGAACATTTGCTATTAAATAGCCTTGAACTACCATCTGGTAATATATCTTCGCAAGTTTATGACTTTAAAAAATCAATCGAAATGCAGAATATAGGCTTTAGTTACCCACAATCTTCTAAAAAATCATTAGATGACATTAATCTATCTGTTCATAAGGGAACTATGGTTGGTCTTGTTGGTCTTTCAGGTGTTGGTAAGAGTACCTTAGTTGGAGTTTTAACAGGACTTTTGCCTCCCAATGAAGGTAAGATTTTAATTGATGGAAAAGAAATTAAGCCTGCTGCTAATTATTTAAATATCGGATATGTCCCACAAAATCCATATATAATAGATGCAACTCTTGCTGAAAATGTAGCCTTTAGTGATTGGGGCAAGGAAATTGATGAGGCACGCGTTCTTGAATGTTGCCGTATGGCAGCAGTAACCTTTTTAGACGAATTGCCAAATGGCATACATACAGCCCTTGGAGACCGAGGTATACGCCTTTCTGGTGGGCAAATGCAGAGGGTAGCCATTGCAAGGGCTCTATATAACAGACCAGAAATATTACTTTTTGATGAGGCAACGTCTGCTCTTGATGGAGCTGCAGAAGACGCAATTCAAAAAACCATTGTAAATTTACGTGAAAATATGACCATTGTCATTATTGCCCACCGCCTAAGTACCGTTGAAGGGTGTGATAAGATATATTGGTTAAATGATGGTAAAATAGTGCAGTCAGGCTCTAAGGATACTTTACAAGACTATGCAATTTTTTTGAAAAATCATAATATTGTGGATGGCGAGTAATGGGTGATAATGTTTTCCAGTTAGTTTTGGAACTTGAAAATACACCAGACATTTTAGATTTTTCAGTGCCCAATTATGGATTTTTACTTTGGCCTCACCTGCGTTGCAATATACTGAAGGAATGCTTAGAAAAGTTTTTTCCGGGGCAGTTTGTATACGACGATGGTGGAAGTGCATCCACAGGTTCACGAGTTAAGCTTTTTGCTAAATCTGCATGGGGTTGCGTAAAGCCTTGGCCAACCAAGGATATATTTTTACTAAATACAACAACAACGTCGCGCAACAAAATATATAATGGCAAGCTTTATAACCATGAGCAAGAACCTCTTGCAGAACTTTTCCCTAAACAAAGCCTATATGTGGATGCATCATTAGGTCCTGTATTCCTTAAAGATAATAGAGATTTTCCTGTTCGCCATGCTTTGTCCATATCATTATTAGCTGGAAAAATGACTTGTTATATGTCTGATGCTCCATACTTGAAAGTTGCAAAAGATATGGTTGCTTTTCTCAAAAATAGAATTGTTTCACTTTTGAATATAAAATTTGAAGAAAAATTTTATGATAATATTGAATTTAAAATTATATATCTTTGTAAATTTTTAATAAATGAATATCGCCTATACAAAAAAATACTACCTAAAAAACTGCCTAAACTTTTTATTATCCAATGTGCCCATTATGGAGCGCAAGGGCATCTTATATCTTTAATAAAAGAGCAAGATGGAATAGTCGCAGAAGATCAACATGGAATACTTGCTCATGAAAATATTGTATATAATTGGGCAGAAAAAATACGCCATGATAAACGCATGCAACAACAAGCAGCAGATGTTTTTTTAACTTACGGAGATTACTGGAGTCAATTTTTTAATGCACCAGGTAAACATTATACTCTTGGTAACGCTTGGTTTGATATATGCTGCGAGAAAAATTATAACTTTGATGAACACAGTATACTTTTTACTTTAACTGCCAAGTACGATGTATATGTTCCCATTGTAAATGCATTGCAGAAATGTTTTCCACATAAAAAAATAATCATTCGACCTCATCCTAGAATAAAGGATAGGATGCAAACAAATCCACTGTTACAAATGAAAAATATTGAAGTAGATTTGTCATGCGACGTCTATGAGACGCTGCAAAAAACTGGTATAGTTATTGGCGATGCGTCAGCTTCTTTATTTGAAGCTGCGGCCATGGGGAAAAGGGTGTTTATTTTTAAAAATGTATACAGTAATATGTTTCCGGAAAAATATTTCAACCATTTTGCCTCAGCTGAGGAGCTAATTGCTAAAATGCAAGAGCCTTGGACTACCCCAGATAATGTGCAAAATGTATTTTTTAACAGAAATTGGAAGGAAAATTATATAAATTTTGTACATTCTTGCGGGATTTAAGCGCTGCTAGAGTTGCATTAAGGGAGATGTGAATATGAAACTATTGCCAAGTATTGGCTTAAAACATTATCTAAAATTATTAAGAATGCGTTATTCTGCTCAATATTCTAATGATATTGCCCATAAATATTGGTCAAATCCAACTTCAAAAATGCATGGCGATAGTGGTATTACTGAACAAGCTTATGAAGATTATGCAAATGGAATTGAATGTATAATAAAAGAATGTAATGTATTTAAAAATGAATTACCATCAAGTCTAAAAGTTCTTGATTATGGCGCAGGCGATGGAGAAATTACTTGGCGCATGCGTGAACGTGGCTTTTCTAATATAGAAGCTTGTGATTTAATCCCAGCCTTAGTTGAAGAGATAAAAAAACATGGCATTGAAGCATTTACCATTGAAAAATTAAGTAAAAAATATGACATTATATACTCAAATAACGCATTGTTTTATGTACATCCCACAAAAATCATTGGATGCATCAAGAACTTACTCGCCCATTTAAATGAGAATGGGGTGTTAATTGTAACAGATATACCGGTTACATCTAAAATTCGTACCCTATTTAAGAATGAGTCAATTTCTAACTTTAAGGTCTTTATGTTAAACCACACGCTAGTGTATAGCGACACTACGGCAGGGTTTTTCTTTGATGAGCGTATGATTAAAAATATCTTTGCTAGGGTGAAAATTATTGATTCTGTGTGTGATTATCGAAGTAATTTTATTTTTGAAAAATAATTTCAGAATTTTATATGGAAAAGAATAAAAAAAAATATCGTGAATTGTGTGAGCGAGAAGAAACAATTCCAATTTTTTCACGCGACTGGTGGCTTGATGCGGTTTGTGGCGATAGTTCTTGGGATGTTGCCGTTGTCAAGAATGAGGAAAGAATTTTGGGCACTATGCCCTATGTTTACTCAAAAGATAAGAGTGAGCTTGTTATGCCACTACTTACGCAGACGCTTGGGCCATGGCTTGCGAAAAGCTTTGCAACGTATACCAATCAACTAGGTGAACAAAAAAAAATCTTCCAAGGTCTTATGGAGCAGCTACCACAATGCATGAATTTTTTTCAAAATTTTCATTATAATATCACAAATTGGCAGCCTTTTTATTGGGCTGGTTATACTCAAACAACTAACTATACCTACATTCTGGATGACATAGCAGATACCAAAAAGCTTTGGAGTGCGTCCTCTCATAATATTAGAACAGATATTAACAAAGCTCAAAATAGATATAATATTGTTATTAAATCTGACGCTAATAGTAATTTTACTTTCGATGATTTTTTTAAAGTCAGCATTTTAACATTTGCAAGGCAGCACATGCCTGCCCCTTACCCAAGAGAATTTGTTGAGAATGTGTATATGGCTTGTAAAGCACGAGGTGTAGGCAGACTTTTTTTTGCTGTTGACCCTGATGAGCATATACATGCAGTATTATTTCTTATTTGGGATGAAAATTCAGCATATTATCTTATGGGGGGAGGTGATCCTAGCTTGCGCAACTCTGGTGCAACGAGTTTGCTTTTGTGGGAGGCCATACAATATGCTGCTAGCGTAACAAAGAAATTTGATTTTGAAGGTTCAATGCTTGAGCCAGTGGAAAAGTTTTTCCGTGCATTTGGAGCCAAGCAGACGCCCTATTTTCAAATTACAAAGACAGACCCACGACGTGAATATATGAAAAATTTACGCAAAACCCTTTCGCCTATAAAGCATCCCATAAAATTTATAAAATTGTGGTTTTGATGATGCTTACTTTTTATTTACCCAATTCCCACCAGCCTGAGCGTAGATACTGCGCAGAAGTTATTTCCTCTTTCTTTGATAGCCCTTGTGAAATTATCTTTGAGGATAGACCAAATTATGCTTTAGCTTGTGAGGGGAGGATATGTTTAACCGTTACTGATGAATTTTTTGCTAAGCGCGCTGAAGGTCAGCGTTATGTTGAACAGGATATACCAATTGCTATAACTTGGATTGAGCACGCATTGTGCCCTGAACGTAATATTCCAGTTCTTTTTGGGCATCCTAAATTAATTTATGAGCATAATGTGTGGCATTGTGAGTCAGATTTTTTTGCTGCGATATTTTTCATGCTTACACGCTTTGAAGAACAATTTGCCCTGCCAGATGCTGAGGGCAGATGCCCGGCAACTGAATCTCTCGCATATAGATTTGGCTTCTTAAATCGACCTATTGTTAATGAATATGTGGAGCTTATAAGAAATATTTTAAGTGCGTGTGGATTTAGTTTAGCAACGACAGGAAGGTATGAATTAATACCTACTCATGATGTTGATGTATTTTCCCCACCTGCTAAATTGAAAACCTTCATGGGAGATTTACTAAAGCGCAGGAATTTAAAACTATTTGCCAACAGGTTTTATGATAATTACTTTGATTATTTTTCATGGCTTATGGACGTCAGTGAAAAGGCAAATACAAAATCCAGATTTTACGTCATGAGTAGCATGGGTAAGGGAGATGCAAACTACTTACCTCACATGCCAAATGTTAAGAATATTTTTGAGAGTATAGCTAAGCGTGGTCACGTTCTAGGTTTCCATCCCGGCTTTAACACGGCGAATAATAATCATAAATGGGCAGAGCAAAAACTACTATTAGAAAATGCACTTGGCATAGTTGTTGAGGAAGGGCGACAACACTATTTATTTTCACCATTGCCTCAAATGTGGCGAATTTGGGATGATAATAATATGAAGATAGATTCAAGTCTGTCTTATGCTGATTATGAAGGATTTCGATGCGGTACTGGTTCGGAGTTCAATGTGTTTGATATTGATAGACGTAAAAAACTTGCTCTTCGTGAAAGACCGCTAATTGTTATGGAAATGACCTTGCTTTACTATCAAAAATTGTCAATGGATGAAATTTCTTCAGTATTATGTTTTTACAATAATATTTCAAAACGCTATAAAATGCCTTTCACAATTCTATTTCATAACTCAACTTTTTGGAAAACTAATGTATATAAAGGTATTAATAATGTTTATACGGATTTTTTTGACACTTACTCAATAGGCAAATCATAGCTTTTTAGGCACGCAAAAAATTTCATTTTCGACGTAACCATATCTCGGTAAATTTCTTGCCAGTTTATTTTAATCTGCAACTTATCATTCTAGCTATTTTCTTTATAAATTCTGTGAAAGGCAACGCTTGTAAAGCTCTCCCTAAAATTTTAAGAGCCTCTCTATACTTTTTAGAGATTAAAAATGTACGTATGCTTTTTGCGTACCCTTCCATCAAAAATATATTTTTTGTTCCATGTTTTGCAAATATTTCAGCATATTCTGAAACCAAGTGTTCTCTGATTAAGTATTCATAAAAATTGCTTTTGGAACAAAGGGTGTTGCTATGTTGTCTGTATAGAAAAAGTGGCAATGGGGCGTGGGCCACCTTTATGTCATCCATAATACTAAAAGCATGTAACCACATTTCCCAATCTTGGCTTCCAAAGCGGATAATGTCGGCCTTGGATTGCCCATCAATTGCTTCCCATACTCTTCGGCTCATAAGGGATTGCCCAACAAGCCAATTTTTTACTGTTAACCCTTTTTCAGTCCCCATGGATGTTTTAATAAGTTCTTCCGTTGCTCCAAACGCAATAAGGTCCATAAATACTATATCTGCATTGTCTGTTTCAATTGCCCTTTGCATTAATGCTGATATAAATGTAGGTGACATTATATCATCTGGATCAAAGCATGCAATATAATTACCCTTGGATTTTTTAAAAGCTCGCGTTCTAGCTTTTGCAGCACCGTTGTTTTTTGCTAGACGTTCATAGTTTATACGTGGGTCGTTAATGGACTTTATTATTTCTTCAGCCTGCAAACAGGGGGAAGCATCATCAATTATTATAAGTTCCCAATTTTGATAACGCTGTTCGCATATAGACAATAATGCATCCTCTAAATATTGTGCATTATTATAATAAGCCATAAGTATGGATACTAAAGGCCCATCTTCAATCTCATCTTGCCCAAATGGATTGTAGTCATATTTTATAAAAAGATCTTTATATTCTTGTTTCATATCGTTTAGGTGAAAGTATAGGTTGCAAAAATATCCTGCATATTTTCTTGGCGTTTATAGATTTCACCAGTTTCCATATCTACAACAGGAATGTTGGGTTGAATGAAAGGTGGTTTAAATACAAGACCGTATGATCCAATATTTTCAATGATAATAACATCACCTTCGCAAAGATTGCCATTATAATTTTCGCAGATGCAGTCATCCTCAATACAAGTGTAACCAACAATATCCCAGCGTTTTTTATCAGCACTTTCTTGCGTCATGGAAATATGTTGTAATGGCCTTTGCCCACCCCTTACTGAAGGATTTATATTATAGGTACTTGTTGCAAGGGTTGCTATATTCCTATGTCGTACTTGTTTAGTGCTTATAATTTTACTCGCAAGGCACATGGCGTTAGCAATAAGCGCGCTACCTGGCTCTAAAATCAATTTGGGTTGTTTTTTCTTGTTGCCGTAAAAATTTTGTATAACACTGCCAACACATTGAGCGTAATCATCAAAGCTTGGAGGAGCTATAGGCATGTTTTTTATGATACTCTCTGGCAATGGTCCATAAAATCCTCCACCAAAACTGATATAATTTAGGTCATCTTTAAATGGTAATTTATGCAAAAGCTCTGTCATGGCTTTAGCTCTGGCTTGAAACGATGCTAAATCCCTGAAAGGAAAATGACAATGCAAACCAGCAAGATACAAATTGGATTTATTTTGAATAGTATCAATAATATAAGAAAAATCTTGACCATTAACATCAATACCAAAGCGTGATGTCTTGCCATTTTCTAAATCCACATTGCAACGCAAGCCAAGATTAAAGCTTGTTTCCATATTTTTTTGGGTAAAATTTAAGATTTTAGTAAATTCTGCAAGAGAATCGATGTTGATACATGCCCCTTCATTGAGGGCTATGTTTAATGATTCTTGCTGTTTATATGGACCGTTGTAGTAAATATTTTTTGCTTTAACTTGTAGATGCCTAGCTAATGAGTACTCCAATTGAGAAACAACTTCTGCAAAACCTCCCCACAAATCTATATGCCTACATAGCACCGGTAGATAGTTAGTTTTATAGGAATAAGCAATATGAGTTTGGGCATAAATTTTGCGAAAAGCTGCCAACAGTTCATCAAAATTATTCTTAAAAGTTTGCAAGTCTAAAAGGTATATGGCATCACCATGTTCTTCAAGGAAGTTCTTTATATTATTGAGGTTAATGTTCATTGCAACACTCTTGAATTTTAGTTAAATTTTCAAGCAGAGCTTTTTGGCTTAATGTTTCGCTGTCTTTTTCCACTTGCCGGATTTTCTTTAATTCTTGAGTAAATATTTGCTCTGCTTCAGCGTAATTTTGCATACTAGATGCATTATAAAAACTGCGAGATAGTATGACGCGTGTTGAGCCTAGCCTTCTATGTTCAAGTAGAATCCTTTCAGCAGGGAGCTTTCCTTGACCTATTCGTCCAATACCACCAAATCCAAATGGAATATTATATTTTTTTAATATGTTGCAAATTTTTTCCACAGTGCCATTGCCAAGCAGATCAAACATAAATTGCATGCCATAGTCTAGTGAAAGATCATTAAGTCCAATATGCACTTCATCAATATATTTTAATTGAAGTATTTTTTCTAAATCCTGCTCTGCACCTCGAGTTTCAAGCAAAAGGATACAACGAACTCTTTTGTTAACAATATTTGTAAATTCCATCACTTGCGTAACATTTTGTGCCATTGGTAACATAATCATATCCGCCCCAGCGGCAATAACTGCATTTATTTCTGTAGCAGAGTCTTGATCCATGGGATTAATACGAACCATGATCAAAGATTTTTTAATGATTTTACGTAAAGTTACAATATCTTGAATACTATGAAAAGACTTTACCGAATCAATATGACCTTGCCTTTTTGCCTTTCCCTTCCATTCCAGATCTACAAAAATGCGCTGCACTCCGTTATCTTCGCAAATTTTTGCTAATTTGGGATCATTGGTAATATAAAAAAAATCTAACATGTAGCACTATTGGGTTTGTAGGTTGAAACTATTTCCATAAGTTTATTTTGCATATTGGAGCAAGGGTCACCAACGCATAATTTTAGATTTTCCAATTGTTTTTCAAGTTGTTCGGAGTCAAAATTAATGGGCTGTGCCACATAGATTTTTTCATTATTAGTTTTTTGTATTCCTTCTTCTGCTAGCAATATTTCTTCATATAGTTTTTCACCTGGGCGTAATTGCGTGAAAATTATTTTTATATCTCTGTCTGGCTCATAGCCGTGAATACGAATAAGGTTTTTTGCCATCTCGAAAATTTTCACTGGCTCGCCCATATCAAGAATAAAAATTTCACCACCTCTAGCATTGGCACCAGCAGTTAAAACAAGTGCCACAGCCTCTCCCGTTGTCATGAAGAATCTCGTGATATCTTTATGTGTTACTGTAACTGGACCACCAGCCGCAATTTGTTTTTGAAATAAGGGGATAACGCTACCATTACTTCCCAATACATTACCAAAACGTACAGCCATAAATTCTGTGCTTGATCTTTCATTAAACATTTGCACTATCATTTCACATAAACGTTTAGTTGCACCCATTATATTCGTGGGATTTACCGCTTTATCTGTGGAGATAAAAACAAACTTCTTTACTTTGTGCCTATCTGCTAAGACAGCCAAATTATATGTGCCAAATACATTATTCTTAATTGCTTCGTGTGGACTTTGTTCCATTAAGGGCACATGCTTATGAGCAGCTGCATGAAATACAAAGTCTGGTTTATACGTTGCAAATATATGTTCCATGCGTGAGAAATCTCGTATGGAACCTATGAGCACTTCAAGTGCAATGTCTGGTTGTGCTGTTAAAATCTCTTGTTGAATGTCATAAGCATTGTTTTCATAAATATCCACTATAATAAGCTTATTTACGTTGTTTCGCGCAATTTGTCTGCATAGCTCACTTCCAATGGACCCTCCACCGCCTGTAACTAGTACTGTTTTTGCTCTAAGTAATGCTGAAATTTGTGATAGGTCAATATGGCTAGGTTCGCGTGCGAGTAAGTCATTGAGGTCAATATTTCTAAGCAAGCGCGCGCTTGCATTTTTTGCTATAAATTGGAAAAATGATGGTAATGTTTTAATACGACACTTTGTCTGCTGGCATAGTTCAATGATTTCTTTCTTTGCCTGCACATGGGCAGAGGGGATTGCAATGACAATATCACTTATGGAATATTGTTCTGTTGCTGCGATAATACAATTTCGCCCGCCCACCACAGGTATATTATGTATACTCGTCCCATGTTTTGTGGGGTCATCATCAATGATACACACTATACGCCAAGGTAAATGTGCATTTTGCAGAAGGTCATGTATTAACTCAATACCGGCTTCTCCAGCACCAACAAGCATGGTATTTTTGTAGGTAGTAGTCATAATATTAAATATTTATTTTTGTAAGCCAAGATAGACGCTCAAAATTGTCGCCACTTACAGTTTTTATGTACGTTTCATGAAGTTTCGTTGTTATAAAGCCTGGAGCTCCACGCCCTAAGTCATAGCCATCTATATGAATAATTGGGGTAACTTCCACCGCTGAACCTGCAAAAAACGCTTCCTGGCAAATATATAGCTCTGTCCTGTCAATGGGCCGTTCTTCAACATTTAAGCCTAGCTCTTTTCGTGCTAATTCTAATATTGTTTCACGCGTAATACTTTCTAAAATAGAAGAATTTAAAGGTGGCGTAATTAACGTATCATTGCGTATCATAAAAAAGCATGAGCCTGTACCCTCAGAAACATAACCATCTCTGCCCAAAAAAATGGCCGTGTCATAACCATTATTTTTTGCCTCAATATGTGCAAGCCTGCTATTGAGGTAATTCCCCCCAACCTTAATTTTCGGAGAAAGACAACGCTCATTAATGCGCTCCCAAGAGCTGACACAGCAACGAACTCCTTCAGTAAGTGGAGTACTTTTTCTAGCCTTGGCAATGGGAGCAATGAACATACCTACTGGTTCTTGCGAAAACCACGACCCACTATCTCCATCAATAAAAATAGTTTGCCTAATGGCGATATCCTCTTGATATTTATTGACTAATATGCAATCATGAAAGGCTTGCTCCCAGACATCTCTAGTATAGGGGCTATACATGCGAAACATGCGAACTGATCGTTCTAATCGGTTAAAATGTTCTTCTAAACGAAAGGCATACAAAGCTTTTTTTTCATTATTCCAATAACAACGTATACCTTCAAATACATTGGCACCAAATTGTGCCGTGGGTGAAAGTACATGTATTTTGGCATCATTAAGTGATACAATTTGTCCATTAAGCCAGAGTTTGCGTTCTTGCATGGCGCACTTATCCTTCGTTGCTATACAATTTTAGCCAGCGTTCATAAACAGCGTTCCAAGAATTATGGCTATACAGAGCTTGCTTGTTAACGCTTTGTTTTTGCATGAAACTTTCAAAATTCTCTAAGATTGATATAAGTTTATTTTTTAAGTCTGTAAAGTCTTCAAACGTTTCATATGACACATGCATGTCTTTTAATTCAATGTAATTGAGCCATGCTCCGTTGAGCACAACACTTCCGGCATATAGGTATTCAAGCATGCTGGCTGACAGTGCATCAGTTTCTTGAGCATGAATAAAGATATCAACGCTTTTTCTTAGCTTGGCAGTTTGTTCATCATTTAAGAAGTCTTCAATAATATCCCAAGTGCAACCTGAATTTTTTAACGCTTTTTCAACTTCTTCATAATATTTTTTTTCATGCACGTCGTAACCATATGAATATTGAATTCTGATATGTACACATTTTTTTAACTTTTCAGGTAGTTGGTTAATAGTTTGAACAATAGCTAGGTGCTGTTGAAATGTAAATGCATTATAACCACACATAATACAAAACTTATTAACTTTGTAAGGGTTTTTAGCGTGCTCGTTGCTTGAAAATTGATCTATTGTGTCATAGCTACTTACACCAAAATCTAATACTACTTCTTTTTGTATGTATTTATTATTATAAATTTTCCTAAAGTGTTCTTGTAACCCTTTCGTCATGAAGGTTATGTATGAAGCTTTTTCTAGTAAGTAGGCATTGTATTTATGTTTAGTGTTAAGAAAAAGATCTGCTCCCCAGTAAGTTATGATGGTTTTCCCAGAAAAATTTTTCAAAAAATCTTTGTATAGAAATTCTTTTTCATCTGAAATATAATGAAAATGAATGCAGTCAATCTTAGGCACTTGGGATAGAATTTGAAAAATTTCTTTACTTTTTGCGTGATATCTCAATTTTACCAATATGCATTGAGGAATGATTTTTTTAATAATTTTTATAATCAATTTGCGAATTTTAGCAATAAAATATGTTTTTCCACTTGCTATAGCATTATGTGTCGTATTTTTTACTCCATATACAGGTATATTATTTGTGTTGTAAAACGAAGTAAATTCAGTATTCTCTTGAGATATAATTGATATTTTAAAGTTTGCCTTGAACAAAACTTCTTCAATGTACTTTTTTATCCAAATTGAATTTGCATTGCCTATAAGTAAAATATGCATATTTTTCCTTAAAATATTTAATATTACGCCTTATTATAAATTTCTGTGTAGATAACGTGGATATGCTATTCTTGAATATTGAATAGTTCTTTCCAGCGTAAATAATTAATGCAGCGCCAAATGTGCCAGCTAAACTGAGTTTTTTCATTATAAATATTTTGCCAACTGTGTAGTAAAAACTTAGAGTCAAATAACTCAGAATATTTTGACTGTGCAAGGCTTTCTACTACCCAATCATCCATTTCCACAAACCATTTTTTTTCTGGTGTGGCAAAGCCAATTTTATCTTTTCGATCTAATAAATCATCAGGTACAATACCGCGCATGGCTTGACGAAACACTGCCTTTGTCCAACCATCCTTACTAATTAAATATTCTTCTGGTAAGGATAGGAAAAATTCTGCTAATTCTTTAGTACAAAAGGGTACGCGGCTCTCTATAGAAAAAGTCATGGAGTTGCGGTCTCCATGGCGCAATAAGTTGGGTAATCCATTCCAGGTAAGCTGATTAGCCAAAATTTCACGAACTTTGTCTTTCGATGAATAAATATCTAAAGCTGAAGAGGGATATTGATCTACTTTACGGGCATAGATATTTTTAATATTTAACCAATCCGGTGAAATCGGTTTATTTATTATTTTTCGTGCGCAAGGTTTTAGCCAATTGGGTGTATACAGCCCAATAAAACGTGAAAGAACTTCTTTTGGGCTTCTACCTTCCCATTGCTTGCAGTTTTGATAAAAATTCCAAGCTTCACGCAGTTGACCTTTTTGTACAAGAGTTTGTAGTCTATAATGTGGGTAACCAAAGTACCCCGCAAGCATTTCATCCGCGCCTTGCCCGTCAAGGGTGACGACTACGCCTTTTTCTCTCACTAATTTAAACACACGATATTGAGCGTAAATTGATGTTGATACAAATGGTTCACCAAGGCGTTCAATCATATTATCTAAGTCATGGCATAATTCATGAGAAGCAACTTTGACCTTATGGCTGATGGCATTTGTATGTTTTATTACTTTATCTGCCCATTTTTCTTCTGAAATATCAACACTATCAGCTGCGACATAGGTAAATGTATGTAGTGGCATGTCCGGTTCAATATGGCGGACTGCACAAGCTGTTGCAGAGGAATCAATACCACCAGAAAGAGCAACACCCAAGGGGACATCTGAACGAAGATGCAGGCGGACAGAGTTTAAAAATAATCGTCTTGCTTCTTCGGCGGCTTCTTGAAACGAAATTTTTTGTGGGCTTGGTAGGGAGACTTGCCAGTATCGTTCATCTTGTAAACAGGTTCCATTGTTTGCATTAAATAACATGTAGTGAGCAGGTTTAACTTGAAATATATTATCTATAAAACATTCATCGCCAACACCAACACGATAATTAACTAAATAGTTATAAGCTTGCGTCCAGTTAAGTTGACGGCGTATATTTGGGAATTTTAAAAGTGCTGGTAGCTCCGAGGCAAAGGCAAAGCTTGTATCTTTTTGCCTTGTCCAGTAAAGTGGCTTAATACCGAAGAAATCTCTTGCAAGCATTATGGTTTGCTCTTGTTTATCATAAAGAGCAAAGGCAAACATTCCTGTAAGTTTAGTAAGGCAAGCTGTACCCCAATGCATGAGGGATTTTAGTAGAACTTCTGTATCAGTAGCAGTCTTAAAATGTACACCTAGCTTTTCAAGCTCAGCTCGCAACTCTAAATAGTTGTATATTTCACCATTATAAACCAAGGTGTATCTTTTGTCTTCGCTAAAAAATGGCTGATGCCCAGCCTCTGATAAATCTATTATTGATAGCCTCGTTTGACCAAGTATTAGAGATGCTGGCGTTTCTGTGGAAGCATAAGATGCAGTCTCAGAGGCAAGGAGGGTTTTGTCATTGGCAAATAGGTTGTAACCATAGTCATTTGGACCTCGTTGCTTTAAGGCTTTGCAAAGTGATTTACCAACTTCGTGTAGCTGATGTTGATTTTGTTCTTTAGAAGGAATGTACCCAAAAATACCACACATAATAATTCCTAATTTTTAATTGGTGTGTAAGCAAAAAGTGTCATAACTATAGTTTAAGAAAAAATTATTTGAATAAGTTTTTTTTCATTTTCTTCCCAAGCTAATTTTTGAGCGACTTTATGGCTTGCTGTTTTATATTCATCTATTTTTTCAATACTAAGCTCAGCTAGAGCTAGGGTTAGATTTTGGGATGAAAAATCTTTTGTTATTCGTCCAATATTGTTTTCAAGCACCAGATTTGCCATATCTGGCACTGGAGAAACAACAATACCTAGTCTTGCTTGAATAAATTCAAAGAGTTTATTTGGTAGGAAATGCTGATGATTGAATGAGTTTGAAGGTAGCAAAAAAACGCCTAAATCGTATTGGGCAATAAAGGATACAATTTGAGGCATAGGTACTGGTTGAATGATATTAATATGACTATGTTCTTGTGTAAGTTGTTTTAATGTTTCATAATATTTGTTGTTTGCAGCTACAAGCATTAAATCAAGTGTATATTTTTCTTTTAAGGGAATAAAGGCCTCAACCATCGTCTCTAATTTACGCCTTGGTGTTGATATGCCATGGTGAATACAACGTATAGGGAAGTTCGTTGCATGGGGCTTAATGTCTTTATGGTAATAGGATAAGCTTGGAATAAGCTCACAACTAATATCATATTCTTTTTTGTAGGCTTTTGCTAATCCTGGAGAGACTGTTAGAAAAATGTCTGCTTTAGATAAGAATTTGCGACATAAATAGTCATTATATGGTGCAACAAGTAATCGCCAAGTAAGGCTATCCTCAAATTCTTTAGGGTAGTATTCTCGTAAGTCTATGACTATTTTAGTATTTGTATTCGCTTCTTTTAACGCGCACGCAAGTGGAAGTAGTTGTAAATTATGACAAAAAATATAGTCAAATTTATGCTGTTGTAATTTGATAAATGCAGTTTGTATAAATTCTGGCCAATACTCATACTTGTAGTTTCTAAGCATGAGCATGCACGAACGTAACGCTTGCTTGATTGGGGTTTTATTACGAGTTCCCAAGGGTATAAATGACATATCCTTTTTGAGTGGGGTTGTTGTATCAAGTGCGCAAACAACAACACTCCCAAACTTGGTGGCCAAATCTGCCATACGCGTAGGGCGAGGGTTACTTCCATAGCTTGCTTGAAAAAGAGATAGAATTTGCATAAAGTTGTTAAATATATCCTTAGTGTATAATGGAGGAGATACAGCAATTGTAAACGCTACATTTATATTGCTAATATAGACGTCCCAACTTCATCCCAAGTCTGTACTTCATTCGCTCTTTGCAGATCTTTACCATTTTTTAGTGCATCTTTAATAACTTTGGCACAAGATGATTTATCGTTGGGCGTATAATAAAAAACTCCGTCGCGTTTAAGGTCTAAAAAACTTGGTGCAACAATAGGCAATCCACAATAGCGGTACTGAATGATTTTCAGGGAGTCAGTAAATGAGAGTGCAGCTGGCTCATAGCTTCGAGGTTGTAAACCGATGTCTGCAAATTTTATGTAAGATAGTGTGTCTGCAAAAGGTAGCTCACCATATAAGTGCAAATTGGAAAGTCCTGCTTTAATATGAACATTTCCAATGATATGAAATTGTATTTCAGGGTTTTGCTCAGCCATAAGTCGAACACTTGCCCCATCAAAATTAAAAACACCTACAAAAACAGCATTTTTACTTCCCTTAGAATAAGGTGATTTTTGTATTTTATCAAATGCTGTTTTATTTAATCCATGTCTATGTAAATAAATATGTTTACTGTGTTTAAACTTTTGTTCTAAGTAGTTGCAAGGTACTGAAATAGTATCAAAAGTAGGAGCTATCTCTTTTTCTAAATCAAGCATTTTGCGAGGTGTTGAGCGTAGAATTGAAATATCATCAGACACCCTATAAATATGTTTAGCGTTAGGTGATAAATTTTTACAAAGTTTAAGTAAAAAGATAGCAACACTACTCTCATAAACAATAATATCAGCATTTTTAATATGTTGTTCTAATTCGCCCAGCTTGTAATTTGCATATTTTTCCAGGCATGATGCTAACATTTTGTCTAGTGCTGGAATTAGAGTTGTGTGTGGGTGTAATGGGGTAAAATGCACATAAGAATACAGATTGTCGTCTATTTTTTGCATTTTATTACGTACTTGCCAAAGACCTTTATATTTTGTGCGATAGTCTCGTCTGACATAAGAAATATATGAAAGTCCAATTGTTGCAAATGTAACTTGATGGCCTTGCCCATGCCAAGCTGCGGCGAGGTGATGAAAACCAGCCAGCCTTGGCGAATGGAACCAATGGTTACTTAACAGGACAATGTTCATAAATTAATTATATTTTTGGCCGTAAGCCGTGCTCATTTTGTTCAAATTCTAATTTGCAAACAGAGCAACTAAGCTTTTCTAGTTTTTCGCCGCATTTACATATATAACCATGTACACGTGCAGGATTTCCATACACAAGTGCATAGGCAGGTACATCCTTCGTTACTACTGCACCAGCTCCCACAAAAGCGTATTCTCCAATAGTTATTCCACAAACGATGGTACAATTTGCACCAAGGGTAGCCCCTTTTTTTACCATGGTTTGTCTTGCCTCAGCCATACGTTTAATGTGTGCGCGAGGATTATACACGTTGGTAAAGACCATGCTAGGACCGCAAAATACATCATCTTCTAAAGTTACGTAAGGATAAACGCTAACATTATTTTGTATTTTACAACCATTGCCGATGCTGACATTGGGGCCTGCCATCACGTTTTGACCAATATTACAGCGTTCACCAATATTTGTATTGGATAAAATATGCGTAAAATGCCAAATTGTTGTTCCTCTACCTATGTTAACATTTTCATCAATGTATGACGATTCGTGTACAAAAAAATCTTTATTATGGTTCATGAAATTTTATTTATGCCCAAGGCGGCATTTTTCTGGCGTAAAGTGTAGTTTAACTTCTTTCCCGGTTTCTATGGATTCATAAATTGCAAGGATGAGCTCAAGGCTACGTCTCCCCACAAGCCCATCTACAAGTTGGTGCGTGCCTTTTTCTATGCAGCTTACCACATGGTCGTAATACGTTTTATGCCCAAAACCATAGACATCAGGAGGGTTTACAGAGAATTTAGTCATGATGTCTGCATCTTCTGGCAATTCATCATCAAATTGCCATGTCTCCATCTTGTTAACAGCAAAACCACCAATAACTACGCTACCTTTTTCGCCTAAGATGGACAAAGAACCCTCTGTATCTTTAGGACGCATGGCTGTTGTTGCTTCAATAATACCCAGTGCACCATTTTTGAATTTTAACACAACGACAGCAGTATCCTCTGCTTCAATATCCACAAGCATGGTGGCACTTTTTGCAAAAACACTTTCCACATCTCCAAGCATCCATTCAAGTAAATCAACATGATGGCTTGCTTGATTTGTTAACACTCCACCATCCATGGCCCAAGTTCCGCGCCATGGGTCTTGGTCGTAATAAGCTTGCCTTCTGCACCAGCGAACTCTAACAGTCCCCATTACCAACTTGCCAAAGCGACCTGCCTCTAATGCTTCACGCACTTTTTGCACGGGTACATTAAATCTATTTTGCTTGATAACAAAAAGACGTACACCTGCGGCATCACAAGCTTGGATCATAGCATCAGCGTCAGCGAGAGTTAAAGCCATGGGTTTTTCAACAATAATATGCTTACCATATGGCGCAAGAGCCACAGTTTGTTCTGCATGTTTTCCGCTTTCTGTAAGTATACTTATAGCTTGAACTTTGTCACCCATGCTACGCATCATGTCGTGCATATCTGTAAAATATGGTATATTCCACTGCTCGCCAGTTTGCTTTGCGCGTTCTGCATTAATATCACAAACACAAGCAAGACTTGCTCCTTCAATTTTGCCGCCTGCTAACAGCTCGCAATGGCGTTTGGAAACTCGACCACAACCAACAATAGCTACTTGAATCATGATATTATCCTTGACAAATTTTTAATAGATTTTGCAAAATATGATCTTGCATTTCTTCAGTTAGATATGGATGCATAGGCAGTGAAAGCACATGCGGGGTAATAGCCTCTACATTGGGAAAATCTTCTGAATTATAGCCTAAATAAGAAAAGCATTTTTGGGTATGCATACCTAAGGGGTAGTTAATGGCCGTAGGTATTTGTTCTTTTTTAAGTGTCTGCATAGCTTCTTCGCGATTAACACTGTTTGGTAATATTACGGTATATTGCGCCCAGTTGCTTTGCCCGTGATTAGTTAATTCTTGTGTAGTTATGATGCCTTGCGCATGTTTTTGTAGATAGTCAGTATAATATGCACCAACTTTATAACGAGCTGTTATCTCTTCAGCAAAAATTTCCATTTTTGCTAGTAGAATAGCAGCTTGTAGGGTGTCTAGGCGACCATTATATCCAAGGCGTATATTTTCATTTTTGTTTTGGGCATCAATTCGTCCATGATAACGTAATGAATCTACAATATGCGCAAGTTTAGGATCATTGGTAAAAACTGCTCCACCATCGCCATAGCAACCAAGGGGCTTTGCTGGAAAGAAGCTAGTAGTTGCAGCGTGGCATCCGCAATTACAAAGTTTATTACCTTTATAGGTGCTACCTAAACCTTGTGCGCCATCTTCCATAACGTACAAAGCATATTTATTTGCAATGCTTAAAATATTGTCATAATCAGCAGGGTTACCGAAAAGGTCTACTGCTATAATGGCACGTGGTGCGAGTGGTGTCTTTTGGCAAATTTTTGGTAAGGGATAATTTTTATTATCATTATTTTGCACAGCAATAATTGCAGCTTCAAGTTTCGTGCTATCAATATTCCAAGTAAGAGGGTCAATATCTACAAAAATCGGAACAGCTCCGGTTTTTGCAATCACCTCCGCTGTGGCAATAAATGAAAGTGGAGTTGTAAAAATAGCATCTCCATTTCCAATATTCCAAGCACTTAAAACAAGCTCTAGGGCATTGGTGCCAGAGGCACAACCAATACAGTGTTTTGCACCAGTATAGCTTGCTAACTTTGTTTCAAGTTCTTTAACCTCTGGACCCATAATGTATTGCCCATGATCGAGTACTGCTTGCATGCGGGCGTCAAGTTTGTCGCGAATTAGTGTTTGTTGTGTAACAAGATCAATAAATTGCATTTATATCACCTAAATCTTTAGCGGTAAGGAAATTGTTTTATTATCACGAGCGCTTAAGTAAGCAGCCGCTAGTACTTCAAGAG
>CAYJDF010000036.1:0-20986 GCA_964368845.1 uncultured Desulfovibrionaceae bacterium
CAAAAACCCACACATTCTAGTTGTGGATTTCTGGCTGTCTAGTAAAAGAATATTATTGTAAAAGCGCTTCCCATTCTTTAGTTTTGAACCAATAATTGCGACGTTCTTTAAGCCAGCCTTCACCCTCAACTCCACGAATCCATGCATCGATAGCATTTAGAGAGTCAAAGTCACCTTTGCGTATAGCCATGCTAATGGGTTGGGGGAAAATTTCTTCTTCGCTTACATGGCGTAAAAGTTCGGGGCTACGCAGCACTTCAAAACTACCTAGCGGAGCAGAGCCAAAAAGCACATGGGCACGTCCAGAAATCATTTCTTGCACTGCAGGTGCTTCCTCATCAAAATAACGTATGGTGGCATTTGGTAAAACTATCTTTGCTGCCGTTGCAGCAGTGGTGCCTGTACGCACAGCTATGATGGTTTCAGGTTTATTTAAGACCTCAAAATTTGTAATGCTTCCAAGCTTATCTTTACGGCCCACTGCTTCTATGGTGGTGTAGTCGTATGGGGTACTAAAATTAACCCGTAATCCACGTTCAGGGGTGCTGCTTAGGCCACTAATAATAATATCAAATTTTCCAGTTAGTAGGGCTGGTATAATACCAGACCACTTGGTAGGTAGCAGTTCAAGTTCAAGACCAAAGTCCTTGGCTAGACGTGTGGCCACATCGACTTCAAAACCAATATATTTACCAGTTTTATCTTGCATTGCCCAAGGTATAAATGAGGACATACCAACACGCAAAGTGCCGCGTTCAACAGCCTCTTGCAAAACACCCTTTGTTTTTTCTGCCATAGCCATATTAGGGCTTAATGCCCAGAGGCAAAAAAGACACACTAAGCACATTATACTTATTTTTTTCATATTGCTTCCTTTTGTTAATAGTATTTTTTTAAAATATCATATTCTTTACTGTAAGGGCAAGCTTATTATGTTAGAAATAATGTGTTTTTCATCGTAATATTGAGTGTTAGAAAGATATTTTAAGATTTATTGTTGACAATAGTTTGGAAATAACATATATTAAAAAAACGAACAAAATCATTAGGATTAAATTTATGCAAAATCAATACTTTACCACATTCTATTTTAGCCAAAGCGCATTTTTTGCGTTTTTTGGTTATTTTAGTCACGCCTGTGGTCAAAGGATGTAATACATATTTTTGTTAGATGTTCTTGGGGCCGCAGGCGAAAGCTAGCGGCCCTTTTTTTATTTAATAGCTCAGGGTCGCAGGTCTCAAGTGTTCTTGAACACTTTAAAGAAAAGGAAAATTATAATGCAGCTTGGAAAAAAAATTCGTCTTGAGCGTATCATCAATCGAGAAAGTGAGCGCACTATCATTGTACCACTAGATCATGGCACAACTCTTGGCCCCATCGAGGGCATAGAGGATGCGCGCAAAGTGGTAAACGATATGGCAAGTGGTGGTGCAGATGCTGTTCTTATGCATAAAGGGTTGATACGTTGTGGGCATCGCATGGGCGGTAGAGATGTGGGTTTGATTATGCATTTATCAGCTTCAACAACTCTTAGCCCAAATGGAAACTGCAAAACCTTGGTGGGTTCTGTTGAAGAAGCTATACGCTACGGTGCAGATGCAGTGTCTGTGCATATAAATCTTGGTGATCCAGATGAGTATAACATGCTTCACGATCTTGGACAGGTGGCAGAATCTTGTGATCGTTGGGGAATGCCTTTACTTGCTATGATGTATGCACGTGGCCCCAAAATAAATAATGGTTATGACCCTAAGGTTGTTGCACATTGTGCCCGTGTGGGTGTTGAGCTTGGTGCAGATATTGTGAAGGTGGCTTATAGTGGCGATATAGATAGCTTTGCTACGGTAGTAGAAGCTTGTTGTGTACCAGTTGTTATTGCCGGTGGTGAAAAAATGGGCTCTACTCGTGAATTTTTACAAGTGGTTTATGATTCTCTTCGTGCTGGTGGAGCGGGTTTGTCAGTGGGACGTAATGTATTTCAGCATCCACGCCGTATGCAACTTGTTTCTGCTTTGCGTGCTATTGTGCATGAAAATGCCGATGTAGACACAGCTTTAGCCATGGTTGGTGAGTAACATGCCCAAGATTTGGTATAAAAGTGTACCCTATGCTAAGGAAGATGTGACTTTAGCACTTGAGTCTGGGGTGGATGGATTAATAGTTCCGGCTGAGGAAGTTAATGCTGTGCAAAGCCTTGCTAGGTGCATGGTGGTGGCAGAAGACGATATGCCATCGATTGTGCTTAACTCTAAGGAAGATGAAGAAAATTTAGTTAAGAAATTAAATAGCGGACAAAATATAGTACTACAATCTGGTTTTGAAATTATTCCGGTAGAAAATTTATTAGCCCAGTGTAATAACGTAACTGTTGAGGCAAAAGACCTTGATGAAGCACGTTTAGCAGCTGGTATTTTAGAAAAAGGTGTGCATGATATAGTTATATTATCAAGCGCAATAAAACAATTGAAAATGATTATCAGCGAATTAAAAACAATACAAACTGCTGTAAATCTTCAAGAAGCTACTATTACTAATGTGCAAAATCTTGGTTTGGGGCATAGGGTTTGCGTGGATACATTATCAGTTTTGCAAAAAGGGCAAGGCATGTTGGTTGGTAATTCTAGTGCCTTTTGTTTTCTTGTGCATGCAGAAACTGAGCATAATGAGTTTGTGGCTGCGCGCCCCTTTAGGGTTAATGCTGGAGCAGTACATGCGTATGCACAATTGCCTCTTGATAAAACTTGCTATTTAGAAGAATTACGTGCTGGTGATGAGGTGTTAATTGTGCAAGCCGACGGTACGAGTAAGCTTGCAACTATTGGTAGGGTTAAGGTTGAGGTAAGGCCCATGTTACTTATTGAAGCTAAAGTTGGCGACCAAAGCGGGGCAATATTTTTACAAAACGCTGAGACCATACGTCTAACTGCTCCAGGTGGTATTCCCATAAGTGTTGTGCAATTAAAAACTGGAGATAAGGTGCTGTGTCATTTGGATGTGGCTGGACGTCATTTTGGCATGCGTATTGATGAAGATATAAAAGAAATATAATCAGCGAGTATTATTGTGGATAGTATCAATACTAAACGGTTGCAATGCATTCGGCAAGAAATCAATGCTGTTGATGAAGAGCTTTTGCACATCTTAAATAAACGTGCGGCATTAAGTCTTGAAGTTGGTCAGATAAAATCTGAACATACCGATACCATTTTTAAGCCTTCGCGAGAACGTCAGGTACTTGATAATTTAGAGGCTAAAAATAATGGACCATTACCAAACGCCCATGTGAAAAATATTTGGCGTGAGATTTTTTCATCATCACGCGCTTTACAACGTCCTCAGCGGGTGGCCTATCTTGGACCAGAGGGTACTTTTTCTTATTTTGCTGGAGTAGAGTATTTGGGTAATAGCGTTGAATTTACACCATATACTAATTTTCATGATATTTTTAGTGCTGTGCATAAGGCAGAGTGTGAGCTTGGCATAGTGCCTTTAGAAAATTCTTTGCAAGGTACGGTTGGGCAATGCTTTGACTTGTTTTATAACTTTGAAGTTTTTATTCATGCTGAAGTATTTTTTCATATTAGCCATGCTCTACTTAGCAAGGCTAATAAATTAAGCCAAATTAAGCGCGTTTATTCGCACTCTCAGCCACTCACGCAATGCGATAATTGGTTGCGCATTAATGTGCCATGGGCTGAACTTGTACCAGTTGAGTCCACTGCCATTGCAGCAAAACGGGCTGAAAAAGATGAACAAGGTGCGGCCATTGGTAATGTGGCTTTGGCAAATCTTTCGCATTTACATATTCTAGCTAAAGCCATTGAAAATAGCCCTGACAATTGGACGCGCTTTGTGATTATTGCTAGAGAGGATAACAGTTTAGCCTTGCCTAATACTGGGGTGCATCCTTATGAAGACAAAAAAACATCTATTTTATTTACCCTTACCGATAGACCGGGAAGCTTAGCTTCTGTGCTTACTTGCCTTGCTCAAAATAGTGTTAATATGCGCAAGCTAGAGTCGCGCCCTTTGCGACTAT
The DNA here is from genome assembly GCA_964368845.1 of uncultured Desulfovibrionaceae bacterium. GTDB lineage: Bacteria > Desulfobacterota > Desulfovibrionia > Desulfovibrionales > Desulfovibrionaceae > CAYJAD01. The sequence goes on from CAYJDF010000036.1 coordinate 4,041, forward strand.
CTAGTGCCGAAAGTTGGCGTTATGTCTTCTTTGCAGATGTGGAGGCTGATCTTGAACAAAATAACTACAATAACCTTGTTCAAGAACTTCGTGAATTATGCAATTCATTTCGCATTCTTGGGTCATATCCAACTGTACCGGCCTTTAGCCATGTAACTAACAGTAACCACGGTGACGTTTTATAATTATGATAAATATCACAGTTCCGCCATCTAAATCCATGTCGCATCGTCTACTTATGGGAGCTGCCTTAGCACAAGGTAGGTCTACGGTACGTAATGTGCTTATGAGTAAGGATATAGAGTGTACAGCAAAAGTACTTGAAGCCTTGGGAGCGCGCTTTACCCACCTAGGCAAAGATGTGCAAGTGCAAGGTTTTAACAGTGCAACTCGGCATGATAATGTTATTGCTTGTGATATGCATGAGTCTGGCACATCTTGTCGTTTGCTTATGGGTATATTGGGTGCTTTGCAGGGTAGCTTTTATATGCATGGGGCTGCACGTTTGCATGAACGCCCTATTGTGAATTTAGCTCAATCATTGCAAGAGTTAGGGGTACAAATCCACTATGAATCCCATACAGGTTTTTTGCCATTAACTTTGAAGACAATGGGATTTCAGCAAGACAGTGTAAGTATAAATATTGATAAATCTAGCCAATATCTTTCTGGTCTGCTTTTGGCAGCTCCTTTAGGTGCTAAGGGTTTGATAATTTACATGCAAGGAGAAAAAGTTGTTTCTTGGCCCTATGTGGCTTTAACTTTGCAAACCTTAGAAGATTTTGGCATTAAGGTGCAGGTGCAAAAAAAATCTGCTCAAACTTGGCAAGATATAGATTGGCGGGTAATGCATGAAGTTACACCTCATAATATACGCTTCGTCGTAATGTCTGGGCATTATCAATGTGGTGAATATGTGGTAGAAGGTGACTGGTCTAATGCTTCATATTTTTTGGCAGCCGGAGCAGTGGGACAAAAAACACTGTGTATTCAAGGTTTGCGTAAAGCTTCATTGCAGGGTGACAAAGCCATATTGGATATTTTAACGAAGATGGGGGCTGTATATCATTGGGAAGGTGATAATATTATCATACGCCCTAGCTTGTTAACTGGTATTGATGTGGACATGAAACATTGCCCAGACCTTGTACCAACAGTGGCCATGCTTGCAGCCTTTGCGAGTGGAGTGACTAGTATACGTAATGTGGAACATTTACGTATTAAGGAGTGTGATCGCTTACAAGCTCCTGCTACTGAATTAGCCAAGGTTGGGGTGCAAGTGGAAGTTTTAGATGATGGCTTGCGTATTCATGGGCTTGGTAAGCATCCAACTATTCCAAAAAACACTATTTTCTCTACGCACAATGATCATCGCATGGCCATGAGTTGTGCCTTACTTGGCCTAAATGGGCAGGATATAATTATGGACGATGACACTGTGGTTAAGAAATCTTTCCCAAATTTTTGGGATGTGTGGGCTAAGGTTTAGCTTGAGGAAAACTTGTTAATGAAAAAAATTAATGGAAAAAATATTTTAATTCTAGGCCATTTAGGTCGTATGGGTGCATTTTTAATGCGCAAATTTAAAGCCCAAGGCCACATTGTGCATGGTTTAGATATGCCTATACAAGAAGCTAAGCTCAAGCATACTTGCTCTAATGTGCAATTAGTTTTGCTATGTGTGCCAGTGGCGGCCATGCAAGAAGTTTTAATAAAACTTTGTGTTCACTTACCAAAACAGTGCATCTTGGCTGATATAACTTCCGTTAAGGTGGTAGCCCTTGAGAAAATGCAAAAATATTGGGCAGGACCCATTGTGGGTACACATCCACTTTTTGGACCAAAACCCCCTAAAGGTAGCGACTTGGCCGTAGCCATTGTTACGCCTACGCGCAAGGCAGAAGTTACCACAGAAGAGCATATTATTTTAGTGCAGGATTTATTTGAAGCTTTTGGGTGTCGTACCTTTAGGTGTACAGCTAAAAAACATGATATGGCCATGGCTGCCATACAAAACCTTAATTTTATCACATCATTGGCTTATTTTGCTACATTGGCTCATGACGAAGACTTGTTGCCATTTTTAACTCCTTCATTTAGGCGACGCCAAGATGCAGCCCAAAAAATGCTTACTGAAGATGCAAAATTATTTGAGGGTTTGTTTAACGCCAATCCGCACAGTCATGAATATGTGCGTAAATATAGGGCATTTTTGAATATTGCTGCCGGAGGAGACATAGATTTACTTAACGAGCGTGCAGCATGGTGGTGGAAGTAGCAATTAATATATAGTAATTTCAGTTTAATGATGCCATTTACCATCATAGGATATAATTTCAGTTAGCTTTCTGTTTTTAACTGGTGAACAGCTAGCCTTCAAGGCAGCTTGCTTAGACCCACCTTGGCATTCATAAAAATATTCTACATACTTAATTAAACCTACATAATGCCCTGCTTTTTCACTGGGTAGAAGTTCAGTTTGTAGGCTGTTTACATCAACTTCCACATAGCTTGCTATAAAATAATTACTCTCTTGGCGCATGGCTTTATTTGCTTTAGAGGGCATGATGTTACGTGCTGCGGTCTGGACAATATTTTGGGCTATTGCATTAAGCTTTTGCAAAATTGCAGTTTCTGACTCCTTGGCTTGCACATTGGGCGCTATGAGTAGACTAATTAGCATTAAAGCCAAGGGTAAGAGTTTTAATGAACCCAATAAAAATCGAAGACATATTTTGGGGTAGTTATTCAAATGCTATCTCCACACGTCGATTTAAATAGCGGCCTTCACTTGTATTATTATCATACTTGGTGGATACGCCATGCCCCACAGCGTCCATACGACTAGGGGGGATACCTTGAGTTGCTAAGTAATTTTTGACAGCATTGGCACGATTTTGAGATAAAGTCATATTATAGCTTCTATCACCAATGGAATCAGTCCATCCACTTAACATAATGCGCTTACCTGGGTTTGTTTTAATAATATTTGCCACAGCAAAAAGAATATTCTGAGCATTATGGTCAAGGGTAGATGAATCAAAAGCAAAGTTAACACCACGCAAAACGATAACTTCTTCTGTTTGGTCGCACCATACGTCGGTGGCAAATTGCTCAAGTGCTCTATCATCAGACACAATCTTAACACCATCGGCCACTAAGGTATGAGGGTTTAGGGTTGCAATTTGTGCTATTACATCTCTACCTTCTCTAGTATCGGCAAAGGATATGAGATGTACCACCAAGTCACGCTGGTTAGCGTAAATTTCTTTGACCACGTCAACTAGGTTTATACCACGATTATTCCCCCCGTCAGTTGCAATAATTAGGGCGGCATTGCGCTTCATGCTTGAAATCCAAGGCTCGTAACCCTTTAGCCCCGTACCCATGGGAGTAAGACGACCAAATATTGGTAAATCGTCATTAAGTTTAGTAATACTTGCATGCATATTGGCCCTATCCCATAAGCCTTGATTGAGTAAGGTCACAGCAGGAGCTAGGGTATGCATACCAGCATAATAGTCTAGGGCAGGAATAATAGAATTAATACGAGCAAGGGCAATTTTAACAAGGTCTATTTTGGGCTCTCCTAGGTCTGCATTCGACATCATCATTGATCCAGAATAATCCACCACAAAATCAAAACTGTTGACCTTTTTCCCGCACATGACACCTGCTGCCAACACCTGAGTGCAAAAAATAATCATTAATAACATAACTAAAATGATAATACGCATTGATTTCATAAAATCTCCCTAAATATACAATAGAACTGAAATGTTAACCTGTATAAGAGTTCAAATTTTAATGTGGCAATTAAAAAATAAATATTTTTTAATTACCTACTTTTAGGACATAGCACAAAGTGTGTGGTATTGGCAAGTTAGTGATTTGTTTAACAGCGTATGTAACTTAGTTAATTTACATTTGTAGCCATTGCAAAATGATTTAAGAAATTGAAAATGACAAAATAACCCATAAAGCTTTATAAAAAATTAAAATCATATAATTATGCCAGCTTATGGTAAAAATTTTTTTTCTTTTAATTTAGATATATGTATTTCCATCTTGATAGACATGTCTAGTTGACGTTTATTCTTAAAAATATAATAGTTAACTCATGAGTACAATTCCATTTCATAAGTTAAGCCCCAGTGGTAATATGACCCTACTATTTGAAGGCTTGCATTTTAGCAGTGCTGAGCGCGCAATGTATGCTAGCCAAGGCCTTTTGCCTTGTCATATAGGTGCTGAACAAGCAGGCTTTGTAGATATTGAGCAAGGTATTTTAGAAATGGCAGGTGGTGAATTTTGCATCAATGCAACGCGGTCTTTAGCTTTACTTATGGCTTTAAAGCAAAATATTGCTAATTCTGACCCTTGGCATGGTGTTGTACATAGCTCAGGTTTTACGCATCCTCTACAAACCACTGTTATCCAAGTTAAAACAAATGAGGCCAATCATAAATTTTATTATAATGTTGATTTAAGTATCCCGCTACAAGAAATGCCCAACATGGACGAGCTTGAGGATGGTATTAACCTTGTGCGCTTGCCAGGCATTAGTCATATACTTATTGATGAGCAATATTTGCCATTTAAGAGTAACGATTGGCAAAATCAGGCTGCTTACGTAAGGGCAAAGTATGGACTAATGGATGAGACAGCCCTTGGTTGTATCTGGTGGCATGAGCGTTTAAATGATGCGGTGCATAATGATATAGTGCAAAGCCATTTTTTTATTCATCCTGTTGTGAGTGTAAAAAATCCTTGGGCGGAACACTATGAAAATGCATGTGGTTCGGGATCATTGGCCTTGGCTTTATGGCATTATTCTAAGACCAAGCTGACTAATTTTATTATACAGCAACCAGGAGGACATTTGACGCTTAGAATACAAGAGGATATACAAGCATTAAAGACTGTTGTAGGTGGACCTGTAAATTTAGTTGCAAGTGGTATGGCTTATTTTGATTAAGAACTAAAAATTCTATTAAAATTGATAGTTGAGGTAGGTATGTGGTGGTCAAAGCTCTATTTTGATAAGCAAGATTATGAATTACTAACCCTTGTCAATTCCATTGTGGGTAAGCCAGAAAGTAAAAAGGCTGAACAAAGCATTGTTGAACCAAACCTACATCCACATGGCATCAAAACCCTTTCTCTCTCGCGTGAAATGCGCGTAGCCTATGCTGTGGCAAGGCTTATTGATAGTCTTGAAGTTGGTGACAGTCAAAATCGTCTTAAAGCTTTAGCTTCTTTATATGATGAAGTTTTACATAGTGCCAAAACCAGTTTTAGGCGCAATACAGCACGTGTACTTATTGAGATTATGAAGGAGCTAATCCGCTCACATGGTAATAGCCAGCGTCAGATTTATTTAGCCAGTGATTTTCGACGTGCAGCTAGGGGTACACCACATGTGGTGCGAGAATTACTTGCTCATTATGGTCTTATAGAAATGCCTGAGGATTGGAGCCAGCTTGCCTTTGATCATCATGTGCACGATGCCAATACCAAGGGGCGTAAAAATCCTACACATCTAATTATGGATGCTTGGTTAAGGGGTATTCGCCATCTTACGATTATTTATTATAATTTTATTGAAGAAGAAGCAGCTCGTGAGGTGCTTTGTGCTGCTGCCATTGTGGGCATAAAGGTACGCATTGGTTTTGAATACGCTGTGCCATTTAGGAATAAATTTGCACATTTTGTTTGGAGTCCACGCAATATGTATGTTGCGGACGATTTTTTGGAGTTTTTAGCAGAGGCCCCTATGCGCCACCTTATGGAGCTTGGGCGTGAGGCTTCTGCTTGGCAGCAGCGTTATGTCTTTAAGATACTAGATGTTTGGAATGCAAAACATCGCTTTGATATGGCAAGTAGACTTGGTGTTGGTGACGATGAGATTGAACCCATAAGTATTGAGTGTTTTAAGCAATTTGTAGGTTCTGGCCAAGCATCCTTGGTACATTTAGCCGAGTGTATCTATGTAAATATTTTGCCAAGGGTAAAGCAGGCTGAGACTTACCTTGAAGATGCTTTGCAAAATGATGATATGCAGCTACATGATGAACTCAAAGCTAAATATGCAGCTTTGTGCTCAATCACCAGTGCTAACATATATAATGATTATATCATACCAGAAAAAAATCCTGACATACCTTCACCGGCTGTGCCAGTGCTTGATGATGCTCCAGAGCTATTACACCTAAAACCCATTACTCTATTGGATTGGCTTTCAAGTATTTTTGCTAATAATGTAATAACATTAAATATTGCTAATTTAACCTCCGAGGATGTGCTTGAAATATTATGGCAATGCCAAGGCCTAGTGACTCATCTTGAGCTTTTTAATTTGCGAGAATGGAATAATAAAAATGTAGAAAATATTAAAGAAATAGTTGATTTACAATTTGCTATTAATGAAGCCAGTGTGCCTAGATTAAAGTATGTGGTTTTAGAAAAATTAAAAAAACGCATGGAAATGGGTGAGGCAGAAAATGATAATAGTGAAGAACAACAAGAACGTTGTTCAATTTTACATAGTATTTTAAGTAATATACAAGTTTTTAAGAGTTTTTATGACTCAAAGCCACTTTGGGTGCACATGGGTAGTGATGCTACAGGGCGGCCAGAAAGTGATGTTGGTATGGGTTTGGTTTTTGTTGGTACATTGCCAGCACGAGGGCAAAAAGCTTTAGAAAAACAAAGAGAAAATGTAGAAGTGCCATTTTATATGTCCATGTATTATAATATGCGCCTTACCCCCAATGAATTTATACCACAAAAAAGCCTACTTACACGGCTTATCCGGCTTATCCCCGGCAAATATCATTATGGATATATCAAGGAACAAGAATGGTCGCCACGTTCATCATCGGCACGCATTGCAAGGCCAGGTAATATTGCAGCCTTAGGTAGTGTAAAAAAAGTTAATAATACTGATCATGCTACATCTGCCCATAGCATACCTGCACCTAAATACCTAAGTTATCATTTGGCAAATTTTTTAAAAGTTTTGGTGGGTTTTATTCCGGCATGCATAGCCTTTCAATATACACAAACTTGGTGGTTTTTAGCATGGTTTGGCCCTATTATTTGGTTTGGAATAACCGGTGTACGCAATATAGTGCAGGCTGTGGTGGCAGGTGGGGGGTTGCATCGCGCAAGCCTTTTGCGCTGGGGAGATTATGTCAGTTGGTCTAGGCTTTGTGATTCTTTAATGTATACAGGGTTTTCTGTGCCATTATTGGAATGGGGAGTGCGTATATTCTTATTGCAAAATATGCTAGGCTACACTGTGGAAAATCACACAATTATGGTCTACGCCATTATGGGCGCAGTGAATGGGCTTTATATTGCCTGGCATAATACTATTCGTGGTTTACCTAAGGAAGCAATAGTTGGTAATGTTTTTCGTAGTGCCCTAGCTATACCTATGGCTATTTTATTTAATGGTATTGTGTATGAAATATTATACTTATCACAAGTAAATGATCCCAATACTATCATTCAAATGAGTGCTGCCATTATATCCAAAATGGCTTCGGATACTGTGGCGGCTCTTATTGAAGGCTATGCCGACCACAAAAATAATGTGCGCATGCGCCGTTGGGATTATAAGACAAAGTTTCAGCAAATGTTCAATAATTATGTGCAAATAGAATTGTTGTTTCCTGAAGATAATGTTTTTAATTTAATGACTAAACCAAAAAGATTTTTGAAAAAAATTGAAGAAAAAAATCCAGCCTTAAGACGAGCATTAATGGTAGATGCCTTGGACTTTATGTACTTATGGTTATATAGGCCAAGAGCTCAAGAGGTGTGCAAAAAGATTTTGGCAAATATGAGTAAGGAAGAGCAAAATATTTTTGGGTATTTCCAGTTAGTACTTATGCAAGAACGTGAAATAAGCAGACTATTTGTTGATGGTATGCTTGGGCGTCATTTTGGCAATCCCTTAGCATTTTATTTGTCTATGCATAAGAAATACCTTAAAGAAATTTTACCGCTATGCTCTTTGGATAATAAAAAATATGTCAAAGACAAAATTGCGTGAGGGCTTTAGCACAGGTTCAGCCGCTACAGCAGCAGCTATGGCGGCTTTGCACCTTTTGCTAGATGCAAGTAACTTGCCTGTGTATATGGAAATACCACTACCAAACTATGATTATATATCCAAACACAAAACCTTGCATATACCCATCCAAGCAGTAAGCTTGCAAGATGCAGGGCAAGCTCTTGGCATAGTACAAAAAGATGGTGGCGATGACCCAGATGTGACTCATAAGGCACAAATTTATGCGTATGTGAGTTTGAACAATAATCAAGGTCAAATACACATTAAAGGTGGTATGGGAGTTGGACATTTTACACTTCCTGGCCTGCCTTTGCCTGTAGGTGAAGCTGCTATTAATCCTGCACCGCGTAAGCAAATACGTGCAGGGCTTTTGCAAGTTGCTAAAAAATATAATTATTCTGGTGGCATTGAGCTGTGTATTGTAGTTCCTAATGGCGAAAACATAGCTAAAAAAACTTTCAATCCGCGCCTTGGTATAATGGGTGGAATATCCATCCTTGGCACACAAGGTACAGTGAAACCATTTAGCCACAAGGCTTGGAAAGCTACTATTGTTCAAAGCTTACAAGTGGCATTTGCTACAGGTTGCAGTACGATTTGTTTAAGCACTGGGCGTCGTTCCGAGCGATTGTTGTTAAAAAAATATACTCAATTATCAAAACAAGCTGCGGTGCAGGTGGCAGACTTTGCAGAATTCTCATTGCAAGAAGCCGCCAAATATCCCTTTGAATTAGTATGGGGTTGCTTTTTTGGTAAGTTGGTCAAGCTTGCCCAAGGTCATGCTTATACTCATGCCCACAGTGCTAGTTTAGATTTTACTTTGTTGGCTCAGTGGTGTGGTGAAGCTGGTCTTGATGAGGACAAAACCATAGAAATAACACAATGTGTTACGGCTAATCATGCCTTAGAGATTATACTTACCAGTGCACATAAAGAAAATATATTAAAATACATAACAAGGCTTTGCGCTAAGTCGGCAAGTAAATTTGCTGGGCGCAGGGTACAGGTGCATTTGTTTCACCTTGATGGTAGGACCTTAATGAGCGTATGAAAAAGAAAATATATCCAATACAAGTACTAGCCATTTACGGACAAGTGCTAAGTGCTAGGGAAGAAGAGCTTTTGCACAAAGCCCAATATATATTAGGCGGTAAAGCTTTGCTTGGACAAATAACTCACTGCACTGACACGAAAGATAAAGTGCTACAACCCATTACCAGCCCTTTAGAAAATATTTTTCAATCCATAGACCAAGCTCGTAATCAAGGTAAGCAAGTATTAGTTTTAGCCGATGGTGATCCACTTTATTTTGGCATTGGCGCAAGCCTAGTTAAGTACTTTGGTGCTAAGGCTGTATGTATTTATCCTGGTATTAGTATTATGCAGCACCTTTGTGCAAGGCTTGGACTTGCTTGGCATAATATGCAGCATGTGTCTTTGCATGGTCGTCCAGAAGCATGGCATAGTCTTAATATTGCACTTTTTAGCCATAAGCCTGTTTGTGTAGTGACCGATGTTAAATCTGGACCAAAAGCCATTGCTACATACTTATATGAGCGAGGGGCACGTAATTTTATTATGCATGTGGCAGAGAATTTAGGTCAAGAGAATGAAAAAATCTACAGCCTTAGCCTTGGCAAAGCAGTTCAGCATAATGAGAAAGTATCACCTTATTGTACTTTAATAATAGTACCAACTGCTGTAAATAAAAGACCCATTTTAGGTCTTTTGCCAAATCAAGTCGCGCGCGAAAATAATTTGATGTCTAAGTATGCTGTTCGCGCAACGGCTTTAAGTCTTTTACGCATTGAGTCTAGCCATGTTTTATGGGATATAGGCGCAGGTTCTGGAGCTGTGGCCCTTGAAATGTGCGCCCTTGCACATGTAGGGCGAGTTGTGGCGGTGGAAAAAAGTGCTAAGCGCGTAAGGGATATAGAAAAAAATCGCCGTAATATGGGCGCGTTAATTTTAGATATTTGTCATGGCGATGCGCCACAATGCTTACAGAATTTACCAAAGCCACAAGGTATTTTTGTGGGCGGAGGTTTGAGCGACCAAGGTGGAGGCGACTTACTTCAATACTTAGCTAAATCTTTAGATAGTGGTGGACGCATGGTAATTAGTTGTGTGCTTCTTGGCACATTACAAAAGGTTGAAAGTTTTTTTAAGGAGAAAGAATTTTCATTACAAGTTTTTCAGCTTGGTTTAAATTATAGCACAAGTCTTGGGCAAGATATTCGCCTAGTGCCGGAAAATCCAGTGTTTCTTGTGCTGGTGCAAAAACTATAAAACTTGTTCAGATTCATCTTGAAGCATGCGCGTTAATGTGCGCACATTACGTATTCCAATGACCTTCCATTGCCCATTGGTGGGACGAAGCCAAGCCTCAACGGGGTAGGAGCGACCATTTTCATGGTCTTGTAATATAAAGGTTACGTATTCAGCTCCACTTTCTTTCATGGCTGGCCCGATGTAGGTAATTTCTTTACGCCCCATAGAAGTTTTAGTGAGAAATGGTGCTAGGATGCCTCCTGGTGGAGTGGTTTGCACTTCCTTTCCTGCATATGCGCCTGAGCGCACGCCAAAACGTATGAATTCACCCACTTCGGTTATTAAAGTTGAGCGCAAGGTTTTTTTAGCCTCATCACTCATATTGGCTGCAGATAAAATAAGTGCCAAGACGGGAGGTATGGTTTGTTGACCTTCTTTGTTAGCGTCTTCCATAATAACATCTAAGCATTGTCCAACTAGGCTTTCCATGTCTATTGAGGCGTCAAAAAGTTCTTGATTGGCGTTATCTAAAGCACTTTGTATATTTTTGATGGTTTGTACAGCGTCCTGCCCTGCATGTACTTGCATGGGTAGACTTAAAAAACAAATTAAAAATAATAGTATTAATTTTTTCATTATTATCACCTTATATTAGTTAGCTCTTGAGGTATTTGACCTTTAAGAACTAAAGGTAAACCGCAGCTCACAAATAGTACATTTTGGCAAGCTTGGGCTATAATTTGATTAATTTGCCCATGCAAGTCGCGATATCTTCTAGCAAGCTCAGACATGGGAACCATACCCAAGCCGATTTCACTACTCACAAAGGCTAAGGGTAAGTTAAGTTCATGTATCCATTTAGCTAAGTTTTCAACTAAGCTGTGTATTTCATTGTCATTATGTCCTTTAGCCATATGGTTGTTTAACCACATGCTAAGACAATCAATAAGCACTACATCGGTTTGAATATCTTTTAACATATCTGGACTAAAGTATGGTGCCTCTAAGCATTGCCACCCAAGACCGCGCCTAGCTTGATGTTGCAAAATCCGTATTTTTGTTTCATCATCTTCAATGCTTGCTGTAGCAATATAAAGACGGTTTGGGCCTTGATGCTCAGCCCAAAGTTCAGCCAAGCGGCTTTTGCCACTGCGTGTACCCCCAACAAAAAGGAAACTACTCATAACTAGTCATTAGCAGCGGTATTAAGGCGCGATGATAAATCATCCAAAAGCTTTGCTATGGTGCTAACACTTTGTGCTACATTGCCTTGCTGGCTTTGGCGACGCTCAAACCATTCCGCCATAAAAATAACCGTATCAGCATCAATACCACGTGCTGCAGGGGCTTTATTTTGTATGGTGTTTACTAAATTACGGTTGGCTTCTTCGCGTTCAGAGAGTATGCGCTGATATTGGGCATTAAGGCCATCAATGCGCAGTTGAGCTGCCTTTTCTGCTGTGCTATCTTTGGCTTCACGAGCAGTGTCCAAGTCAAAAACCGCAGTAGTAATTTGAGAGTGAACTTCTACTGAATCTTGCCCAAGGTTTTCCACTTCTTGTACCAAAGCTAAAAAATTTGGGGTGGCGGCAATACCGTGTAAAACACCACCAATGGACTGAAATTCCTTGGCATAAGCCTTATACATAGCAGTGGTTTGTTCTGGAGTTAAGGCTTTACCCTTGGTAGGAAATTCAGCCGCATCTCCAAGGGCAGCCACAAATCTATCAGCATATAAATTATACAATGCCGTGAGCATGGTCGGATTAAAGGCATAGCGCAAAAGTTCAGTGCGCGCAGTAATAATATCCCCTTGACCTTGGGGGATAAGCCCACGCATAGTCTGCCCATAACGATAGTTTGTTGCAGCAAGGCCAAAACTTAAACCTTTACCAGGCTTATAACGACTGGCCAACCATTGTGCAGCGTCTTCCACAAAGGTCATGGGAACACGGCTATCTTCTTCCACCTTGGGCATTACTGTGCCCACAGGAGTTGTGGGGTCAAGGGCAGGAGGTAGTTCAACTGGTTCTTCTGTTGGTATGGTGCTAACGGTAATTTCAGGTGGAGTTGTCACAGTGGGGGGCGGTGGTGGGGCTAGGTAGGTTGTTACAGTTTCTAGTGGGGTATCCTTAATTACATTATCCACATTTTCTTTAACAGAATCTGCTATAACTTCCTTAGTTTCTTCATCTCTTGAAAGCCAGTATAGTGTGCTAGCTGTAATAGCCACTACTAAGAGCGTAATAATAGTAAGCTTGAAAATGTTTCCACGCCTGGCAGATGGCTTTGGTAGGTTATCCAAATTCATTTTACTAAATTTTGTCATGCTCTGTTTTCCTTAAAATTCTTGCTATGTAAGACTTTGCACAATTAAATTTGTACTAGCTTTAGTCTTGTTTAGCAATCCAGTCTAGGGCTTCACCTAGATTAAGCGTACCTTCATAAAGTGCTCGTCCACTAATAGCACCTTGCAGCGTACTACGTCTGCTAAGTGGGTATAGAGCTTTAACATCTTCAATGGTACTTACTCCACCAGCTGCTATAACTGGCAATTTTGAAAGTGCGCAAAGACGTTGTATGGCATTAACATTGACACCGCTTTGCATGCCGTCGCGGGCAATATCGGTGTAGATAATAAATGCTGCCCCGTCTTCATTCAAGCGCGGCAATATGTCTTCTACACTAACATCAACACTTTCAACCCAGCCCTTGGTTTTGAGTATACCATCTTGTGCATCCAGTGAAACGCCTATACGCTTTGGAAATGCTTGGCATAATTTAGTAAATAGTTCTGGGTTTTCTAAGGCCATAGTTCCAATAATAAGCCTTTGCACGCCAGCGTCAAGGTAGGCCTTTGCCACATCAAAGTCGCGAATGCCACCACCAAGTTGCACAGGTATGCTTAACTTCTTGCAAATGGAGCGAATAATTCCTGCACTGGTGGGCATACCGTCAAAGGCCCCATCAAGGTCAACTACATGTAGCCACTCTGCCCCAGCTTCTTGCCAAGCAAGGGCAGCCTTGATAGGGTCATGCTCAAAAACAGTGCTTTGATCTGCGCGCCCTTGTTTTAGGCGCACAGCTTTACCGTCTTGAATATCTACTGCTGGAAAAATAATCATTGTAATCCTAGTTCATCTATTGCTTTATCAATGCTTTCTTGGATTAGCTCTTCAGCTTTAACCCAGCCTCCGCCACGTTTGAAGAAAGTACCAACACGTGAAAGGTCATTAGCTAAGCCCAATTGTTTTTCTTCAAATACAGAACGGCGGAAGATGCGTCCATGGCGAATATCAAGTAAGAAAAATTCAACCCGTACATGGGCAGAATTTGTTACCCCAGCGCGTGAACCTTCACGTTGATGCCAGTTAAGTACTTGTGGGACCAATAAGAAATCTACTCTATAGTCCATTCCATAGGCTAGCCATTGTTGCAAAGCTTGAGGCATTTCGGATTCATGATAGTTGGTTCTATTTATGGCAAGTGGTGCCGGTAACCAACTATAGGTACGTCCGGTGCCATGCAAATTAGTGCGTAACATAAGGTCCAACTGCCCAAGTACATCACTCGTTATACGTCCCTGATTCTCAGGTATAAATCCAGTAATAAGTTCACTGGTGCTAAGTGGCTGAGAAAAGGGAACTACACCAATAGTTAAATCTAGTGGTATAACTGATGAGCTACGCTCCACATCAGCTGTACTTTTTTGGCAAGCCACAAGCAAAAATGAAAGACAAATGATACTTAAAAAAATAGTTGTTATGCGCATTAGTCCAGACCTCCTTTGGTACTGCGTATATTATGACCGTCCACACACACAGCGGCGGCCAATGCAAGCCCAAGGCCTTTAGCCACAGACTCGAGTAAATGATGCCCATTTTTCCCATATAAAAAATTTACATGCATGTTTAAACGCGCAGCTGTGGCAAATGCTTTGTAATGCTCACGCCACAAATCGCGTTCTTCTCCAGCCAAAACCGGAGGTAGTAATTCATCCCCTCTCCACTCAAGCCATGGACGACCGGAAATATCAATACAAACGTCAGCCAAGGCTTCATCCATAGGTACACGCGCATTACCCACACGCTTTATACCTTTACGCTCACCTAAGGCTGTAGCAAAAGCTTGTCCTAAACATAAGCCTACATCTTCTGCACTGTGATGTGCGTCAATATGCATATCTCCTTGACAATGAAGCTTTAAATCAAATCCGGCCCAAAATGCTGTTAGTGTGAGCATATGATCTAGTAGACCAAAACCAGTATTAATATCAATGTTTGAATTACCATCAAGGCACAATTCAACACTAATATTGGTCTCCTTGGTACTACGGCTAATTTGTGCTTTGCGTACAATATCTTGCATAATAACTCCAGTTTTAGCTTTTGGCGGTGTTGCTCGTGTTGGCTTCATCATTTATAGGCGAGGATAAATCTTCTTCGACTTCCTCAGCTTCGGTTTTTTTCTTACGCCCAAATGTAGCTGCAACACCAATGCTTATTTCGTATAATAACATCATAGGCATTGCCATAAGTAATTGAGATATAACGTCAGGTGGAGTAAGAATAGCTGCAATTATAAAGATACAAAGTACTGCGTAGCGTCTAAAACTACGCATTCTTGCAGCTGTGACAATGCCCATACGCGCAAGGAAAAAAGTGAAAAGCGGCATTTCAAAAATTAATCCAAAAGCAATTAAGAGCTTTAATGAAAATCCTAAATATTCGCCAAGTGAGGGCATGGCCGCTATGTCTTCGCTAGCAAAACCTACAAAAAATGTAAAAGCATAGGGAAATACTACAAAGAAACAAAAACTAGCCCCAGAAAAGAAAAATAGGGCTGATATAAGGGCCATGGGCACAATATATTTTTTTTCTTCGTCATAAAGTCCAGGAGAAATAAAAGCCCAGACTTGGTAAAATAAATAAGGGCTTACTACAAAAATAGATGCCACTAGACCTACTTTTAGGTAAACAAAAAAGGCTTCAGGCAGGGCTGTAAAAATTAATTTTGAGCCTTCTGGTAATGCTGCAACCAAAGGCTTGCAAAGTTCAGCAAAAAGACGCTCTGAAAAAGTATAACAAACTATAAACGCAAGGCCTATGGCAATGAAAGAGCGCACCAAGCGGGTGCGCAGTTCCCCAAGGTGCTCCATTAATGTCATGGGCCGCTCTTGCTTTTCTTCATCTTCTTTAGGTAAAAGACCTCTTTCTTCAGGAGTTTTACGTGGTGGTGGGGAACGCTTTGGTGTTTCACTAGCTGCAGCAAGTTCTTCTAATTCAGCTTCGCTTAAATCATAGCCTTGTGGGGTCATGGGGTCATCATCAATGATTTCGTCAGATAACTTTTCAGAGCTTGTGTTTTCAGTGCCATCCCATGCACCTTCGTTGCCAAAAAAAGAATTGGCAAAGTCGTCATTTTGTGCAGCAGTATTAGTATTTTCAGCTTGCTCCTGCACAGTATCAGAGTGCTTTGCTGCATCATCAAACAAAGTATTTTGCTCTTGTGCAGTTTGCTTTTGCTCTGTTTTTAGTTTGTCCGACTGCATGCCTTAGCCTTTATTGTTTGTTTCCTTAAGGGGTTCACTACTATTAGCCTCAGCTTGAGCATCAGCTACGGCTTTTGTAAGGGGAGACTGTATGTCCAATTCTTGCTCTGCAGTACTTTCGGGCTTTGTAGTGCAAGTTTGTTCTAACTCATCTTCTGCTTTAGAACTAGTAGATTCTGGCTCAGTTGGTTCTTTCTGTGCAACTTGTTCCTCAATATTTTCATCTTGCTTTGCAGCTTGGTCTTGGGTGGGCTTTTCAGATTTGGTTTTGGCAGTACTTGCATCATCATTGCTTGTATTGCCAAAAAGTTCTTCCTCGGCTTCTTTTTTTAATTTTTCATGTTCATCTTGGGCCACTTCTGCATTCATGGTGCGCTGAAATTCTGTACTTACACGCCTAAATTCACCCATCACTTTTCCCAAGGTTTTGGCAATGCCCGGTAAACTCTTTGGCCCAAGAACCACCAAGGCTACAACCAAGATGACTAAAAGCTCTGTGCTACCAATTCCAAACATATCTTACCTCATTTTTCAAATATAATCAATGGTATAGATTTTTTATTCCCACTCAATGGTGCTTGGTGGTTTTGATGATATATCAAACACCACACGGTTAACACCTTGTACTTCATTAATAATACGGCTAGACATGCGCTCAAGTAGCTCTGCTGGAAGTCTTGCCCAATCGGCAGTCATGGCGTCAACGCTATCCACAATGCGTAAGGCTATAACATGTTCATAGGTTCGCCCATCACCCATAACGCCTACAGTTTTTAGTGGTAAGAGCACAGCAAACCCTTGCCATACCTTGCTATACCAACCGGAACTTTTTAATTCTTCCTGCACTACCTGATCGGCAAGGCGCAATATATCAAGTCTTTCCTTGGTGACTTCACCTAATATACGTATGGCAAGTCCAGGCCCAGGGAAGGGATGACGCCACACTATAAAGTCTGGCATACCAAGTTCTGCTGCCACTTTGCGTACTTCATCCTTAAATAATTCACGCAAAGGCTCAATGAGTTTTAAATTCATGGTTTC
>CAYJDF010000037.1:0-3899 GCA_964368845.1 uncultured Desulfovibrionaceae bacterium
TATGCCGCAGCTAGAAAATAAAGAATTAAGAATTATTGGTTTTTTATGTAATTGGTGTTCCTATGGCGGTGCGGATACAGCCGGTGTAGCAAGAGCAACCCAGCCCACAGATTTGCGTATTATTCGTGTACCTTGCTCTGGTCGGGTAGATCCTCTTTTTGCTATGCGTGCCCTTTTAGACGGTGCAGATGGAGTACTAGTATCTGGTTGTCATCCACGCGATTGCCACTATACCTCTGGCAATTACTATGCAAGGCGTCGTTTGGAGATGTTAAAGCACTTCTTACCAGTGCTTGGTATTGATGCAAAACGGTTTGAATATACATGGGTTTCTGCATCAGAGGGACAAAAATGGCAAAAAGTAGTAACAAAGTTTACTGAGCAAATTCATGCCCTAGGCCCTGCACCACGCATAGAAGATAGCGAGCCATTATACACACTTGCGGAGAATGTATTAACCTCACTACGCCCGCTAGGCACTGGTGTTGCTGGCAATGCGGCCCTTGATGAATTAAAAACTGCCATAAAACAAAAGCTACCTGAGTTAGAATGCGTAATTGGCTGGAAACAAGGTTATGATGCAGCCCACGCTACACCACATTTTATGTACAGCATTGATGATGTGGACGATCTACAATGGGGACCTTTTAATGTACATAATTTAGCTACTTATCTGTCATCTTGGCGAGGTAAAAAAATTGGTCTTGTGGTTAAGGGATGTGATTCGCGCTCCGTAATAGAACTTATTCAAGAAAAAATTGTCGAGCGCGATGATGTGTTCATATTCAGTATGCCTTGCGAAGGCACTTTGAATATGCCTAGGATTGACGAGGCCCTTGGTCGCTACAATAAAATTGATGAAGTGAGTACCACTGACAATAGTGTACGTATTGTGGCAGACGGTGTTGAACACAACTTTAACATGCAAGACTATGCTCAAGATAAATGCCATAATTGTACCAATCCTGCTGCTGTGGAAGCAAATATGCGCATTGGTGGGCCACCAACACCCATTAATGCCAAGCAAATTATTCCGCCAGAGCTGGCTTTAATTGATAGTATGAGTATGGAAGAACGACGCGGTTTTTGGCGTGGGCATATGGAGCGTTGTATGCGTTGCTATGCTTGCCGTAATGCCTGTCCCATGTGTGTTTGCCGCGATTTTTGTATTGCAGAAACGCGCACACCACATTGGCTTACGCAAAATGATAGCATTAAAGAAAAGCTTTATTTTCAAACCATACATGCTTTGCATTTAGCTGGACGTTGTACTGGTTGTGGTGAGTGCCAAAGAGCATGCCCCATTCATATACCTATCTTAGCCTTACGCCAACAATTAGAACGTGCTGTTGGTCAAATATTTGAAGGTTATAAGCCAGGCATGAATAAAGATGCTACCCCACCTCTTTTGGGCTACGCGCTTGAAGAAAAGAATATAATTGAGAGGGAATGGAAATGAGCAATCTGTACTTCTTAAACAAGGACTCTTTAAATGAGTTTTTGACTTGGCTTGGCACATATAATAAACAGGATTATCAAGTGCTTGTGCCTACAAAGCGTAATAGGTCTGTGGTTTTTTCTCCATTTGATCCGCAAAATGAAGTATGCTTTGACAAGGCCTCCAGCTCACCTAAGGCCGTGGTTCTACCAGCATGTGAAACGTTAATCCGTTATAAATTAACTAAAAACCCTGAACAATTAGAACAAGTGTCCTTAAGTCTTGACGATACACCTAAGGCCACACCAACTATTGTTTTTGGTTGTCGTCCTTGCGACGCGCGCGGTTTTACTGTGCTTGACCGCCCCTACACTCAAGGTCCATACCAAGATCCATACTATATGGCTAAACGTGCAACTATGCTTGTCATTACGCGTGCTTGCACCGAAACATGCTCTACCTGTTTTTGCCATTGGGTAGGTTCAGGGCCTTTAGATAAAACTGGTTCAGATATACTTTTAACCGAACTTGCAGCGGGTTATGTTTTACAAGGTGTTAGTGAACAAGGCATAGCTTTATTAGAAAACTCTAACCTCGCTCAAGCAGGTGATAAGCAAGATGATGTAAAAAAAGCTCATGCAGCAGCAGGGGCTAGTCTTGATAAACGTCCTGACTTAAAGGATATTGCTCAAAGTTTAGCCAAACGTTTTACCGATGAAGACTTTTGGGCTAAGCAAACGGCCCACTGCTTATCTTGTGGGGCTTGCACCTATATTTGTCCAACTTGTTATTGTTTTAATATAACTGATGAAGGCGACGGCTTAACCCCAGAAGGTGGTAAGCGCATGCGCACTTGGGATACATGTATGGCCTCACATTTTACCCGTGAAGCCAGTGGACATAACCCGCGCACAGCAAAAGCTTTACGCATGCGTAATCGTATTACACATAAGTTTAGCTATTATCCGCAAGTGTGGAACAATCAATATTCATGTAATGGATGTGGGCGTTGTATAAGTCAATGTCCAGTGCATCTTGATATTCGATCTATTGTGTTAGCAGCTCTTAAAGATACACCTGCAGCCCCAGTGAACACAGAGGACGCATGCACAACTACAGCAGTTAATGCGAAAAAGGATTAGTAAGGAGAAAGCATGAGCGCGAAAAAAACATCTACTAAAAAAACTGCCAAAACTGCGGCCTCCAAAACTACTAAAAAAACTAAAGCTACCAGTAGTACGGCCACTAATGTTAGTCAGCAAGCCACTGAACAAGAAACTAAGGCTCAAGCAAAAGCAAACCCAGCTAAGAATGCTAAGGCCGTAGAAGAAGTAATAACTCAACCTGTGGTAGAGCAAAATCAAGCTTTAGAAAGCAAACCCGTAGATCCACCGGCCAAGGCTACACGTGTAAGTCCGGCTGTGAAGGAAGCTAAAGCACCTGCCATCAAACAATCCAAGGCACCTGCTATAAAAAACTCTAAAGCTCCGGCTATTAAAGAGTCTAAGCTTCCTGTGGTAAAGGAGACCAAAACTCCTGCGGTAAAAGAGTCTATAGCGCCGGTCATAAAAGAGGCTACGTCAAGCCCAGAGTCAGGCCAAGAACAAAACAAGATGGCTTGTGCCATACCACATACACGTACAGCTCTTGGTGCTAATCCATATTTGCCTCAAATTGCAACTGTTGTTGAAATTATTGAAGAAACAAGCAATATTAGAACTTTTCGTGTGGTTTTAGATGATGCTGCGGCTATGCAATCTTTTACTTTTGGAGCTGGGCAAGTAGGTCAGCTTTCGGTATTTGGTGTGGGTGAGGCCACCTTTGTAATTAGTAGCCCTCCATCACAAAAAGACTTTTTGCAATTCTCAGTCATGCGCGTGGGTGAGGTTACAAGAGTTTTGCACAAACTATCTGTAGGTGATAAGGTTGGTGTGCGCGCACCTCTTGGTAATGCTTTCCCGTGTGCCAGCTGGCATGGTAAGGATTTATTCTTTATCGGTGGTGGTATCGGCATGGCTCCCATACGTTCTATCATGTTGCATACCTTAGAAAATAAAGCTGATTATGGTAAAATATCTTTACTGTATGGAGCACGTACCCCTAAGGACATGGCATATAGTTATGAGCTAGATGGTTGGCTTAAAGACCCCAACCTTGATTGTACTCTAACCATTGACATTCCATTTGGAGGCTGGGACCATAAGGTGGGACTTATACCCGATGTGCTCACAGAGCTAAACCCAGACCCCACAAAAACTGTTGCCATAATCTGTGGGCCTCCCATAATGATTACTTTTACAGTTCAGGCACTTATGAAAATGAACTTTGCAGCAGAAAATATCATTACCACTCTTGAGAAACGTATGAAGTGCGGTATTGGTATTTGTGGCCGCTGTAACCTTGGCAATAAATACGTTTGCGTTGATGGGCCGGTATTTTCTTGGGCAGAGCTTAATGAACT
>CAYJDF010000037.1:3999-19431 GCA_964368845.1 uncultured Desulfovibrionaceae bacterium
TTTTTAATAATATTAATAAACGCCTTGTTGGATCATTGCATCGGCTACTTTACGGAAACCAGCAATATTGCCACCAAGTACGTAATCACCTGGGCAACCAAATTCTTTTGCTGTTTCGCTGGCAGATGTGAAGATGCCTTTCATAATATCCTTTAACTTTTCATCCACTTGATTAAAGTTCCAAGCTTGCATGCTAGCGTTTTGGGCCATTTCTAATTGACTTGTTGAAACCCCACCAGCATTAGCGCATTTACCTGGTCCATAAGCTATTTTAGCCTCTTTAAATACTTCAATAGCTTCTGGTGTAGAAGGCATGTTTGCGCCTTCACTTACTAAGAAGCAGCCATTTTTGACCAAAATCTTAGCATCTTCTCCGGTAAGTTCATTTTGGGTAGCGCTGGGGAAGGCAAGGTCGCAAGGTATGTGCCAAACTGGGTGTTGATTTTTGGGGTAATCCTTGGCTGGGGTATATTTGGCGTCAGGGCAAAGTTCTAGGTAGCGAGTAAGGGAGGCGCGTTCTACTTCCTTAACTTGCTTAAGAACTTCAAGATTGATGCCTGATGGTTGATAGATGGTGCCGCGTGAGTCACTAATGGTAACGGCTTTTGCACCAAGTTGCTGTAGCTTTTCTATGGTATATTGGGCCACGTTACCAGAGCCAGATACGGCAGCTGTGCACCCTTTGATATCTTTGCCTATGGCATTTAGCATGTTTTCTGCAAAATATACGCATCCATAGCCTGTAGCTTCGGTACGCACAAGAGAACCACCCCAGAGTAAACCTTTGCCTGTAAGCACACCGTCAAACTTGGATGTTAGACGTTTATACTGACCGAAAAGGTAGCCAACTTCGCGCGCACCAACGCCAATGTCACCTGCTGGTACGTCAATGGTATTGCCTATAATTTTAGATAGCTCAATCATGAATGATTGGCAAAAACGCATAACTTCAGCGTCACTTTTGCCCTTGGGGTCAAAGTCGCTACCACCCTTGCCACCACCAATGGCAAGACCAGAGAGGCTATTCTTAAATATTTGTTCAAAGCCAAGAAATTTTAAGATACTTTGATTAACACTTGGATGAAAACGTAGTCCGCCTTTGTAAGGGCCTATGGCTGAATTAAATTGCACACGGTAGCCGCGGTTAACTTGTACTCTGTTTTTATCGTCGGTCCATGCTACGCGAAAGATGAGTTGTCTTTCTGGCTCGGTGATGCGTTCTAAAATATTATGTTGTTGGTATTTTGATTCGCGCTCAAATAAGGGATCTAATGAGTCAACAACTTCCTTAACAGCTTGCATAAATTCTGGTTGATGTGCGCAAAACTTTTTCATTTTACGCAAAACTTTTTGCGAATAATTAACGGCCATGGTTTTCTCCTTGAATATAATTGTGACGGGATTATATAAGAAGAATGCAAGAAAAAAAAGAGCTAAATATGCTTTTTTGCTGTTTATTGAAGTTATTTTTAAAAAATAAATAAATTTTGAAGAGTTATGTTTTATAAATAAGCAATATAAATTTATTTTTACTTGTTTGCTCTATTTTTAATTTTGTTTTAACCTGTGATGGCTAAACATTATTACAATCTATGTGAGGTAATTTGTGTTAAATATATTAGATACAGTTGGTAATACACCTATAATAAAATTGAATTCGCTAAACCCACATCCTTGTGAGATTTGGCTTAAGGTTGAGAGTCGCAATCCTGGTGGCTCTGTGAAGGATAGGATGGTTGCATATTGTGTGCAAAAGGCTTTGTCAGAAAAAAAGCTTTTGCCAGAAAGTGTTTTGGTTGAGCCAAGTAGTGGTAATACTGGTATTGCTTTGAGTATGGTGGGTGCAGTACATAAAATGCGTGTTATTATTACCATGCCCGAAAATATGACGGTGGAGCGGATAAAATCCATGCAGACATATGGAGCTGAGGTGGTCTTAACACCAGCTGAGCTTGGCATGAATGGAGCGGTTAAAAAGGCCGATGAAATATTTGTAAATACTCCTTCAGCTTTTATGTTGGGGCAATTTACTAATCCGCTTATGCTTGAGGCGCATTATTTTAGCACCGGTCCAGAAATATTTTCTAAGTTTGGTAATGATATGCACGCATTAGTTGCTGGTGTTGGCACTGGTGCAACATTGTCTGGTACTGGTTTATTCTTGCGTGAACGCATGCCACATTTAACCATTCATGCTGTGGAGCCATTTGAATCCCCCATGCTTTCAGAAGGCAAATCTGGCAAGCATGGTATTCAGGGCATAGGGCCAAATTTTGTTTCAAAAATTTTACGGCGTGATATTGTGGACGAGGTAATAACGGTCACTACTAAAGAAGCTGTTGATATGCGCAGACAACTTTTCATGCATGAGGGCATTAGTTGTGGTATTTCATCAGGGGCTAATGTATGCGCAGCCTTAAAACTTGCGGCTAGCAAACATATGCAAGGCAAAAGAATTGTAAGCTTTATTTGCGATACTGGAGAACGTTACTTGGTTGAGTAAAAAAAATTTTAACCAAAGTTTACCTTGAGTGGATTTTTTTTGCCTGCCTTATTGGTAAAAAATACATGCCCATGTTCAAGTCCATATAGATATATTTGACGTGTAACATCTACATCTTGTTTGCAGTAGGTGGTAATTTCATCAAGGCGGCCTTGCTGCCACCATGTAAGAGCCTGCATACCATTGGCATTTTTTCCAAGGCCAAGAGTAGCTTTGGCTAAATTATCCAGTGAAATACGATGTTTAAGGCTTTTTGTTACTTGTATCAATATGTCTAGGGTTGGTAAATTAAGTAGATTATAGTTAGCAAATGGTTGTAGTACTTTGTAATCAAATTTAATGAGGTTAAAGCCTATAATAAGTTTGGCTTTATGCATACGAGTAAACATGGTTTCAAGCTCATCTTGTGTATAGGCTGTGAAACTATTGTCTATATTGTCATATAATACAGCAATGCTAACTCCCATTTTATGACAATTGCCCCAACCGCCCACCTCTTGGGCAGAACGACGTGTTTCCACATCAAGTACCATAAAGTGAGGTGGTGTTTTAATATTGGTGTCTAGTAAGCTTAATAAATCTGCCATATTATTTGATTTTTAAGTGTAAGTGTCTAAAGTGTTAATTTAATTTTGTATTTGCAAAAAATTGTTTTGTGGCCAAGGTAGGATGTTCATATTAATACTTCTAGAAATTTCGTGTAATACGGCCTTGGTAGTTTGTTCCATATGCGGAGAATAAACAATTTTTAGTAAGGCTTCATATTTATTTATTACAGAAAAATAAGCCACATGGTCATAGGACTCCAATAGAAATCGAAACATGCCCACTTTTTCTGGAGCAATGCGCACCAAAAGAAGTTTGCTTTGTGTAGCTGGGTTTATGGCTGGTGCTATTTTTCTTTTTTTTGATGTTTTTTTCATGCTCTATGACCAACCTATATAACGCAAAAAAGCAACTGTTGCCATAGCGCAAGCTATGGTACCAAAAAAACTCTTAGTGCGCCAAGCGACTACAGCAGCAGGAAAAGCAGATATAAAATAAGTATTATGAATGCTTATATTAAGAGTATTATTCTGAATCACAAGGTCTGGGATAAGCAAGGCTGACATAACCGCAACCGGTACAAAGGATAGCCAGCGTAGCATGGGTTTTGGCAAAGACTCTGTGGATAAATACATAAGTGGAAAAACACGTGGTATTGCTGTGACTAAAGCACAACCTATTATACAAAAAATAAGATCTAAGTTCATATTTTACTCAATGCTAAAATTATTCTAATTTTGTTTTGCGTTTGTGCAGTAATAAACCCAAGCTTGCAGCGGCAACACTTGCAATAATAACATTCCATTGTCCAAGCCCCATAAGTTTAAGACTAACCGATACAATGCCAGCAAAAATTGCTACCCATAACTCTAAGCGACTGTATATTTGTGGGATGAGCAATGCTAGGAACATGGCTGTTAGGGCATAATCAAGTCCCAAAGGGCGCACATCACTTATAAGTGTTCCAAAATACGCTCCTACTGCCGTACCG
Source organism: uncultured Desulfovibrionaceae bacterium (assembly GCA_964368845.1). Lineage (GTDB taxonomy): Bacteria > Desulfobacterota > Desulfovibrionia > Desulfovibrionales > Desulfovibrionaceae > CAYJAD01. The sequence continues at coordinate 8,040 of CAYJDF010000037.1, forward strand.
GCCACCCAAGATATATGTGCAGTTATATTACATGAATATAAAGTGGTAAAACTAAGTTGCCAGCCACGTCTAAAGGCAGTTGAATGAACTCCAAAGGTTTCATCGGTTAGTTCGTAGCCAACTAAAAAACGTTGTAGGCGGCTACCTTGTTGCATGTGGGTTGCAAGGGATGCAGACATGAGCAAATGTCGCAAATTGACTACAAAAACTGTTAATATGACTGACGCTGCACCCACTCCACTGCCCCAAAGTGATGCCGCCACAAATTGGCCCGAACCTGCAAAAACCAAGATAGACATAGTTATGGCAAGTTCAGGGGGAATGTTATTTTTTACAGCTAATACTCCAAAGGCAAAAGCCACTGGTACATAGCCTAAAACTATAGGTGTGGCACGTTTAATGCCTTCTAAGACTGGTTGAGAAAGAATCTGCATGCGTTTCTTGTATATTGTTCTATTTATTCAAGCAAGCAGTTATAAGTGACAAGGTGTGGTTTTATACAAACAATATTAATTTTAGAAATTTATTAGCGTGCACCGCGTGAAGAAAGTATTACTCCTACGGTTTTAAAAAGAATTTTTAATTCTAGTAAGGCAGAGATATTATTGATATAATATAGGTCGTATTCAAGTTTACGTCTAGCGTCATTTTCTGAGGCAGCATAAGGATATGATACTTGTGCAAGTCCGGTAAGGCCAGGTTTAACATTATGTCGTAAAGAATAGTTGGCAATTTTTTGTTCAAAGTCTTGTACAAATTCTACTTGTTCGGGTCTTGGGCCAATAAAGCTCATATCATTTTTTAGGATATTCCAAAGTTGAGGCAATTCATCAATGCGTAACTTTCGCATAAATTTACCGTACTTAGTGATACGTGCATCGTTGACTTTAGCCCATGTTGCTCCATTTTTGTCTGCATAATCATACATAGAGCGAAATTTATAGAGTGTAAAAACGCGCCCTTTAAGGCCAACTCTTTTTTGAGCGTAGATTATAGGTCCGTGTGATTCTATGGAAATTAGCATGGCAGAGAGTATAAAGAGTGGACTTGTGATAAAGAGTAAGAAGCCAGCAATGCCAAGGTCAAAAACACGCTTAATATATGAATATATTTTATTATGTTGATGGGGCATAGCTTTACAGTTACCTTGCATGATTATTTAATATCCATATGCTGTAAGATTTCACCTGCTACACCATGAGCATCAAAATAGCTTTCCGCCAAGTGACGGCTGTGTGCTCCCATGGGATTTAGCAACTTGGTGTTTATGATAAATTTTTCTAAAGCATTTGCCAAGGCCAATACATTCTTTGGGGGGACTAAAAATCCATTTTTACCTTCTTCAATAAGTTCCCTACATCCAGGTACATCAGATGCTACAATGGGTCGTCCCATGCTCATGGCTTCCATGAGTGAGCATGACAAACCCTCTCGCCATGAAGGTAAAATCACAACACTAGCTGCCGCTATATAAGGGCGCACATCAAATGCCTCACCAAGATAGTCTATATAACCAAGATTTTGCCAATGCTGTACTTGGCTTAATGTAAATGCGCCAGTGCCATGCTCTAACGGACCTAGCAACTGAAAGTGAATATTTGAGTGTTTTTCCTTTAATATTTTTGCAGCGTTCACAAAGTCTTCAATGCCCTTGGCTTGTAGCAGGCGAGCCACAAGTAAAAATGTAGTTTGCTTAGGAAAGTTTTTTTCCAAGGCAAAATGCTTTGTATTTACCCCTGTCCCATTACATATCAGTATATTATGGTCTGCTTTAATAATATTTTTTTGTAAAAAAACTGCTTTATCGGCTGTGTTTTGAAATATTATCCCTTTGGAAAATCTCAAAGCCACTTTATATAAAATAATGGCAATATGTTGCAGTATTTTCTTTTTTAGGTTGGTGGTAGCTTCAAAGCTAAAACCAAGGCCGGTGATACAAGAAAATACATCGTGAATGCCAGCTAGTCTTGCAGCAAAATTACCATAAATAACTGGCTTAATAGCAAAAGCAAAAATTTTATATGGTTGCTCATGGCCTAAAATTTTATATAGTTCAGCAAGACTTTTTAAATCTTGCCACGGTTTTATGCCTTTGCGCTCAAGGCTGTAAGTTATGACACGAATATTATTGTTTTGTAAAAGATTGATATATTGATCGCTTTCTTGTTTGGATACACAACAAATTACTTCATATCCAGCTTTTTGCATCTGTTGTATGAGTACAGACCAAAAAATATATGTGGCTCGCGCTTGATGCCCAATTATGAGTATTTTGTTGTTATGCATAATAATGCACCTTATTCTCTGCTTTACAATCTATATGTTAATATGTAAATTTTATAAGTATTTTATTATCTTTCAGTATAAAGTTCAATCTATAGTTTATCTATACCTTGCTAGGAGTTAATATGTCAAAATATGCCCAAGCCTTAGAGCAAATTCAGTATTCACCATGTACTTGGCTTATAACTGGTGTCGCAGGTTTTATTGGGTCTAACCTTTTAGAGTGTTTACTTAAACATAATCAACGTGTTATCGGTTTAGATAATTTTATGACTGGTTATGAAAAAAACCTTTTGATGGTGAAGGATATTGTAGGAAAGCAGGCATGGAATAATTTTAGTTTTATAAAGGGCGATATTCGAGACCCTGCCACTTGTCAAAAAGCTTGTGATGGTGTGCAATATGTTTTGCACCAAGCCGCTTTGGGCTCTGTACCACGTTCAATAGTCGACCCTAGTCTTACAAATGAATGTAATATTAACGGTTTTTTGAATATGCTAGTGGCTGCACGTGCGGCCAAAGTGCAAAATTTTGTTTATGCTGCATCCTCGTCAACCTATGGTAATTCACCTACGCTACCAAAGGTTGAAGATGTCATTGGCGAGCCACTATCTCCTTATGCTGTAACAAAATATGTCAATGAGTTGTATGCCAATGTATTTCAAAAATGTTATGGATTTAATACTATTGGTTTGCGTTATTTTAATGTTTTTGGGCGTCGCCAAGACCCAGATGGAGCATACGCCGCGGTTATTCCTCAATGGTTTGCAGCTTTGTTGAAGGGCGAGCATGTATATATTAATGGTGATGGTGAAACCAGCCGTGACTTTTGCTATATTGATAATGTGGTACAAATTAATATTTTAGCTGCCTTAGCTCAAGAAGATGCTTGTAATAAGGTGTATAATGTAGCCTATGGAGAGCGCACCACCTTAAATGAACTTTTCGCGTTGGTGCAAGCTGAAGTGAAAGTTCAAAATCAAAATATTTTAGACAGTATACCAGTATATAGAGATTTTAGAGCAGGGGATGTGCGCCACTCTTTAGCTGACATTTCGCGCGCGCAAACAATGCTTGGTTATGCACCAGCTTATGATGTGCGCCGAGGATTGGCTTTGGCTGGGAAGTGGTATGTTAATAATGTGTAGTTTATTTACTGGACCGGGTTAACATTTTCAAAGTAAGACTAGCATATTATAACTTGCATAAAAATTTAAACTTTTAGCAAAAGCACAAAAAAATAATTGTGCAGGATTTTTAAGTGATAAAAAAAGCGGGCCTCTAATTTATAGAAGCCCGCCTTTTTATTTATCACAATGAGTTACGGTTATGCACCGTCATAAACATCAACATTAGCTGTCTTGCCACGCAAGATAAAGAGTACAAGAGCACCCACTGCCACAGCAGCGCCAATAATATTGGAAGTTTCAATAGGCATACCAAAGCCTAAGCCCTTCATATAGCAAATGTAGCTAATGGTGGCTGCAGTCATAACAGTTGCTGGAAGAGATGCTATCCAGTGCAAGCGATTATTGCGATATAGATAAGCAGCACCAGACCAAAGCACAAGAGCAGCAAGGGTTTGGTTAGCCCAGCCGAAGTATCTCCAAAGTACGCCAAAGTCAATTTGAGTTAAAGCTGCACCAACAACAAAGAATGGCACTGCAATCATAAGGCGTTTAGCAACTTCTTTTTGTGAGAAGCCAATCATTTCAGCAATGGTTAGACGTGCAGCACGGAATGCTGTGTCACCAGAAGTAATGGGCAGAATGATAACACCAAGAATGGCTAATACACCACCAACACTACCCATAAGAGCATAGGAAGCATCAGCAACAACCTTACCAGGACCACCAGCAGCAAGAGTTTCTTGAAGTAGCTCTGGAGTTTGGTAGAAAGTCATACCAACAGTTGCCCATACAAGACCAATAAAACCTTCTGCTATCATGCTACCATAGAATACTGGCTTGCCGAGTTTTTCATTTTCAAGGCAGCGTGACATAAGAGGTGATTGGGTAGCGTGGAAACCACTAATAGCACCACAAGCAATGGTGATGAACATAAGAGGCCACAAGGGTAAATCTTTAGGATGTTGATTGGACCATTCAGCAGCTGGGAAGAACTCATAGCCATCAATAAAGAGCATGGAGGTAATACCAACGGCCATGATGATAAGTACAGCACCAAAGAGTGGGTAGAAACGACCGATAATCTTATCAATAGGTAGAATTGTTGCTAAGAAGTAGTAAGCAAAAATTACAACAACCCACATGGTTGTGGTCATATAGTCTGCGGTAAAGGTTGAAAGCATCTTAGCAGGAGCAGTTACGAACACAACACCTACGAGCAAGAGTAGGAGTATGGCAAAAAAACGCATGAGTTGTTTAGGTATTTTACCAAGAGTATAACCCATGATGTTTGGTACGTTTTCTCCGCCGTAACGCATGGACATCATGCCAGCCATGTAGTCATGTACAGCACCGGCAAAAATTGAGCCAAGCACAATCCATACTAGGGCAGCCGGACCATAAAGAGCACCAAGAATGGGACCAAAGATTGGGCCAACACCAGCAATATTCAAGAGCTGAATAAGCCAAATTCTACCTGTACTCATTTTAACATAGTCAACACCGTCAGCTTTAGAATTAACTGGGGTAACTCTGTTTGGATCAGAACCAAAAACTTTATCAACGAAGGTTCCATACACGATGTAGCCAACTATTAAACTAGCAACGGCTAACAAGAAATACATACTGTTCGACATAAATCCTCCATGTTTAAAACAATTTATCGAATCTGCTTTTTAAATTTTTTTGAAAAAAGCTATACAAGCTCACCAGCCCTAAATGGTAATAGTACTCAACACTAATTTTGAGTCGCTTGTAATTGATTTAGTAGCGTATAATTTTTAATAGGTCAATTATTGATTTAAACTATTATAAATTTAGTAAAGGTTATCTTAATAGGCTAAGGACGTTATATGGTTTTTGATATAAAGTCTGTTAAGTTTTTTCTTCTTAATTTGATAGAGTTAACTGTTATTAAAGACTACCTACAAATGATAATGGGTGCTTATGTAATGTGTTTAATTTACATTATATTATTAACACAGTGGTCTAATGACTTGCTTTATTAAGTAAATTAATTTAAGTTGCCAAACAACTCACTGTACGAGAAAAATATGTTAATTCGCCGTAAGGGTTCAGGCCCGCTAATATCTTCTAGTTGTTCACATCCAACTTTACGCATGCTCATACTCATAGGTATTTTTGCCATGACAGCTTCTGCCTTTTGGTGGCACTTTGAAAGGCGCATGAATATCATAGCTCCACCCCCAGGTATATATGCCATTGTAAATGAAGGAGATATTATATCTGATGGCGAGCTAAAAATTTTATATAATTGGCGGGATGCTTTCGATGAAAAGTGGGGAATCCCTGTTTTTTTACAAGCAAGTGTTGGGGAATTGCAAATACCAAAGTTTTCTGCTGGAACATTATTTGTTGGTGTTGGGCTTGAACATAAACAAGCTACCATTGTGTTTCCATCTCTTGTGCGTAAGGCGTTAGGAGAGGGATTGCGCACCATTACCGAAGAAGAACTTAGTACGTGTATTAAAGATAAACCAGCCGGACTTTGTTTAGATGCAGCTATGAAATCCTTATGGGATGGCTTTTAATTTCTATCAATTAAATATTTTCATGAAAATAACTTTACAAGATATTTCAAAATACTATGGGGCACGGCCCATTTTTGAAAATTTTTCCTTGGATATTGAGCCGGGTACAAGACTTTGTGTATGCGGGCCCAATGGAACGGGTAAATCTACACTACTGCGCATTATTGCCGGAGCGGAATCTACCGATGCCGGACAAGTGATATTGGCTAAAAACTGCCGTCTAGGTTATGTGGAGCAAGAGTTTGCACCGCATACATTGCAAAAAAACCTGCTCCAATATGTGCAAGAGGCCTTACCAGATTGGCAAGATTTTTGGCTAGAGTGGGAAGAAGCTCTTGCCAGCAATGATGAAGCTAAGCTTGCAAAGCTTATGACTAAACAACATGAGCTTGAAATGCTTTATGGTTATAATCCTGAAAATAGAGCAAAAACCGTGCTTTCAGGACTAGGTTTTTCTGAGCGAAAACTAAATTTGAGTTTGGCTCAACTTTCCGGGGGGTGGCGCGAGCGAGCCAAACTTGCGCGGGTTTTAACAGCTGGTGCAGATATTTTATTGCTAGATGAACCCACTAACCACCTAGATATTGAAGCCGTTGAGTGGCTGGAAAGCTTTTTATTGAATTTTAAAGGTGTTTTAGTTTTTGTAGCACATGATCGTGTTTTTATGGATAATATTGGTACGCATGTGCTTTATTTGGGTATGTCACGTCCTTTTGTACGTAAAACTACCTTTACACAATTTTTGGCCTATCAAGAAGACTTAGAAATGCAACGCCAACGTGAAGCCAAGGCCCTGCAAGATGAAATATCTCGCAAGATGGCTTTTGTGGAACGATTTAGAGCTAAGGCCAGCAAAGCCAGACAAGCTGGATCACAGCAAAAAATGGCCAAAAAATTAGAAAAAGAGTTGGAAAATCATCAACCAGAGCAAAAAAGGCGTAATTTGTCATTTAGTTGGCCAAAGCCTAGCCGAACAGAAAAAATTGTGCTCAGTGCTGTTGATGTGGCCTATGCCTTTCCTGATAATGGCAAAAGCCTTTGGCCACCGCTTTCCTTTTCGCTGTATCGTGGTCAGCGTATTGCCCTTGTGGGACCCAATGGTTGTGGTAAGTCTACATTATTAAAAGTTATTGCCGGTAACCTTGAGAAAAATAGCGGTACTGTGGCCATGGGTTCACTGGTACAGGTGGGATATTTCAGCCAGCATCAATTGGAGATTTTACGAGCTTCTGGTTCTGTGCTTAGTGAAATTCGCCGTCTGTCAGACCCACGTACCACCGAAGAAGAACTCATGAGTGTTTTGGGGCTTTTCTTATTGGGACAGCAATATTTTGAACGCAAGGTTGAAAGTTTATCGGGGGGTGAAAAAAGTCGTCTTATTTTAGCTACACTTTTTTTGGCACGTAGTAATTTTTTAATTTTAGATGAACCTACCAACCACTTGGACTTAGAAAGTCGCGAAGCCTTAATTACTGCACTTCAAGCTTTTGAGGGCACTGTGCTCTTGGTTGCTCATGATCGTTGGCTTTTATCTGCCCTTGCTGATGAGGCTTGGTCCATTTCTGAGGATGGTATAACAGTATATGAAAATGGTTTTGCCCAATATGATGCTGTTAGACGTGAACTTGCGCAAAGAAATTTTGCAAGCCCTGTTAAGGAGAGCTCAACCCTTAACCTTTCGCGCGAAGAGCAAAAACAGTTAAAGCGCGAACAAGCTCAAAGACGTAATGCTTTATATAAAGAAATTAAGCCGTTGCAAAATAAGTATGCTGCCAAAGAGTCTGAACTTTCAGCTTTGTTACTGGAAATGTCTGAACTTGAGCAAAGTCTTGCAAGTCCGGAAGTATATGCAGACAGTTCTAAGTCTGCTCTAATGTTAAAACGCTTTAATGAATTACAAAATTTGACTGAAATTTTGATGGAAGATATGTCTAAAATTGAAATAGAATTAGCAGCCAAGGGTGAGTGTTAGGAAAAGTTGGCCTCAAACTGTTTTGCTCTTGGTTTACGTGGTTGGCACACTTTGTAAAGCTAAATCTTAATTAAGGCTTAAATATAAAAGTATTTTTTGTGTATGCAATAAAATTAAAAGATACTCCTAAAGGGTTTTAGAGAGCGGGGGCTTTGTGAGAGCACTTTTCTCAAAAAAACTCTCCCAAAGAAAAATTCTACCAATGACTTTTGTGGCTTTTACGGCATTATGCCTAACTATGAAGTATACTTTTTTGTAAAGTGAGTATAAACTGTGTCGCTATATTATATTATACGAAATTGTGTATATAAAAAAAATATATCAATTGCTGAAGGAGAATATCATGTCTAATAATTTGCGCGTGGCTGTTGTTGGTGCTACTGGGGCAGTGGGCCGTGAAATGCTAAAAACTCTATATGATCGTAAATTTCCAGCCACGGAAGTTGTGCCATTTGCATCAGCGCGTTCTGCTGGCAGCACAGTCAAGTTTGGTGATGATGAACTGGTGGTGCGTGAATTAAAAGAAGATGTGTTTACTGGTTTTGATATTGCAATTTTTTCTGCCGGTGGCGGAACATCGGAGAAATTTGCACCTCATGCTGCAGCCGCTGGTTGTGTTGTGGTGGATAACTCTTCGGCTTGGCGCATGGATGAACGTTGCCCCTTAGTTGTACCAGAGGTAAATGCTCATCACCTTGAAAAGCATCAAGGTATTATTGCAAATCCTAATTGCTCTACCATTCAAATGATGGTGGCATTAAAACCTTTGCATGATGCCGCTAAGATTAAGCGTGTAGTAGTTTCAACATATCAAGCCGTTTCAGGCACAGGACAAAAGGCCATTGAAGAATTAGAAAAGCAGGTACGGCAGATATTTAATATGCAAGAGCCAGATGTGGAGGTTTATCCATATCGTATTGCATTTAACTGCTTGCCTCATATTGATGTATTCCTTGAAAATGATTACACCAAGGAAGAGATGAAGATGGTGCATGAGACTGTTAAAATACTTGATGATCCTTCTGTAAAAGTAACGGCAACATGCGTGCGTGTTCCTGTATTTTATGGTCACTCTGAGTCTGTTAATATTGAAACAGAAAAAAAATTAAGTGCAAAGGAAGCAAGAGCCATTTTAGCTCAAGCTCCTGGAGTACAAGTATATGATAACCCAAGCGAAAAAATGTATCCCATGCCCATTGATGCTGCTGGTGAATACGCCACCTTTGTGGGCCGAATCCGTGAAGATGAAAGTATTGCCAATGGGCTAAATATGTGGGTTGTGGCTGATAATATTCTTAAAGGTGCTGCCCTTAACGCTGTACAAATTTGCGAGGCCCTTTTGGAGCTAAAGCTACTTGGAGTCAAGGATACCAAGGTATTTTTATCCTAAGATTGATTGTGGGGTTATAAAATGCAAGTATTAGATTTTAACAGTTACCTTGAGCGCATGCTGGCTGCGCCGCGCCCTGGTCAAGATAAAATTCTTGCTTTTTATGAACATCGCGTAGGGGCAATTTGTAAGGATGTGCCCCTACTGCTTATCCCCCTAGATGATCACCTTTGCCATCGTGGGGATGGAGCATTTGAAAGTATATCTTATCGTGAAGGTAAATTATTACAATTAGATGCTCACTTAAAGCGTATGCAAAGTTCTGCCGCAGGTCTTAATATGACTCCCCCATGTTCATGGAGTGAATTGCGCAATATTATTATGCAAGTGGCCAAAGCTGGTGCAGAAGAAAATGGGGCTATACGCATCTTGCTTGGGCGTGGTCCTGGTGGCTTTGGTATTTCAGCAAGCGAGTGCCCAAGCACTAGTCTCTATGTGGTGGCCATAAAAAGCCATGTGCCTTCTGAAGCTTGGTATGAAAAGGGCTTAACTGCTCTTGCATCAAGTATTCCCGCGAAGCAAGGTTATCTTGCTAAGTTAAAAAATACTAATTACTTACCTAATGTGCTAATGGACGCAGAGGCGCGTAAATTGCACGTGGATGTGACCTTTTCTTTTGACGAGCAAGGCTATCTTGCTGAAGCTGCCGTAGCCAATGTGGCTATTGTTAATACAGATAACGTATTAATTTCGCCTTTTTTTGAACAAGTTTTACCTGGCACAACTCTTTGTGCGGCATTGGAGTATGCCAAAGAATTTATGCCAACAAAATTTTGTAATATTACAAAACAAGATATTTTAGCGGCTAAAGAGGTCTTACTTTTTGGTTCTACTCCTCTTTGTGTTGGGGTTACTCATTTTGAAACTAAACCCATTGGTGCAGGTAAGGTTGGGGAAATGGCGCGTAAATTACGTCAAGTTTTGCTTATCAGCCTTTTAGCTGAGGGAACGGCATTTTAATTATGAGCCAGCAAGAACAAAGCATAACGACAAGTAGCGAGCCAAGTCCAACGGCGCAGTCTAAAATAATGGTTTTTCTTTTAGATAGCTCCTTGGGCTTTACCAACGTGCAAGAGGAACTTTTAAGTTTAGCTAAGCGTCTTCAAGGGCAAGGTTTTGATACATATATATTTTGTCCTGAAGCATCTAAACTCATGCAAAAAGCTAGCGAGTCTGAGATTTTGGCCTTGCCCATTTCTAAAACTGAAAAACCAAGCTTTAGGGGCTTATGGCGCGCTTATTGGAAACAGAAAAAAAATATTCCTTTATTTATACACAGCTTTGCAGAAAATTGTATTCCCTTTGCCAGGCGTATTGCGGCAAGGCGTAAAGAAAATAGCACTCTTATTTTTCATTCTTGTTTTAATACACCTGTGCAAACTAAATCCTTGGCTAAATATTGGGATGTACCCAAAAAGATTATTTATCCTAGTAAATATATAGCTACTCTTTGGACTAAACTTGGCATTAATCCAGATAAAGTGGCTGTTATTCATACTGCAAGTCAAGACTTACCCCCATATGGTGAGCAAAAATCTAAACGTTGGGTTTTTATTGCCACAGAAAGTTTAGAACATAATTCTGGTATAGACTTTTTACTAAAAGCCATGTCAGCTCTGTGGCAGCATCCATATTTACCCGAGTGGGAGATGCGTATTGTTGGGGATGGTCCATTTTTTGGACAATTACTTGATGAGGCCCACTCCCTTGGGGTTGAGTCGCGTATTGCTTTGCTGGGTGAACAAGATATTGCTGAGGTTATACAGTATGCTCAAGCTATGATTTGTCCATTTATTGAAGGGCAGGGGAATATTTCTGCCCTTATGCGGGCTTGGAATTGTGGCGTGCCACTTATATGCACCATGGTAAATGCGCATATGGAAATTGCTAATACCAATAATGCTCTACTTGTACCAGAGGCAGACCCACAACGCCTTGCGGCAGCTATGATTGAACTTATGTGTCGCCCTGAACGCATGGAGCATTTTGTGCGCACAAGTGCTGTTATGCGTTCATATTCTCAAATGTCGCGTTTACAAAATCAATACTTCAAATTGTATCAAGATTG
>CAYJDF010000038.1:0-18719 GCA_964368845.1 uncultured Desulfovibrionaceae bacterium
GAACCCATAGCACAAAGAGTGCCACAACGCTCCATTCTATATGTCATTACATTATTAGCAATATCGTCAAGTTTTTGTACATCTTCACCTTGTACATTAACATAACCTGCTCCACCCAAAATATCCAATAATCCAGCCTTATTAACGCGTTTGGAAATAATTTTACCAGATAAAATCAAGTCATATAAAAGACTGGTAAATTGTCCAGTAGCATGCGGGCTTTTATTTTGATGAAGCAGTAAATATTCAGTAACGGTAATTTCTGACATATGTCCCCTGCCTAGTTTAATTTATTTTATAATTAGCTCGGTCACCGCAAAGGTAACCGAGCTATATGTATCTATTGAGGACCAAATGGACTTGGTCTTGCAAAGTCATCACCTTCATCAGATCCAGCACTGTCGGAATCTGACGTATCGGAACTGGTTGAAGTTGACTCTGTGCTTTCACTACTACTTGTATCTGGGGTTGTAGTTTCAGTAGGTGTACTATCAGTGCTTGCACCACTGTCTTCTGAGCCACTTTCAACGCTGGTGCTGTCAGTAGTGTCAGTGCTAGGCTCATCTGGCTGATCCGGATGGATAGGCGATGGCGTAACCACTGGATCAGGTGCTGGCATTGGCGCAGGTGGAATATACACTGGAGCTGGTTTTGGTCTTGGCTTTGACCTTGGCTTTGCTTGAGCTGGCTTTGGCGCAGGCTTGGCTTCTTCTACCTGTTCAACTTCTGTACTAGAAGTATCTGGAGAAATGGGTGATAATTTTGAACTATCAGCATCTTGCCCAGCTTCGTTTGTGCCCTCTTCAGTACTTGTTTCACTAGGCTCAAGCGGTTCATAAATCACAGGTTCTGGCTCAACAAAACCAGTAGCGTCAATAGGACCTGTGCGTGCATTTTGCATTTCGCCAAAGCCACCTTCTACTGCTACAGCAAAGATAATTGGTAAGTTACCTAGATAACGTACAGACCAATAAAATTCACCAGCAGCATTACTTATAGTACCACTGCTTGCCTCCTGTACAACATTACCCCATGCTACACCAGCTAAAGGCGTTGAAGAAAAATTGTATTTTCCTGGCCAAAGCACAGCTTGAGGGGATAAAATAACTAAATCATCAGGGCTATCAGAAAATTGTAATAACTCACGCATATCAAAATATACTGAAACAATACCTAAGAAATCATGAGCGTCATACAATGGTGCAGCCAAAAATACTTCTGGTCCCATGGGTGTGTTTTGCACATGGCCACGTACTGCACGTAAGTTCTGCTTATCATCTGCATGCAATAAGGGGGTAAAATCCAAAGGCTTAAGTGGTACACTAGGCACTTGACCTAATATTGTTCCGTCAGATTTAACACCTGTAAAACCACTTAACCAAGGAAAGCGATTAAATAATGCTTCAACCCACTCATTAGTTGGAGGTTTATCAGCATTATTCATAATTTTTTCAAGATTAGTTAGTTGAACGTCAATACCAATCATACTAAGAGCAAGCTGTTCTTTATACTCTGACATGGAGCCAGTTTCATCATAATCAATGCTGGCCGGAACACTTACATTTCTATAGAAAAAGCTTCTTGTACCCTTCCAAACATCCTTAATGTCTTGATTATATCCACAACCAAAACCGCCAAGAATAAGAGACAGTAGAAGTCCCCCCACAATACCTTTTCGTATAAACATAATTCTCCTTAATAAAGTCCGTCAAACTAAAATAATTTACATATTTTAAGATTGAACACGGCTCTCAAGACGTCCAGCTAAAGTTTCTAGCACAGAAAGGATACGCTCCTTTCCTGGTGACTTGCCAGCATCTTCTTCCACTACAGGTTTTTCTTGTGCATTACCAACATACGCACTTAGCGTATTAATTCTATATTGTAAGTCTTCCCTTTCTTCAGAAGACGTAGCACTATTTATAAGCTCTTTATATATTTCAAGCGACCCAATATAATCGCCCTGTTCAGCCAAGACTTCAGCCATGGAACGAGTACGAAGAGAAAAACGCTCTTCACCTTCATCATCTTCCTCTTCATCCAAAAGCATATCGTCATTATCATCTACCACATTCTCTGTAGGAATAATGGTTGGCTTAGTTATGGAAATAGTAATTCTTGGCTTAGCAGGCTGTTCAGCTTTAACTGGTACTGCCTTTGCTATTGTTGGTGTGTTTTCATCAACTTGTTGATTTTCATATAAACATTCCAATGTTGATGTAGGTTCTGCTATAGCTTCTTGAGATGAAGTTTCACTAATATTTAATTCATTGGTTTGTATTTTTAAGTCTTGAGAAGGCTTAACACCAACTTCCTTTTCACTATCTTGTAAAGCACCACCTTCTCCACCACCAAATGATTCTTTAGCTTTCTTAGTGCTACCATCAATAGCTTGTAATCCCTTATTAAAAATCTCACTTAACGTGAGGGAATTATTTTGGAATAGTGCTGCTAGAAAAGAAATGGCAAGTTTACTGTCTCCTGTTTTAATATTCCCCCAAGCTTGCCAAAATCCTGCATAGCGTTCAAAAAGTGGCACAAGTATAGATAAATGTTCATTAATTGTTACTTTGGTATCTATATCAGCATGTTGATGCAGAAGTTCCACAAGATAGAGCCTTGCTTCAATAAATTCTGGATGACGCTCAAGTCCATGCTGTAACGTATCAATGGCACGCGCAAATTCATCATTTTGCACTAATAACTTGGCCAAGGGAAAGAAAACTTTTGACCCTGGCTCTAAGTCAAGAACCTCTTGATACCAGTCAATTTTTTCCTTCATTCTTTATTTCTCCACTTTTTGAGCTTGGTGGCGTTTCTGTAAAAAGATATAAAATTTCATTATCGCGCACATAGTGTAAGCGTTGCCTTATCATCTTTTCTATATATGCTTCATCTGACTTTAATAGTCTAATTTCATTACTTAAATTTATGTTTTTTTCATCTATTGTTGCTAGCTCTTGAACTAAACTACTGTATTGATTGCGTAGTTTATTAAAAGCTAAAACTCCACTATCTCCCCATACCATACGGTATAAAAGTACAACATTAATGATACCAAGTGCAACAAGAATACATGTACGCCAAAACATAATTATTGCAAAATTCTTTTATGTACTTTAGAGCTTGCCTTATTACTAAGTGGCAGATAAAGCTCATTTAAAAACATAGTTGTAGCATCTTCTAGGCGGCTTACATCTTCTTCTGATAAATCCATGTCTTCAATATCAGACAAATATTTTTTCAAGGTGTCCATCTCAGATTTAAATACACCATACAAAGGGTACAGCTCTATATCTGACTCAATATCTAAGATAGTTTGTAAACAATTTTTTAAACGTAAATGTAAATGTAAGGCCATCATCACACCGTAAATTTAAAGCAATGTTAATTTGCTTTCTTAATATTACTGGATTTATAAAAAGTATATACATAATTCCAACCAGAATATACGGCAAGAATTAAAGATATATACAATAAAAACATACCTATGGGTTGCAAATCAAAACCTAAAAATGGATAATGAATAAGCAATGGTATTATAGCAAAAACCTGCAAAATTGTTTTTATTTTGCCATACTCATCTGCAGCAAGCACAATTCCTTCATCAATGGCTATAGCTCGTAACCCTGTGACTACAAGCTCTCGACAAACAACAATTATTGTAAGCCATGCTGGAACCCAGTCATGGTACACTAGCATGATAAGTATAGAACAAACCAGCACCTTGTCTGCCAAGGGATCAAGAAACTTGCCAAGGTTTGTGACCATGTTTTCACGCCGTGCAATATATCCGTCAATCATATCTGTCAACGAAGCAAAGGTAAATGCAATGGCTGCCAAAATACAAAACACTGGCCCTTCAAAGTATAACAATAATACAATGAGCGGAGCCATGAGCATACGTAAAAAGGTAAGCTTATTCGCTAAGTGAAACATATTATTCCAAACCGTATTTTTATAAACAAACCTTGCATAACAGTATGTTACATTAACTTAAATACAAAAAAACACATAAATTGTCACGTAACTAGGTATTAATAACACATTATGTCGAAGCAGAAAAGAAAAATCTGCACCATCAAAAAAAAACACCGTGATATTAGTCAAGGTGTTTTACAAGTTATAAATTATATAAACTATATAAATAAAACAGTAATTACTCATGACAGCTTGCTAAAGCCTCTAAACTACTAGAAGCTGCGCGTGCTATATTATCTGCCAAATCTAAAAATCCTTGTTTTGCCGGAGACTCACCTTCTAAAAATACAACAGGCACACCACGGTCAGCTGCTACCACAGTGTATGGATCAAGAGGAATATCACCAAGAAACGTTAGGCCATACTTATCTGCCAAAAGCTTACCACCACCCTTTTTAAATAAGTCGATAGCTTCATGACAGTGTGGGCAAAAAAGACCACTCATATTTTCCACAACTCCAAGTACATTAGCCTTGGCATATTGTAAAAAATTTATAGCTTTACGTACATCGGCCAAAGATACTTCTTGAGGAGTGGTAACCACAACACAAAGTGCATCGGGTATAGTTTTTAATACGGTCATATGCTCATCCCCTGTACCGGGAGGAGAGTCAATAAGCAAGAAATCAAGGTCTCCCCATTGCACGTCAGAAACAAATTGGCGAATGGCTGCAGTTTTTTTAGGCCCACGCCAAATAACTGCACTATCCCTTTCTCTTAATAAAAAATCCATGGATATGACACTTAAATTATCATTATACTTAGCTGGTAAAAGCAAAGAACTTAAATTATCTTTTTCAATGCTGGCATCAAGGCCCAAAAGGTTGGGAACACTTGGGCCATGTATATCAACATCCAAAATACCAACTTTAAATCCTCGTGCTGCTAGGGCTGCTGCAGTATTAACAGTTACAGAGCTTTTACCAACACCACCCTTACCACTCATAATAAAAAGCTTATAGCGAATTTTATTAAGAGTTTTAGATATTTGATTATCTTGCAAGGCCATTGCCTCTTGCATAGCCTGCTTACCACCAGAAGAACATGAAGACATCTAATACCCCCAAATCATACATTAATTATATTTTTTATTAAATTTGATGGAACTTGAAATTTTATGGTAAATTTTTAAAATATTTATGCTACCACCCATGGTCACCTATCAAATCCACAAAAACAGCTTGACCCATGTCTGCTACTGTAACCACACCATCTTTTTTGCGCACCCGAACCAAATGCTGAGAGCGTTTTTTCTCTCCCACAGGAATTAACATAATACCAGGATCATCAAGTTGTGCAATAAGTGGTTTTGGAATTGTTGGTCCACCAGCAGTAACTAAAATACGGTCAAAGGGAGCAGCATCTTTTAAGCCAAGAGTGCCATCATCTCGAAACATGAAAATATTACGCATATTAAACTTATTTTCCAATAAGATACGTGTTGCATTATACAGTTCTGGAATACGCTCCACAGTATAAACACGACAACCTAAGTGAGCAAGCACTGCAGCTTGATACCCAGAACCAGTACCAACTTCCAAGATGCGCATACCACGTTCAACTTCAAGATATTGCGTCATAAGAGCCACGGTGGAGGGCTGAGAAATGGTTTGACCATAGCCTATTGGTAAGGGACGATCTTCATATGCTTGTAGCCTAAAAGCCTCTTGTACAAAATCATGACGATGGATAGCCCGCAGGGCTTCCAAAACTGACTTATTGCTAACCCCTACCTTTTCTTCCAGATAGCGCACCATTGACGCACGCAATATTTTGGGGTCTACATTTTTAGGGCTATTGCTTTTCATAACAACTCTTGAAAACAAATTTTTAAGCCCAAGTCAACTATTAAGATACAACTTGCTAAGCCAAGAAAAACTGCTCTCAACTTTATTTTAAGTCTGAATAAAAATTTTTTTAAAAAATTATCATAAAATACAAATATATATGTTGATATGTTATTTTTCTCTAGAATATCTTTACAGAATTTATAAAAAGTTTACAATGTCAACAATGAATTTGTTACATAGAATATGCAGCGCAAACAACAGTTATAATGATTATTTTTGTCATAAACTAAAATAATAAGTAAAACTTTGACCAAGCATAAATACTTAGTATGTTTATGTTTAGCTGTAATATATAAATTTTAATTAAAACTCATAATAATAAACCATATTGTAGGTTAGCATGAAAACAAAAGGTATTATATCGGTATTATTGATTTTATTAGTTTTGGGTGCTGTTGGCTATGGCGGATATTTATTCTTTAGCGATATGGAAGGCCCCAATATAAGTATTAGCCCAGACACAGGGCGTGTTGCCCCTGACACACTCATAACCATAAATTTAAATGATATAGCCGGTGTGCGTTCGGTAGTAGTTGCAGTTAAAGAAAAAAATAGACGCACAGAGGTTTTTAGCAAAACTTTTTCTCCATATAAGCAAGAGGATAGCGTTAGTTTTGATTTAAAAAATAGCCCAGTGCGCGAAGGTGCTTTTGAGTTAGAAATTAAAGCTCTTGATGCATCGCTTGCTAGTTTTGGTCTTGGCAATAGTAAAACCATAGTATTACCCATGCGTTTAGATACTGAGCCGCCAAGGCTTTCTGTCACCACTCTCCCCCCCAATGTACGCCGTGGGGGCAGTGCTGTTATTCGCTATAGTATTAATGAGGATGTACAGCGCAGTGGTGTTATGGTTAATAACAAATTTTTCCCAGGGTTTAAGCAAGAAAATGGTAGCTATATTTGTTATTTTGCCTTCCCATATAATCTAAGTACCAAGGAATTTTTACCACAAATTACTGCTACGGATTTTGCGGGTAATATTACCACCAACCAATTAAGGGTTCATGCTATACCTCGTAAATTTAATGAAGATACTATTAAAATAACAGATAGTTTTTTAGAAAAAGTGAGCCAACGCTTATATAACTTAGCTCCCAATGCCAGCAATCCCTTTGAACGTTTTTTGATTATTAATAAAGATATTCGCCATGCCAACGCAGCATTTTTGGACCATTTATCCAAAGAAACTGCTCCCATAAGCCTTTGGCAAGGTTTATTTATGCGTCTACCCCGTGCAGCTTCAAGAGCAGGTTTTGCAGATCACCGCACCTATGTCTATAATGGTGAAGTTATTGACCAACAATGGCACCTAGGCTTTGACTTAGCGTCTGTAAAACAAGCTCCCATACCTGCCGCCAACAATGGCAAAGTTATTTTTGCCGGAGATTTAGGTATTTATGGTAATCTTGTGGTGCTTGATCACGGTCTTGGATTGATGTCACTTTACTCTCATCTAACTGAAATACAAACTAATGTTGGAGATATGCTAAAAAAAGGTGATACTCTTGGTACAACTGGTGAAACCGGTATGGCTTTTGGCGATCATTTACACTTTGGCATCTTGGTAGGAGGTGTTGAAGTAACTCCACTAGAGTGGCTGGACCCTAAATGGATTAGAGACAATATTACTGGTAGACTCAATGCCAAGTAATCATTATATTAATACTGCTTTTATTGGTATTGGGTCCAATATGGGACATAGTGAGGAGTTATTAAGTAAAGCTGTAGAATTAATTAATAATGCCCAAGGATTAGACGTAACTGACTTATCTAATATATACTTTACCGAACCCCAAGACTTGAAAAATCAGCCTTGGTTTACTAATCAGGTCATACGTTTACAGTACACAAAAAAATGGCAGGCCCAAATTCTTCTAGCATTTTTGCATGATATTGAACAAAAACTTGGACGTGTGCGATTTGCTAAAGAAAATTTGCGCTACGGTCCGCGTTGTATTGATTTAGATTTATTGCTTTTTGGTACTGAATCATCATTGGACCCAGCATGTACTATACCGCATCCTCGCATGACACAAAGAGCTTTTGTACTCATACCCTTGCGTGATGTTTGCAGACAAGATATATTGCCTTTTGAGCTTGAATATTGTTTAAATAAACTTAAATTTAGAGTTGAAGGGAATAAAATTTTTCAAAGCAATAACTAAAACTTTGCATTATTAGGAGATTAAGATGGTAAAATGGATTGTGCTTGCTGTAGCTTGTTATGTTTTGTATAGGCTTTTTGCCAATGATCTTAAGAAGAAACTTGCTAAAAAAGATGACCCTGTTGAAATGGAGAATAAAGTAGCTTCTGGTGAAATGGTTAAAGACCCAGAATGTGGTGCCTATATTGATGTAGATAGCTCCATTACTGTTAAAGATGGTGAGACTATACACCGCTTCTGTAGCTATGACTGTAGAGATGCTTTCTTAAAAAAGTTAGAAAATGGCGGACGCGTACTTTCAAACAAAGCAACAAGTGAAGAAAAGCAATAAACTAGGGGGCTCAAAGCCTTTATAAATATATACAATGCATTCCTTCAATCCTATGCATATGGTTGAGCAATGGCTTGACCACCTATTGGCTGAGCGTGGTCTATCTGCCCATACCGCTCAATCATATGGACATGACCTCAAAAACTTTTTGGCTTACTTAGCTGAAGGTGGAGTCAACGATATTAGTAAAGAGCTTGGTGAACAGGAATTATTTTTATATTTAGCTTGGTTGCGAGGACGTGGCCATGCTGGGCGCACTCTTTCGCGGCATTTATCAAGTTTACGTAGTTTTTTTTCCTATGTGGTAGATCAAGGCATTTTAGAAAAAAATCCCGCTAAACTACTAGAAAGTCCTAAACTTCCATCATTGTTACCTGACTTTCTAAGCCAAGATGAAATCCAAAGTTTATTGGCAAAACCAAATATGCAAGATCGCCTTGGGCAAAGAGATCGCTGCATTCTTGAATTATTATACGCATCTGGGCTACGTGTTTCAGAGCTTTGTGAGTTACGTCCTAGGGATATTGATAAAGAGCGTCGTCTGTTGCGTATTTTTGGTAAAGGATCCAAGGAGCGCATGGTACCAATTCATAAGCAGGCTATGCAGCTATTAAATTGTTATTTACAAGAATGGCGCAAGCTTTTTTCACCTAAGGATGATTTTGTTTTCTTAAATCGTTCGGGTCGAGGATTAACTAGACAATATATTTGGAAAATGATTAAAAAATATGCTCTTCTTGCTGGTATAAGCCGCTCCATTTCTCCGCATACATTTCGTCATTCCTTTGCAACTCACCTATTAGAAGGTGGGGCAGATTTACGTACAGTACAAATTTTACTTGGGCATAGCGATATTGCAGCTACAGAAATATATACCCATGTACAAACGCGTCGCCTTTTAGATGTTCATAAACGCTTTCACCCACGTAGTAAGAGTAGTTAAAATGCAAAACTTGACACCAGTAAAGTATAACACGCTCATAACTTGTCACAGCAATGCAGATTTTGATGCTTTTGCCTCCATCATTGCAGCTCAAATTTTATATCCTGGAGCTATACTGCTCTTTCCTGGTACACATGTAAAAAGCCTCATGAACTTTTATAATGAAACGGCAAAATTCATGTATAACTTTAAAAGTTCAGAGCAAATTAACTGGGATAGTATAAACCGTCTTATCATTGTAGATACAAGGCAAAACTCTAGAGTACCTCACGTAAAACAATTGCTCACACGTGACAATGTAGAAATTCATATTTGGGATCATCACCCTAAAACTTTAGATGATATAAAAGCTAACTATATTAATACTGACACTATTGGTTCAGCAACTGCTTTACTGGTGCACACTATACGTGAAAGAAATTTAGATATTTCTTGTCAAGATGCCACTATTCTAGGCCTTGGTATATATTCTGACACTGGCTCTTTTACCTATGCTTCCACCACCACTAAGGATTATCTGGCTGCATCATGGCTTTTAGAAAAAGGTATGGATGTAACCGCCATCTCCGACCTTGCTGCCAATGAGCTAACTAGTGCGCATATACAGGTATTAAATGCTATGCTTGAATCTGCCACGTCTTATACTGTAGGCGATGTTGTGGTAGTAATTGCCGATGCATCCTTAGATCATTACCTTGGAGACTTTGCAAGTTTAGCTAATAAACTTATGGATATGGAAGGATTTAAAGTACTTTTTGCCATTGGTCGTATGAGTGATAATATTGCAGTAGTGGGGCGCAGTAGAAGTGATGCTATTAATGTGGGGGAAGTGTGTGAAGCCCTTGGTGGCGGTGGGCATGCCTATGCTGCTTCTGCCACAGTACGCAATAAAGCCATGCAAGAAATACGCGATATAATATTTCAAAAACTACACAGCCAAGTACAATCAAAAAAATGTGTGCGTGATTATATGTCTGCACCTGTTATTGGCATAGAAGAAGATAAAAGCATACATGATGCACACATGCTTTTACAGCAATTTGGCCTTAAGGCCATACCTGTCTATAAAAAAGGCACAAAAAAATGCCTAGGTATTTTAGATGCACAAACTGCTAGTCGGGCTATCCATCATCATCTTAATGAATTTGATACCTACATGCAGCCCAATGTCTTAACTTTAAGTCCTGACGCCAGCCTTGCTGACATTATAGATATTATAGTTGGTGCGCGTCAACCACTTGTACCCATAGTGGAAAATGAAGAAGTTATTGGCGTTGTATCACGCACAGACCTTGTACAAATTTTTACGGAAAAACCTGAAGATGTACCCATAAGTCTACGACAAAGTCGCAAAGAACGCTCCTTAGTTAAAATTATGCGCGATCGATTGCCTCGTGATGAGTTTGAACTGCTTAAAAAAATAGGAGAATTAGGGCAAGAGCTAGGTATGGCCAGCTATGTTGTAGGTGGATTTGTAAGAGATTTATTATTGGAACGTGTTAATTATGACATTGATATAGTTGTTGAAGGTAAGGACAATGGCCTTGCCTTTGCTCATGAGCTTGCTAGGCTATTTAATGGACGTGTTCGTGAGCACAAAAAGTTTTTAACTGCTGTGGTAATTTTCAAAGATAAATCTCAAAAAACAAGACATATAGACGTTGCCACTGCTAGGCTAGAATATTATGAGTACCCTGCAGCATTGCCCACAGTAGAATTGTCATCCTTAAAGCTAGACTTAATTAGGCGCGATTTTACTATGAATGCCTTGGCCATTCGCCTAAATAGTGATGTTTTTGGTCAATTAGTTGATTTCTTTGGGGGACAAAGGGATATAAATGATCGACGTATTCGTGTCCTACATACATTAAGCTTTGTAGAAGACCCTACCCGCATATTACGCGCTGTACGTTTTGAACAACGCTATCACTTTAAACTTGGTGCAGGACTAGAAAAACTAATCAAAAATACCGTAAATCTTAAACTCATAGATAAACTTTCTGGAGCGCGCCTTTTTAATGAACTTCGTATCATATTTGATGAATCAAATCCAATTATTATATTAAAGCGTTTAAATGAACTTGGACTGTTATCAAACATACATCCAAATCTTGCTCTAGATCCACAAAAATTTGATTTAATTTTATCAGTTAAAGATGTTTTAGACTGGTATCGCTTGCTATATTATGAAAAAACACCTCAGCAGTGGATGGTATATATATTAGCTTTATGCCGCAAACTAAACTATAAAGATTTTGCAAGTGTGCTTCAACGCTTAGGCCTAACTGCCGCTCAGCAAGAAGACTTTATACAAATGCGTGAACGCGCCCGCAGCTCTGCTGATAAAATAAAAATTTGGACTACAAGCAAACATAAAAAAGTAAGTGATCTTTATAGATTGTTAGAGCCAATGCCCATAGAAATGCTACTCTTTATCATGGCCAGAAGCCCTTCAGAAAAGTTACGTAAAGCTCTTTCGCGCTATATTACCACTTGGCAACATGAAACTATTGATGTAACAGGTGAAGATTTATTGACATTTGGATTGCAGCCAGGGCCTATTTTTACATTTATTTTACGTGCTGTAAAAATAGCCAAACTAGACGGTTTAAGCCCAACCCCAGAAGACCAATATGAACTAGCTAGGAAAATGGCTAGAGAATTTATGAGTAATGAAAATTAATTTAAACTGCAAAGGCAGTATGCATAAATAAAGTGCAAATTATCAAGATTACAAAAAAAAATTTCATCAAAATAACCATAAGCAAACTCTTGAATAGATTTATAAACAGCATAAACCCTGCCAAATGAAATTTATGCTGTTTATAAAATGTAATTTAATTCTTATTTTTTCATGCTACGTTTAGAGGCCTTTAATGGGTTTACTTTTTTAACATTTTCTGCTGCAACTTGCACTATTAAATGCTTATTTGCTTCAAATAATTCTTCATAATTAAGACCGAGAGCTTGAATTCTCTCCTTCATCAAAACACGATTACTATTGCGATTAGGATCAGCAATATTTTTAGTAAAATATTTTTCTTCTGTTAAGTATAATCCTCTTGCATCAATGGCAAGATGAAGCTGCACTTTCTCTTCTGAAATAGCTTGAATTACCATTTCTTGTGATGTCCCAAAACGTGAAACCATTAGTATACCTCATGTTATTCTGCTTAAAGTGTTAATGTATTAGTAAAGTTTTATTGAATTTGAAACTCAAAGTCAATAACAAAAATATAAGTTTTATTCAAAATTTCTTCTACGGCTTAAAATATTTTTTATACAGCCGTAAGCATGAAAAAATGACTTTGACTTTCATTATTAAAAACTATATACTTGCTTAAAGGAGTATACAGTGAACCCACTACAAGTTATTTCATCATTACATACACTTATTCAAATAAAGCAGCCTGTTTTTCTATGGGGTGCGCCAGGCATTGGTAAAAGCCAAATTGTAGCTCAAGTTGCCAATGAAAAAAGCTGTAAATTAATAGATATACGTGCTGTTTTGCTTGACCCTGTTGATTTAAGAGGTTTGCCACGTATTAATAATCAAGGTCAAGCCACTTGGTGTCCACCATCATTTTTGCCCAGTGAGGACTGTAAGGATAATGGCATTGTATTCTTAGATGAGTTAAATGCTGCTCCTCCACTGGTGCAGGCGGCTTGTTATCAACTTGTTTTAGATAGGCGTATTGGTGAATATACCCTACCCCAAGGCTGGACAGTCATTGCTGCCGGAAATGGTGAAAAGGATAGAGCTGTAACCCATAGAATGCCCACAGCTCTTGCCAATAGAATGGTCCATATTACTATGCAAACCTCGGTTGAAGATTGGCTTTTATGGGCCGAAAACTCAAATATTTGCCCAGAAATCATGGCATTTTTACGCTTTAGACCAAATCTCTTACATGACTTTGACCCTCAGTCTGCCAGCAAGGCTTTTGCATCGCCAAGATCGTGGGAATTTTTATCAAATATGTTAAAATCTTGCGTTCACGCATCAGTTGAATATGAGTTATTTCAAGGCACTGTGGGCATGGCTGCTGCTACTGAGTTTATGGGTTTTTTAAAAGTTTGGCGTGACTTACCCACTGTGGAAAGCATACTTGCTACACCAACCAGTATAGAAATACCCAATGAACCTGCAACACTATATGCCCTTTGCGAAGCACTAGGGGCTAAGGCAAGTGTACAGAATATTGAAAACATTATCCACTATGCTTTACGACTTCCCACGGAATTTTCGGTGCTTTTATTACGCACCGCTGTTTGTAAGGATGAAAAAATTGTTCAAACTGAGCCTTTTATGCACTGGGCTAAGCAAAATTCGCATGTTTTAATGTAATGTATTTATATGAATTCATTATCCCATCAAATACAAAAACAAAATAAGCAAGTTGACACTGAGCAAAGTGCCTTTACACGTATGCAAAAGGCACGTTCAGAGCTATTATTGTCGCATCCATTTTTTGGTTCTTTAGCTCTTAAACTTAAATTAAAAGCTGATTTAACAAGTCAAAATTTTTGGACAGATGGTAAAACTCTAGGTTATAATCCTCATTTTATCAATATGTTACCTCATGAACACATTATAGCTTGTCAAGCCCATGAAATATTGCACATAGCTTGTAGTCATCATTTAAGACGTAATGGACGCGATGAAAAGCTTTGGAATAAAGCTTGTGACTATGCCATCAATGGCCTACTAGTTGATGCTGGATTTAAGCTACCAGAGGCATATTACAAACATGACCCAAACTATGATGGTAAAAGCGTTGACGAAATATATGTAATACTAGGTAAAATGGCCGAACATGACATTCATGGCGGGGCAAAAAATGCACGTATTGCTGAAAAAACAGATAAAAAGCAAGATGATGCTTCCAGTGGCTCTGGACAAAACAATAGCAATGAACAAGGTGAGGAACAAAAATCAAAAGAGGCCAAAGCTAAGTCAAATGAAGAGCAAGACTATGATCAACAAGATAAATTTAATGTTGAGGCGCAAGGCAATTCAGACACACAAAAGAACAAAAATAGCGACGATTTTTTTGGTGAGGTGAAGGACCACCCCCTGCTTGCTGTTGAAAGCCAAGAAAATAAACAAAGAGCTGAAGATGAAGCCCTTATTCAATTAACTCAGGCTATACAAAGTTCCCAAGGTGATGGTAGCGTCCCCAAGGGTTTATTAAGACTATATCACAAAATCATTAATCCCAAACTTGACTGGCAAAGCCTTTTACAGCGCTTTATAGAAACTTGTAATGATGGTGACTATACTTGGACTATGCCAAATCGCCGTTATATATCGCAAGAAATATATCTACCTTCGCGCAAAGAACCGCGCATTCCAATTATGGCCCTTGCCATAGATGCCTCAGGCTCCATTGACAAAGACACTCTAGCCATATTTTGCACTGAATTAGAAAATATTTTAGAGAGTTATGATACAACTCTCTTTATTATGTATCATGACACAGCAGTACAAAAACATGATTTATACACTAAAGAAGACAGACCTTTACGATTATTTGTGCAAGGAGGTGGAGGCACTAGCTATAAAAAAATTCCTCATTACTTGGAACAAGAAGGCATTAATCCTGCGTGCTTACTTTGGTTTACAGATTTTGAATGTACAGACTTTCCTGACGAACCAGACTATCCTGTACTTTGGATTGCCTCAAAAACAATCAAAAGCCCCCCTCCATTTGGTCAGTATATTAGTATATAATAATTATAAGGAGCATAACCCATGAAAATTCAATGGAAAATAATCAAAAAACTTGGAAATATTCGACCCACATTATCATATTCCTTTGTGGTGGAAAAATTTGAAAAAGCCTTAGCTTTACCACCCATAATCATAGAGTCAACCATCCCAGAACCTCTAGACTCTTGGCAAGAACATTGCTACCCTAATGAGCATGAAAGGGCTCATGATGCGAAATTTAAGGGATATTATTCCTTACAACTAGTATCGCACAAAGGAAATATGTGGGCTCAAACTATTCGCCTACCTTGGAGAGAAGATAATACATACCCAGAGGTTGAGGAGTCATTTCAATTATTACGCTCTGCCTTTGAACGTGAGCTTGCTAGTGCAAATGCTAGCGCACCCATGGACGAAGATGCATTCTTACAATTATCAGATACTGCTACTAAAGATATTGCACCTGCAGTTTTAGCAGAAAAATTTCTTAATTTTGCCAAACGTGAAAAGCATTTTATGTAAAATATTTCGAAATAAAAGTAATTTATCTAACAGGTAATATACGTCTTTTATTACGCATTAGCTAACATGCGTAAAGCTTGCATACTTTGTTCGACACTTTGATTTTCGCTAACTGCTTGGCATAAAAATGTATTAATATGTGGCATTTTTACAATGGCAGCGTCTATTTCTGGGTTAGAACCTTGAGCATAAGCCCCAATGTTAATCATATCTTCAACCTTGGTGTAAACGCTCATATTTCTTGTGATATTTTGTGCAGCTTGTACATCTTCCTTTGTGCAAATATCATTACGCAATCGGCTAATGGAACGTAGTACATCAATTGCAGGAAAGTGACCTTGGTCAGCTAAGTCACGGGTAAGCACTATATGTCCATCTAAAATAGAGCGCACTGCATCGGCTATGGGTTCATTAAAATCATCTCCATCCACTAATACAGTATAAATGCCCGTAATTGTACCAAGGTCAGAACGCCCTGCTCGTTCTAATAGCTTTGGTAATTGGGCAAAAACTGTGGGAGTATAGCCCTTGGTAGTGGGAGGTTCACCAATGGCAAGGCCCACTTCACGTGCAGCCATGGCAAAACGCGTTACTGAGTCCATCATTAACAACACGTCCTTACCTTGGTCACGAAAGTATTCCGCAACGGCAGTTGCAGCATAGGCTGCTCGCATGCGTACCAAGGGAGACTGGTCAGATGTAGCTATAATTAAAACAGATTTGGCCATACCAGCTGGTCCAAGATCGCGCTCCATAAACTCTAAAACTTCGCGCCCGCGCTCCCCAATAAGGCCAATTACGTTTACATCAGCCTTGGTATAGCGAGCCATCATGCCCATAAGTGTTGATTTACCTACTCCAGAACCAGCCATAATTCCCACGCGTTGCCCCTTACCTAGAGTTAGCAAGGAGTTAATGGAGCGTACACCCACATCTAATATATCAGTTATACGTGGGCGTTTTAGGGGGCTTGGTGGGTCAGCATAAATGGGAGCTAAGGCTTGTCCCCATGAATCATGAGCTTGCTTAAGCCATGCCGGCACATATGGTTTTTGTTCTTCCAATTTTTGAACAAAACTATCTTTATTTTCTTCAGTAAAGTCCGTGGTATTA
Organism: uncultured Desulfovibrionaceae bacterium; assembly: GCA_964368845.1. GTDB lineage: Bacteria > Desulfobacterota > Desulfovibrionia > Desulfovibrionales > Desulfovibrionaceae > CAYJAD01. Next base: position 16,619 of record CAYJDF010000038.1, read on the forward strand.
GAAAATATTTCTGCAGAGATAGGCGGCCCACCATCCAGCGGCATACCAAAGGCATCTAGGGTGCGCCCAAGAATATGTGGACCTACAGGAAAAAAAGGTGGCAAACTACTATTACGAATAAGACTGCCTGGGCGAATGCCACGCATATCTCCATAGGGCATAAAGAGTAAGTTTCCATCTCTAAAGCCTACAACTTCAGCCGCAACGCCTTGCTCTTCATCTTCAGGAATCATATGACATACAGCCCCCAATGGAGCACGTAAACCACTACCCTCTGCCACTAGCCCAACAACTTTATTTACCTTTCCAAAAACATGTAAAGGGCTAGCATTTTCTAAAAGTTGTTTGCAAGCGTGGGGATCAAGTTTCATATGCTATCCTTAGACTCACTTAAGTCTAATTCATCCAAAATATCATCTGTATCATCATTTACTTGAGTCGCATATTCTGTATCTTGCGGCAAGGGCAAGAGTTCTTCCTCTAGTTCCTCACGGCTTGGTTCTTGCTTGTTTGGCTCTTGAGATTTGGGCATGTCAGCGGGCTCTGACAAATTTTGATCTTGTGGCATTTCTTCTATTAATAATTTATCAATATTCTCTTCGTCAGATTGAATATTTGTGTCTATTTGCTCCGAGACATTTTGTGTATTTACCACTGGCTCTGATTTTGGTGCCAGCGGTGGTACGCTTGATGTATCAGTCGGCGTATGAACATCAGTATCTTCTACTACTTGAGACATAGATTCTTGATTTGAGTCTGCATCCGTATCTTGAGCAGTTTTTTGCTCTATATCTTGACTCAAACTCTGTATCATTTCATCTTGGACTTGGGGGATTTCTGGCTCTGCAGTTAAAGTATCAGCATTTTCTAGCTCACCCTCGTCTTCATCTGCTACTTGAACTATGGGTTCTGCAGGAACAAGATGCGCAATATTTTCCATCTCAAGCTGGGATATTTTTTGTGCAAATGCAACACCAGCAGCATCAATATTACTTTCTGGCAGTGCTAGGTGTTCTAAAATATTATCCACCATTTCTCTAAATAACTCTAAACGACTATCCACGGTACCGCTTTTACTTTCTGCCACAAGACCACCAAGCTCTAAACTTGGGTCAGCAGTAATAGCCCACTGCCCAAGATCAGGCATTTTTTCCTTGGCGGCAGAAAAAATGTCTGCCATAACGGGTTCATCATCGGGATGTACACGCAAATTAACATGACGCCTATCATCTAAATTTCTTACAGCTTCAATAACTAACTGTTCTAATATTTTATTATAACGCTCATCTAACGCTAAGCCTGTACCCTTTTCAACGCATACTTTAAGTAAATTCACAAGCTCTAAACGCCAATGTGCAAAAATATTTAAACTTTGTTCCTCAATGGCTTTTAAAACCCCTGCTACAGATGAACCCATAGTATGACGAAACTTCTCAAGTTCTTCTTGAGCTTGTTCAAGTCCAGCTTGAAAGCCGTCTTCTTGGGCACTGCTATGAGTATGCTTTGCCCTATCAAGTTCAGCTTGCACACTATGCTTTAGCTCTTGGGCTTCATTTCGTATGCCTTCAGCACTGGCTTGTATGAGTTTTGCTTCTTGACGAATGTTGGCAGCATCAGCTTCTGCTTCTTCAATAATTTTTTGACGTTCGGTGTAGGCTTCACCTAGGATAGTGCGGGCACGTTCAACAGCCTTTGCGCGCACTTTTTCTAAATAATCTTGCTGCGTACGCTGATTCCACTGCTCTTGGCGCGAAGCGGCCTGCATGGCATCAAGCTTACTTAAAGTTGACTCCCGCGTTGAGTCAAGAAAGATGGTTCCCCACTTGCTATCATTGTCGTCAGAAGCCATAATCATTCTCACTAGTTAGTATTTTATAGCAATATATTTAGACTAATTGGATTAAAAACTATATCATTTTTTGCTGTTATGTAGTTGGTTCAAATAAAAGCTACAGCTTGTTTTTATAAAATTATGCTCTGTGGATTGCTTCGCCGCCCTTTGTTCCTTGGGCTTCTCGCAATGACACAAATTAACAATGTTCACATTAATATAACATTATGTTCAAAAATAATAAGTTGCAAGAATTTCATCTCAATCAAT
>CAYJDF010000039.1:0-18619 GCA_964368845.1 uncultured Desulfovibrionaceae bacterium
CGTCCAGGACTCTTTGGTTGGTACGCCTCAGGTGATGATGGAGATGTGAAAAATGGTTCCGAGCGTATGCCAACCATTACCGGTACTGGTAACTTCACCTCATTTATTCAAGATGGTTATGGCTGGGGCGCTCTTGGTGAATCTGGCTTAAGTGTAACTTATGACGGCACATGGGGTATTGGTTTGCAATTGGCTGATGTATCTTTTGTTGAAGATTTAAGTCATACTTTCCGTGTAACTTATTTTGGTGGTACTAACAGTCCTTCAATGATGAAATATGCAGGCAAAAATGGTTGGTCTGATGGTCTATATTTAACAACTCAAGATTATCTTGTAGAAGTTAACTTAGATACCGTTTGGAGCATTTATGATAACCTAAATGCCATTGTTGAGCTTGGCTACATCTTTAATGGATTTGATGTTGATGCTTGGCATGATGCAACAGGTGGTGAGCCTCATAATTGGGGTGGTAAATCCGATGCTTGGAAAGTTAACCTAATTATGGAATATAGCTTCTAAGCAAACAAAAAATATGAGAAAGTTTTTTACTTTCTCTGAAAATTAAATTGGCAAATGTTTTCCGCATTAAAAGCACCCTTCGGGGTGCTTTTTTGTACCTTTTTGTTTGCTAGCTTTTTTGTGCCTTTTTGTTTGTCAGTTTTGTTAGTACTAGCTGACAAACAAAACGAAGTATAGTTTTTAATTAAATAAACTCCATAGGGATACTTTAGTACTGTTTTGTAATGCAAAATTTTAATCTGTTAAATTTACAACACTACCCAACCCTTGCACACGGTCTGCAAATAGATTAATTAGAAATATAAACATTAATAATAAATTTTTTTATATTAAACATAATCAGGAGAAACATTGTGGCAAATAATGAAGATTGTGCAGGGGCAAAATGTCAGCAAAATATGGTGGCAGATGAGCTACGCCCCAAGGCTGCTACTGAAGCTACCAAAAAAGCACATGCATTGGTTAAGGAACTTTTTCAAACTGTAGAAAATGAAGAAAATGAACGTGACTTTATAGATGCTAAACGTGACCGTGTAGCTTTTAAGGAAGAATTAAATATACCACGTGCAGGTTCTGGTTTTGCATGGAGCTTAACTGATTATGCAAACTTTATTACCGAAGGGAGTAAATCTCCAGATACTGTAAATCCAAGCTTATGGCGTCAGTCAAAGTTAAATATGTATCATGGGCTATTTAAGGTTACGGATAATATTTATCAGGTGCGAAACTATGATATATCCAATATTACCTTTGTAAAAGGCAATAGTGGTTGGATTGTTATAGATCCATTAGTGAGCACAGAAACAGCCAAAGCTGCCTTGGAGCTGTTGCATGAATATACCCAAGGTGTGGGTATTGGAAAACTGCCTGTGGTTGGCATTGTATATAGCCACACTCATCTTGACCATTATGGTGGCATACATGGTGTTGTGGCATTAGCAGATGTAGAAGCTGGTAAAGTACCAGTAATTGCACCACAAGGCTTTTTAGAATATGCCGTTTCTGAAAATGTTATAGCTGGAAAGGCTATGGGACGTCGCGCGCATTATATGTATGGTGCACTGTTGCCGCGTAATGCACAAGGTGGTGTGGGCAGTGGTCTTGGTATGACTAATTCTCTTGGTTCTACTGGGCTTATTCCACCTACTCAAGAAATATTTGAGACTGGTGAATGTGTATGTGTTGATGGTGTGGAAATGGTTTTTCAAATGACTCCGGGCACAGAAGCTCCGGCAGAAATGAATACTTGGTTTCCGCAATTTAAAGCTCTTTGGATGGCTGAAAATTGTTGCGCTACCATGCATAATATTCTTACTCCGCGCGGAGCGCAGGTGCGTGATAGCCTTGTGTGGTCAAAATATATTCACGAAACCATAGAACTTTGGGGTGACGAGGTTGAGGTACGTTTTCAATCGCACCATTGGCCCATGTGGGGGCAGTCAGATATTGTTGAAGCCCTTGAAAAGCAAAGAGATTTATATAAGTTTATCCATGACCAGTCGGTATTTCTGATGAATAAGGGATATATGCCAGCTGAAATTTCAGAAAAGTTAACCTTACCTGATGCTTTGGGTCAAGTTTGGGCTAATCATGGTTATTATGGAACACTAGAACATAATAGCCGCGCTGTATATCAGCGATATATGGGCTGGTATTCAGGGCATCCCGCGGATTTAAATAATCTTCCATCCAGGGCTGCGGCTGCAAAATACGTTGAATATATGGGCGGAGCTGAGGAAGTGCTTAAAAAAGCTCGCGTAGATTTTGATGCGGGTAATTATCGCTTTGTAGCCGAGGTATTAAAGCATGTAGTTTTTGATAACCCCAAAAATATGCAAGCCCGTTACCTTATGGCTGATACATTGGAGCAATTGGGTTATCAGGCAGAGTCAGGTCCATGGCGAAATATATATCTGCAAGGTGCTTTTGAGTTACGGCATGGTGCTCAAGCTCCGGATATACCAACATTTAGCATGGATACGTTGAAAGAAATGTCTCCAGAGTTAATTTTTGACTATATGGCCATACGCTTGCAAATAGAAAAAGCTTTGGATAAAAATATTGTTATCAATATCATATGTACTGATACCAATAAAAATTACGTGCTTTTCCTTGGTAATTCTGTCCTAAATTATGGCACGAAAGCTACAAAAAATGCTCAATTAACTCTTAGTTTAGCACAAAAAGATTTACCACTATTGCTTTGTGGGCCAGACCCCAAGGTAGTTTTTGATCAATTAACTGCCAATCATAGGCTAAGTTATGAAGGGGAACGCGAGAGTCTTTTTGAACTGTTAGGTATGCTGGAAGTTGCTGGTGGAGATTTTTCTATTATGACACGCGAAGGTATTGAAGTGTAGTGCTGTTATAGAAATTTGTTATATAAAAATAGTCCAATTTTCTAGTTTTGGAAAATTGGACTATTTTTATATTTAATCTATTGATAAATATATGATTTACATTAATGCCTTGTGCATTCTTTTAATGTGCCCTAGTGAAAGACCTAGAAAAACTATGCCAGCAAGAGCATGCACACGCTCGTTACCAACCCCAATGGCAAGGGCAGATATACCCAATGCTACAGCCATGGTACGATTGTAAATTTTACGTTTTTCTCTGGTGGTCATACTTTTTATTTTATTTGGTAAACAGCACAGTGGTTTTTGAACTTGTGCATTAAAATTTTCTAAGTCAATAAATTGCTCACCTTGCTGCATTATATTTAGTAATGTATCATTATCTAGTACATCTGAATCATATTCAAGTAGTAGTGAACCAGTACGGGCATTATGTTGTAGGCTTTCTATTCCCGGTACATTTTCAAGGAGTGAACTTATTTGTTCTACAATTTGGGGGTCTTTTAGTATAGGATGGCGTAGACGTATCCTACCGTCCACAAAGGATGTTACATAGTTCTCAATCATGCATTTTCTCCGTTAGTGGGGTTAAGGGTTTAGCTTGTATTAAGGGGCGCATGGCATTACCTGTTACACCCACAGTGGTAGCATTATGTAATACTGCTGAAATAGTAGGTGTTATAAGTCCAAACAAGCTTAAAACCAAATAGGCAGAATTAAGCCCTAAATTCCAACCAAAATTAGACTTAATACGACCAAGCACTCTTTGGCCCAATTGCCTTGCTATGACAAGTCCTTCAAGTGAGCTATGAGTAAGTACCACATCTGCTACCTCTTGCGCAAGGTCTGTTCCATCGCGTAAACTTATGCCCACATCGGCTAATGATAAAGCAGGTGCATCGTTCATACCATCACCAACCATAATAACTTTAGCACCACTTGCTTGAATTTGCTGTACTATTTCAGCCTTGTTCACAGGTAAAATCTTAGCATAAAACTCATCAATGCCAAGACGGTCAGCTATATTTTTAGCAGAACGCTCTTCATCGCCGGTTATCATGACAATACGTTTAATACCTGATGCATATAAGCTTTGAATAACATCACGAGCCTCTTCGCGTATGGTGTCTTCAATGGCTATAAGTCCTGCAATTTCACTATCAATGGCTAGATATAATAATGAATACCCTTCATTAAGCAACTCATTGGCCTTAGCCTCCAATGGTCCTAGGGAAATGTTTTCGTCTTCACAAATATAATGCCTACTTCCAAGTAGTACACGGCGTTCACGCCAGCGGCTAGCAATACCGTGGGCTACAATATATTCAACGTGACTGTGTTCTTCTCTGTGTTTTAAGCCTTCTTCATCGGCCTTTTGCACCACAGCCCGTGCCACAGGATGAGGGAAGTGTTCTTCAAGGCAAGCCGCAAGGCGCAAAACTTCTTTTTCTGAAAGATCACCATGGGCTATTACACTAGCTACACGAGGCTTTGCTTGGGTAAGAGTGCCTGTTTTATCAAAGACAACAGTATCAGCAGCAGCAAGCTCTTCTAAAAATACCCCACCCTTAATAAGTACACCACGACTGGCTCCTTCGCGCATGGCAGCCAAGATGGCAAGTGGAGTAGCAAGGCGTAAAGCACAAGAATAATCAACCAATAAGACTGAGGCAGCACGTAGGGGATTACGAGTTATAAGCCACACCAGCCCAGCTAATAAAAATGTAAAGGGAACGGCCATATCGGCCATGCGTATGGCTTTACCTTCAATGGATGCTTTTAAGTGTTGAGAGTCTTCTATAAATTCAACAATTTTTTGTAGGCGCGTTTCAGTTCCTATGTGTGTTGGTTTAATGAATAATGTACCATCTTCAACTACAGTTCCAGCAAAAACGCTGCCACCTTCTTTACGAAATACACCTTCAGGCTCACCGGTCATAGATGCTTGATTAACAATGGCTTCGCCATCAACCACTATACCATCAACCACAATAACACTGCCAGATCGCACTATTACAATATCATCAAGGGTAAGTTCATTAAGAGCAACGCGAATTTCTTCATTGTCGCGCTTAATCCAAACCGTATCAATATCAAGACTTAGGCTTTGAGCAAGGCTTGCACGAGAGGTCTGTCTGGTCCACTCCTCCAAGGCATTACCCATGCCAAGCAGGAAGGTTAAAAGGCTTACGGTGCGAAAATCTCGTCTAAACAGTGAAATAGCAATAGATGTGGCATCTAGCACATCCACGTTAAGTTTGCCTTGCAATAAAGACTTAATACCGTCTAAAATATAAGGAATAGCCTTTTTTATTGCACTAATAACCCGAAAAGCCATGGGCATTAGTGGGCGCAATACTACAAAACGAACAATAGGCCAAACAAAAAGCTTAGCCTCCATACCTGCACTAGTGCTTATAAGTCCCCCTTGGGCGGGAACCAAGGACATAGTGTCAGGTATGGGGGCATGCCTAATGTTTAAAATATCAAGTGCATGTTCACGAGTTGCGAAATCTTCATAATATAGTAATACGCTACCAGTTCTGGCATTTATTTGTAAGTTAAATACACCAGAAATATCTTCAAGCTTACGTTGTATCATTTTGACACTGCGTAAACTTAAGACCTGATTAGCGCGTAAACGTAATCTTCCATGTATACCAATAACTTCGTGAACAATACTTAATTGCATAATACTTTACTTGGCTGCTTCTTCTTTTTGTACTTTACGTTTTTCAGCAGAAGTTTGTGCTTCTGCAACTAAATCTTCCATATTTTCTTTTAAGGTTTCAACCTTACCCATGAAAGCGTCTTTAGCGTCCATACCACGACTAATCAAATTGGCAGCCATGGGGCGCACGCCATCTGAACGTGAAGCAGCAGAAGCACCAAGAGCTCCAATAACTGCACCACCTATAAATACAAGGGCAAATTTTAAAAATCCGTTCATGTTTCCTCCTTATGGCAAAAGGCCATTTTTTTATTGCTCGTTAAGCAAGAATGACTCTATCCCTTCTTCAATTACTTTTCAATAAAAAAATTACAAAAAAACAAACTTTTTTCAATAAAAAATAAAAAAACCTAGGTAGTTATATATTTGAAAATCAACATCGTTTTCATTTAGTATGTGAATAAATAATTATGTAGTTGAGTATCAAATGCAAAGTTTAAATGTATAATCTTATGATGCTAAATATAAAGGTAAAATTTGAAAGTGATAATGAACTAATAGTTCACAAAAGTTTGTTGTATTGTTGAGTCAATTATAGCATGTGAGCAAACATGGATACCTGCTACTTTGCTAAGCATAAAATGCTAGACAGGGCTATGTGTCATATTGTATATGACAGTGCGAATGTGTGTGGTAAAATTATAATAATATTTATTTTAAAATTTAACTATATAAAACAATGCTAAAAGAAAAAATTACTCCCATACAATGCAGAGATACGGCTCTTGCCTTTGCATTTTTAAGCTTACTTATCTGGTTTTTTACTGATGAAGTAAGATTCATTTATGCTACAATGTTTATTGTTTTATGGGCTATGGTTTGGCCAAGTTCTTGGCAGTGGCCAGCGCGTTTATGGTTTGGCTTGTCACATGTGCTTGGATTTTTTATGTCCAAAGTATTGCTAAGTATTATTTATATTATAATTCTCATGCCTGTGGCCATGGTGAGGCGTGTTATGGGTAAAGACAGTATGCGGCTGAAAAACTATAAGTCCGGTGCAGGGTCAAATTCTGCATTTGTGATACGCGAACATACCTTTAGCAAAGAAGATTTAGATAATCCATACTAGTGGAGTGTATATGAGTTTTACATCAGATATATGGGGCTTTTTGAAGCAAAGAAAGAAATTTTGGCTTTTACCTTTGATTGTAGCTTTATTATTAATTGGTGCAGTGGTTATTTTCGCTGGTGGTTCGGCCGTAGCTCCATTTATTTATACCTTATTTTAAGGTTTAAGATGACAAAAGACATTTATATACTAGGCATTTCTGCTTACTATCACGATAGTGCAGCGGCTTTACTTTGTAATGGGCGAATTGTGGCAGCAGCCCACGAGGAGCGTTTTACGCGCAAAAAACATGATGCAGACTTTCCAAGTAAGGCCATACGTTATGTACTTGAAGAAGCAGGCATAAGTCTTGAACAAGTCAATGCCATTGCATTTTATGATAAACCATTTCTTAAATTTGAGCGTTTATTAGAAACATATCACGCTTTTGCGCCAAAAGGTTTGCAGAGTTTTCTCATATCCATGCCAGTATGGATTAAAGAAAAGCTCTTTATGCGCACCATGCTTGAGCGTGGTTTTGAACCGTTTTTGCCAGATAAAAAACTATTGCCACGCATATACTTTCCTGAGCATCATGTCTCTCATGCCGCGTCTGCTTTTTTTCCATCGCCTTATGAAGATGCAGCTATCTTGACTGTTGATGGGGTAGGGGAGTGGGTTACAACTTCTATTACCAAGGGTGAAGGTAATAGCCTGTCTACCCTTAGGGAAATTCATTTCCCACATTCTTTGGGTTTGCTTTATTCGGCTTTTACGGCCTACTGTGGCTTTAAGGTAAATAGTGGTGAATATAAATTAATGGGCCTTGCTCCTTATGGTGATACTTACAGTGAACGCACAAAGGATTTTGAACAAAAAATTCGCGATGAATTAATTGAAATTCATGACGATGGTTCTTATGCTTTAAATATGGATTATTTTTCCTATGCCACTGGTTTACGCATGTATGATGAAGTGCTTTGGACTAAGCTATTTGGGCTTGGACCGCGTTTAGCCGAATCAGAGGAATTGGAGCAAGAGTACATGGACCTTGCTCTTGCCATGCAGCATGTGACCGAAGATATTGTCTTGCGCCTTGCCAAAACAGCCAAAGAGATTACGGGTTCTAAAAATATTTGCCTTGCAGGTGGTGTGGCTCTTAATTGTGTGGCCAATGGTAAGCTATTGAAGAGTGGTATTTTTGAAAATGTTTGGATTCAGCCAGCCTCTGGTGATGCTGGGGGTGCGCTTGGAGCAGCTTTAGCTTATTGGCATATAGGCCTTGAAAAAGAACGTGCTTTGCCCTTTGATTTTAATGGCTCAATAGCAAAAGATAATATGCAAGGTTCTTATCTTGGCCCAAGTTTTGATAGTGGCGAAATTGCAAGGTCTTGTAAGCGTTTTCAAGCTCAAGCAAGACAATATGATGACTTTTCAAATCTTTGTGCAGACGTAGCCGATCTCTTGGCCGATGGTAAGGTGGTGGGTTGGTTTCAAGGGCGTATGGAATATGGCCCGCGTGCTCTTGGTAATCGCTCCATCTTAGGTGATGCGCGCCAAGTAAATATGCAAAAGCACCTTAATCTTAAAATTAAATATCGAGAAGGGTTTAGACCTTTTGCTCCTTCAGTGCTTGAAGAATATACCAAGCAATATTTTGAGGTGGAGGACATATCCCCCTACATGCTTTTAGTTGCCCCTGTAGCTAAGAAATTTTGTCGAGAGCTACCAGATGGATATGCCAGTTTGCCTCTCTGGGAGCGGTTATACTTTACGCGCTCGGACTACCCTGCCATAACACATATAGATTTATCAGCGCGCATTCAATCTGTTAGCAAAACTACCAATGCACGCTATCACCAACTAATCAGTACCTTTTATGAAAAACATAATTGCCCCATGCTAGTAAATACTAGCTTTAATGTGCGCGGTGAACCCATAGTATGCACACCAGATGATGCATATTTATGCTTTATGCGTACAGAGATGGACTATTTAGTCATGGGTGATTTTGTGCTAAAAAAAGAAGATCAACCGGAACTGAAAGATAATCAAGACTGGCGGTCTTTATATGTTTTAGATTAAGCTATGGTGTTTCTTGCCTTAAGATTGTAGTTTCATTACGCACATGCTTTGCCAATTTTTGAGCAACAATGCCATTGGCATAGGCTGATGGATGCATTTCGTGTGGGTAAAAAACAACATACTTTTCGCGTTCTTGCTCAAAGTTTGGAAAGTAGTTTTCCAAATTTATGGATGAAATATTGTTAATTAATGAAGTCAACTCAGCAGTATTGGGTGGCCATAATAAAACAGTGAAACTACTGCGTTGGTAATTGTTGTGGATGAAATCATTAATACCTTGTACTAACGCGCCAAATAGTTCTTGTCTTTGCTCTGTGTCATAAGGAGCAAGGATATTTTCAGCTAGAATTTGTATTTTATCGTATAAATAACTCCTGCCTAACCATTGATCTACTTTAGAAGTCTTAAAAAATGGTAAAACATCCTTAAATTTTCCTATGTGCACAGCCTTGCCATTTTGTATTTCATACAAGGGGCCATCTTTATCCCATGAGGCAGCACCACCAACACGGCGTACATGATCATCTATGGCTATGTAATAAAAATGTAATTTAGAAAATTTTTCTAAATTTGGTAAATCTTTCTCAAGATTGTGTAGTATTTGATGCGGAGCAGAACCTGAGCTACCAAGATTATATACTTGATAATTCTCTCCTAATATCTTTGCAAGTTGCCAGGCTGATGTTTCGGTATCGCTAATGCCATCCCCAAAAGTAAAGGAACAACCAAGTAAAATCACGGCCTGTTGAGCATTGGGCATGTAGGGTGTAATGCGCTTTTTCTTGCTATTGCGAGTGTATTTAACGTCAAAAATACTAAGGTTTTGCGTGTCTATTTTCCGTATCGCATGTACTGTGGAGTGTTTAAGCTCTGGGTTAAATTCTGCACTTTCGGCATTACTATTTTGGGTAAGAGGTGATTTTGAAAATTTTTTTTCTGGGGATTTGTTGGGGAGTGTATTTTGTTCTTGGTTTTGTGATGTATTTAATGTTCTTATTTTTTTATTGTCATACAATGCTACATAAAAATAGCCCTCTAGGATTGATAAAGATAATCCTAAGGAAAAAATAATTATAAAACAATATCTTAAAACAATATTTTTTGCGATTATGGATAGTAAAACAAAGAAAAAAGTAAAAATAAGTAGCAGTAGAAGCACTTGGCTTGGAAATGGATTAACGAATAAAATACCTGCAAATACCATGATGAATAGGCATATTCCAAGAAAGTGTTTTATCATAAAAAAAAATATAACAGTCTTATAAATAGGCGTCAAATGGCATTGGTTAGCTTGCCTGCCTTAGGCGGCGCAAACGCCTGTAGTGGGGGGCATCAAGTTGAAAGCCTCGATACTATGTAGTACCGAGGCTTAGGAATAACTTATTTAATAATATATAAGCTTAGCAAGCACCAGTGGCATTGAAAAATGCAACTTTACCGGCATTACAGATAGGACATTTGTCACATTCGCCTTCATGGGTATAGCCACAAACTTTGCATAGATAGTAATCTACATCGGCTAAGGCAGCTGGGTTTTCAAGAGCTTTTCTGTAAAGGTTAGCATGTACATTTTCTACAGCATTAACATAACCAAAGTGCTTTACAACATCGGCTCTGCCTTCGGCTTCTGCATCCTTAATCATTTCAGGATACATAGTTGTGAATTCGTAATCTTCACCCTCAATGGCGGCTTTTAGATTTTCAGTAGTTGTACCTACATGACCAGCAAGGCGCAAATGTGCGTGCGCGTGTAGGGTTTCAGCAGCAGCGGCAGCGCGAAAAAGCTTTGCTACAGCTGGTAAGCCTTCTTTATCTGCCACATCGGCAAAGGCGCGGTATTTACGATTGGCTTGGGATTCTCCAGCAAAAGCTGCCATTAAATTATCATGAGTTTTAGACATTTTTTTCTCCTTAAATGTTTTTCTTAATGCGAGTGATTACTGATAAGCTAGTTTAGACTTATTGTAAAGAAAAAAATGTAAAAAAATATATTTTTTATTTTTTTCAAAAAAATTTTGTTAAATTAATATGTTAAATAATTTTGACTGTGCCATCGGTGGCATTGGTAAGGGCTTGTTTAAAACTATGTTCATGCTCTTCTGGTAGAGATAACAAAAAATCAGCTTGTGTGCTAAATTCTTCATTAAGTACGTTAGCTTCAAAGTTTGGTAAAAGGCGGCGGAGTTTATCCACATGGGGGTAACCAATACTAATTTGCAGGTTAATTTTATTGACGCGCTCACATCTTGGCAGAGTAGATAAATTGTCTGCAACCGAACTTTGATAGGCGCGCACCAATCCACCAGTGCCAAGCTTTACTCCGCCAAAATAGCGTGTAACCACACATACTAATTCACCAACTCCGCTGTGTAAAAGAGTTGTTAGCATGGGCCGTCCTGCTGTGCCATGTGGTTCACCATCGTCAGAAAAACCAACTTGGGCTGTGTCTGCTGGAGGGCCTGCGGCAAATGCCCAACAATTATGCGTGGCATCAGAAAATTCTTTTTTAATTTGCTCCACAAAGCCGCGAGCCATTTCAATATTATTAGCATGGCCCATACTACATATAAATAAACTTCGCTTGATACTAGCCTCAGTGCGATGCATGGCTCTTGGTTCAAGGGCCGGGATTAAATAACGCTTAGCCATAGATCATTCCAAAAAATACAAAAAATGTAATGAAACAAGCTGTTAAAAAGTATAAAGCCACGTAGGATGCAAATTTAATGAGAGCTGCAAGGTGAGTTAATCTTTGCTCATCCCAGGGTTTTGCCTCATGTTCTGGTGGACCAAGCCAAGGTTTATCAACTACGTCACCAAAATAAACACTAGGCCCAGCCATACGAGCATTCATAAGCCAAGCTGAGGCCGCCATGGGTAAGCCAGAGTTAGGGCTTGGCATGCCTTTAGCTTGGCTAAACACATAGGCAGACCCTGGCCACTTACCACCAGTTTCTTTAATAATATGTTTATATGCATTGGCTAAATATAAGAAAAAAACACTTAACCGAGCAGGAATATAGGCTAAAATATCATCGGACTTGGCAGCTGCAAAACCAAGCTCGGTCCAAGGTTCTGCCTTATAGCCCCACATGGAATCCATGGTGCTAACTGCTTTATACATCCATAAACCCACAGGGCCACCTATGAAAAGCCAAAAAAGTGGTGCAACTATAGCATCGGTATAATTTTCAGAAAAAGTATCGGCTAAAGTTTTTCTAAGCTCATGGCGGTCAAGGGTAGTGGTGTCACGACTAACCAACTGTGATACGGATTTTCTGGCATTTTCAATATTATCATGTTCAACGCTTGCCAAAACATTATTAAAAAAAGTAAGCAGTGACTTGGTGGCCAGACCTGAATAGGCAAAATAAATGCTAAAAATCCAACCTACTGTTGGCATATTAGTTAAACACCATACTATAAAGCCCACAATACCAACCACTAAGGCTACGCATAAAGCTCCAGCGGATGTGTTGCCAATATAAATCCCAAGCTTACGGCCAATGCTTTCAAAAAAATTTATTAAATCTCCCACATAGCATACCGGATGTCGCCACCAAAACATGTAATGACCTATGCGCATATCTAAAGCAAATGCTAGAACAGGCAGCCATGTACTCCATGTAATATATTCAAACATTACCAAGCATCCAACAGGCCACATTGTCCAAGGGCTGCATAAAGCACTATACCAGCAGCAGTAGCAAGGTTGAGACTACGTACATTATCATTAATGGGAATGCGCACCCTTGGGCCTAAGGCCAATATATCTTGTGGTAAGCCTCTTGTTTCTGGCCCAAGCACAATACTATCGTTAGGGCTAAACTTAAATTTATGTACAGGCTCACCACCCTTGGATGAAGTTAAAACTATGCGTTTTGTAGTTGCCACAGCCTCGGCATATTTAGCAAAGCTTGGCCATGTTTGCACCTTGGCATAAGGCCAATAATCAAGCCCTGCACGTTTTAAATATTTGTCATCAATAGAAAAACCTAGTGGTTCAATGAGATGTAAGCTGATATTGGTGGCTGCACAAAGGCGAGCAATATTACCAGTATTGGGTGGGATTTCTGGTTCAAAAAGGACAATATGCATAGATTACACCTTCCCTCTACTTATATATTGACGCATGATGCCCTTTTCCACATCTTTTTTAAAATCTTCAATGGGGTCAATGGGGGGATTTTTAAGTGGTTTATTGCCCTTAGCATAAACGTGTGATCCAATACTTACACGTGGAATTAGGAAAGGGTCAGTCATTAGTTTACCATCATAAACACAAATGGGCACTTGCTTATAATGGGCCTCATCAACTCCAGGGTAGGTTAAAACACCACCTAAAAACTGAGCATTGCGCAAAGCTAGCATACCTTCATCACTAGGTTTTCCCCCAAAAGGATAAGCCATAATTTTTTGCACTTTATCAAGCATATGTAATTGATTAAAATGTTCCATCTGGTTTTCAATAACCTTAGTCATTTGGGCTTCATTTAAATCGCTTAGGCGCGTATGCCAGCGGGATTGATAAGCAAATTCTATTCCAGACATGGGACTTAACACATCGGCAATGTCTTTAAGAGGCATAATAGAACCAAAATATGAACTTTCCTTGGTGGCCTTACGCGATCCAATACTTAGAAAAAATGTTGCTCGAGGTGTAGTTATACCGTGCAAGCTAGACCCCAAAACCTCCACAAAAGATTGAGCATTGTTTAATGGGTGACCGTCAGCCCCATCCGGAGCTGTTAGATTAGAAAATATAATACTGGCATGAGCTGCATCTGTGCTAATACCCACAGGTTTAAAACCTTTGGGTACAATGTCATCCACACGCCCAAGGATTATATCACTAATATTTACTGGTCGAAAGCCTTGCCCCCACATATAGCTAAACAATGCAGTTAGCTGAGCAACTGATATATCTTCCGGAAAGCGTGGTTCGTCCTCAATGCGATAAAACATAAGTACAGGTATGGCAGGTACATGGTCTACCATGCGTTCATGGTGAACTTCGGCTGCCATGCCACTATGGGCATGCAACAAAGGTGCACCAAGCCATGGCAAAAGCCCAAGCCCTTGCAAAAATCTACGTCTGCTAAAATTAAATGTCATATTGATAGTATGCATTGCAATCACAATATTTTAATCATTTTCAGAATGATTATTATCTTCTTGCTTGGTTGCATGTCCATATGCAAGTTTTAATATCCAAGGGACAAAAGGCGCCACCAAGAAAAAAACTAAAAATAAAGGCCAACGCGAGCCAGTTTCTATGCGCACAAACCAACCAAGACCCACAAACAAGATTAAAGTTATGCAAAGCATGGCCAAACGTAGGCGAGAATTTTCAATATATTTTTTAATGGTGGACAAGGAAATAGCCCTGTGTTCACATTGGGGGCAGGTAAGCTTATGCCAAGCCATTAAATTATCACATTTTGGACATTGTTTATATAGCATATTAACCTCAGTTCAGTCTTACTCTTTATCTACGTTTAAAAATGTTTTTTTAGCTTTAAGTATGCGTTGCCAAGATGCACGTATATTTTCCATGGGAATGCGCCCATTACGCACTGCATTTAGTAAAATATTATATACTTTTGTGGCTTCGTCAGCATGACCAGTTTGAATTTTTTGTTTAATATTTGCGCCAAAACCCATGCCTGGCATGGCCTTACCCAAGTTTTGCATTAAAAGCTGTTTGGTTAAGTCATTACCCTGACCAAGTAGTTCATCCAAAGGCAATTCTTCCAATACATTTTGTGGTGCAGCTTGTAAATGTGCTGGTTCAGTAATAAGGATAATATCAACTCCTGCCAGTATTGATTGTATGATTGCGGCTTCTAAACTATATATTGGTTGTAAGGCACGCATATCTTGACTTAAAATAATGCCGTCAAAACCCATGCGCCCGCGTAAAATGCCATGCAGTAAAGTTTTAGATAATGGTGCAGGGTGCAAAGCGTCAAGACCTCGGTGATATACAAGGGCAGGTTGTATTGCACCTTGCCAGCCTTGCTCAATGGCCTTGGCATAGGGGGTTAACTCTCGGCTTTGCCATGATGCTCCAATGTCTGGTATATCATATAAAATATTTTGACTATGTCCAAGGCTTGCCTTTGTGGTAAAACCTCCCATGCGGCTACCAGTGCCGGGAAAATTGCGTAAACATGGTATTACACTAGCCGCCTCAAGCCCCTTTCCAAAGGCAAGCACGTGGGCGGCAACTCCTTGCGGATTTGGACCAAAGGAGCGAAAAAGCTTACCAATGTCCTCACTAAGTGGATTAAGATTAACATCACCAGCGGGAGCTAGCGCGAAATTTATACCTAAACCAGCCATTTCAAGGCCAGCACTACGAGCTGCAATTTCTGTGGCTTCAACCTTACCTTGCCCCAAGCTAGCCGCAGCTTTAAGCCCACTAAAACCTAAGTCAGTACGTAGTGATTGCACTGTCCCACCCTCTTGCTCCGTAGCTATGAATAATGGCAAAGCACCATGGGTCACAGAGCCTTGTAAGGTGGCAGTTAATATGCGTAATTGACTAGGGCTATAAATATTTTCTTGCTTGGCGCTGGGTGGGATTTGATTGCTTGCTTGCTCAAGCTCAATACCTGTTTGCTTAGGTTTTGGGCTTGCTATTAAGTAGACCCCTCCCACCTTACCAGCGCGTATTAAATTCAATATGGTCGCGTCTTTTTCAAGTTCTCCACCGCTAAAACCTGCCATTATCATTTGACCAATCATCATCTCAAGGCTTGGATTTTTTATGGATGTTTGTATCTGCTGTTTATCTTGGTTATTTTGTTCATCTTGTTCACTTTGTGTTTTTTCTTCAATAGATATTATATTCTGCTGTGTTGAAGCAGGGTTAGCTTGCTGAGTATTTGTTTGACTAGGCTTACTTAATTGTACATTGGGTACTTGCTTTGGGGCAGGCACGTATGGGGATTTAGTTTGATTTTGTTTATTTTTATTATTTATGTCGCTTTCTTGCATGGGTAAGGCAGGAAATAAAGGTGCGGCATCTGGAATAAAATCCATATGCTGAGATTCTTGAGTTAAAGGTGCAGGGAAGGCCTCTTGCATTTGTTCTGGTTTTATTTCAACTCCTGGCAAGCTTTGCACACTTTCGCCTGTGTCTAATAAACTTTCATGGGGGGAGCTATTATTACTTGCACCACCTTGTTCAATGCTGCGAAAAAGATCACCAACATTTTCAGGACTTTCAGCTGCAAAGGACTGATGGCTAAAAATGTAGATGGCAAAAATTAAAATTATAAAAATAAATTTTTTTGTTTTTAGCATTTATTAATAGACCTGTACCATTGTTTAGCTATGGGGAATAATTTCATTAGTATAATACCTCTAAAGTGTTTGTACTGCAACCATACATCCAGAGCAATTTTTTGATGGTTGTTATTCGTAACAATTATGGTTATAACTCTTGGACACAAAAATTCGAATTCTTATAAGAGGTCAAATAATGCAATTTATCAAAATGCATGGTGCCGGTAATGATTATGTATATATTGATGCACGCACCACACCAATAGATGATGCACCAAGCCTTGCCAAGATGGTTAGTGACAGACACAAGGGTATTGGCTCAGATGGTCTTGTATTGATATTACCATCGGAAAAAGCCCATGTGCGCATGCGCATGTTCAATAGTGATGGTAGTGAGGCTCAAATGTGTGGCAATGCCATACGTTGTGTAGCTAAATACGCCTTTGAGCACGGTATAGTAAACACAGCCGAACTTGATGTGGAAACCAAGGCTGGTATTAAGCATATTGATTTGCATATTAAAGATAATCTTGTGCATGCAGCCACTGTTGATATGGGCAAGCCCATCTGGATACCTAAGGAAATTCCAGTACAATATGAGGGTGATTTAGCCCTTGAAATTCCTGTGACAGCTTTAGATAAAACCTATACTGTATCATGTGTGTCCATGGGTAATCCGCATGCTGTTATACAAGGTGAAAATTTAGACAACTTACCCATTAGCCACATTGGACCACCATTAGAAAATCATCCGCTTTTCCCAGAGCGCATTAATGTGGAATTTATCGAAGTTTTAGATAGAAAAAATGTGCGCATGCGCGTATGGGAGCGTGGAGCTGGCGAAACTCAAGCTTGTGGCACAGGGGCTTGCGCTGTAGCTTGTGTAACTGCTCGTCTTGGCCTAACTGAGCGTGATGTTAATATACATCTTCTAGGTGGGATATTAAATATTCGCTGGGCCGATAATGACCATGTTTTCATGACTGGTGAAGCTGTTACAGTGTTCAAAGGGCAATTAGTTTAATAAATTGAGTAAGAAAACTATTAGTTATTTCATAATAATTTAATAAAATCAGTTTTATAAAGGGAAAAAATCATGTTTCAAGTAAATTCTTGCTATGCAGATCTTCCAGGATCATATCTTTTTGCTGAAATTGGGCGTCGTGTGCGTGCTTTTCAAGAAAGTAACCCAGATGCTAAGGTTATTTCATTAGGTATTGGTGATGTATCACGCCCATTAGTGCCAAGTGTTATTAAAGCTTTACATGTAGCCGTTGATGAAATGGGTGTGGCTGGTGATTTCAAAGGCTATGGCCCAGAGCAAGGTTATGCTTTTTTGCGTGAAGCCATCATGGAGCATGACTACAAAGCACGTAAAATTGACATAAGTGCCGATGAAATATTTATTAGTGACGGTGCAAAGTGCGATGTAGGTAATTTCCAAGAACTTTTTGACTTAAACGCACGCATTGCCGTAACTGACCCGGTATACCCAGTATATGTCGACTCAAACGCCATGTCTGGGCGCATGGGCAAGTATGTAGATGGGCGTTGGGACAAGATGATTTATTTGCCCTGCACAGCAGAAAATAATTTTGTACCGGACTTTCCTAAGGAAGTGCCAGACGTCATTTATTTATGTTACCCCAATAATCCCACAGGCACAGTACTTATGCGTGATGCACTTGAAGCTTGGGTTGACTATGCCAGAAAAAATGGGGCTATTATTCTTTATGATTCAGCATATGAAGCCTATATTTGCAGTGATGATGTGCCACATAGCATATATGAAATTGATGGTGCTAAAGAAGTGGCTGTGGAATTTAGAAGTTTTTCTAAGACTGCAGGCTTCACTGGCCTTAGATGTGCCTATGCTGTTGTTCCAAAAGGCTTAAAAGTTAAAGGCAGTGGTATTGACTTAAATGGCATGTGGTTGCGCAGACAATGCACCAAGTATAATGGCTGCCCTTATATTGTCCAAAAGGCCGCTGCCGCAACTTATAGTGTGGAAGGCAAAGCCGAAGTAAAGGGTATTATTGATGCCTATATGCAAAATGCTACTAGTGTGCGCAATACTTTAAAAGATATGGGGCTACAAGTTTATGGCGGTGAGCATGCCCCATATGTTTGGGTAAAAACACCTCACGAAGGCAATACCCAAATGCCATCTTGGGATTTCTTCCAGCAGGTGCTAGACAAGGCACAAGTGGTATGTACCCCCGGTGCTGGCTTTGGACCAAGTGGTGAAAATTATGCTCGCTTTACAGCTTTTGCAAGTCCTACTAATACAGCAGAGGCCTTGCAGCGTTTGAAAAATGTATTTTAGGTTGATTTAAGTTTTTTTGCTGCTGTGTTAACTTATTGGCATTACAGCAAAATAATATTTAATAAAATTCTTAGCTCTATACACTTGACAAAGATCAAGAAGTAGGGCAAATACTCTTTTCTCTTTTCTGACCTTTGCATAGATGTATGGGTCATGCAGAGGTATTGGAGGATAAGTCATGTATGCTATTGTTGAAGCCTGCGGTAAGCAATTCCGCGTAGAAGAAGGCTCTAAAATTACTGTTGATAAGCTAAAAGCCG